>NZ_PTRA01000001.1:3405941-3715572 GCF_002943425.1 Siphonobacter curvatus
CGTAGCGGGTAATCCGATTTTTACGAGCTGATAATAGGTCTGCGGTACGTCGATGTATACTCGCAGGGTATCCAGTTGAGATACCGTAAATAGGGGAATATTGCCTGTATTAATCAACGCTCCTACGTCCGCATTCCGGGCCGTTATAATCCCATTGAAAGGAGCCCGTACCTGTTGCAGACTCTTCAAGGCTTCGAGCCGACGCAACGCCGCCCGGCCTACTTCGTATCCTGCCTGACGCGTATCTACATCCTGTTGCGAAACGGCTCCGGGAAGCGTCACGCTTTTCACCCGATCCAGATTCACCTGAGCCAGTTTCATATCCGCCTGTGCTTTTAGAATATCCTGATCCAATTCAGGAGCTTCAATCGTGGCCAGCAAGCTGCCCCGATTTACTTTCGATCCAATATCGACCAGACGTTGCCGCAAAAAACCCTGCGTACGAGCGTATACCTGCGTTTCGCGGTACGGCATGATTTGTCCAGGCAAGGTCAGTCCCGTCGTATCGGTGGTACGTTTTGCAATGACGACGTTCACCAGCGGCAGACGATTTTTGGCAGCGTCGCTTTCGGCGTGCAGTTCCTGTTGATTTCTGATTCGGGGTAATACGCCTACGAAGAAGAATAAAGCCAATAATCCCACCGGAATCAGCCATATCCAGAGATTTCTCTTCATGATCTATATACTAGTTTTCTGTTTACAGTTTTCTGTTTTCAATGGGTAGATTTCATGATTTACCGTTTCTGTTTAAAAAATTTGTTGCTCTCGCAGGTAACAGAGAACGGTAAACTGAAAACTGCCCACTCATCAAACTTCCATCTCAGCCAGTTCCTTCTCTTCGGCCATTTCGGCTTCGGTGCGGTTTTTCGCCAGATAGCTAAATACGACGGGTACGAAAAGCAGCGTCGTAAAGGTGGCCAGTAACAACCCGCCAATCACGGCCCGTCCCAGCGGAGCGTTCTGCTCACCGCCCTCGCCCAGTCCTAAAGACATCGGCAACATCCCGATAATCATCGCTAGGGCCGTCATCAAAATCGGACGTAAACGCGTACGGCCCGCTTCCAGAGCTGACTCATATGGACTCATGTGCAGATCAAACACCTGCTCCTGAGCGAAGCTTACCAGCAGAATGGAGTTGGCCGTAGCTACCCCCACACTCATGATCGCCCCCATCAACGAAGGAATACTGAAGGTGGTCTGGCTCAAAAACAGCAGCCATACTACCCCGCACATCGCTCCGGGAAGAGCCGTAATAATGATGAAGGGATATAAAAAAGACTGGAAGTTGACCACCATCAGCATGTACACCAGAATGGCCGCGAATAATAAACCAATACCCAACCGCGTAAAGGCTGAATTCATACTTTCCACCTGACCGCGTACTTCAATTTTATTTCCCGGCTTGAGTTGTTGCTGGTATTCCTTGATGATCTCGGAAAGCTTTCCGGAAACACTTCCCAGATCCGTCCGTTCTACCGAGGCGTACACATCAAACATGGGTTGCGTATTCATCCGGTTCACCACCATCGGCGTTACACGGCGTTCAACCTTAGCGACGTTGGCCAGGGACTGGGGCGTTAGTTCACCAGTTTGCGTCACCAAAGGCGTTTGCAGGAGTTTATCCAGCGTATTGAGTTTGTAGGGCGGCGTCTGTACGGCCACCAGATACGGGAAGCCCGTAACCGGGTCCGGCCAGAAGTTCGGGTTTACCTGCGTGGTACCACTCATGGAAATCATCATGTTGTTGGCCACTTTGGTTTCATTGAGCCCCAGCTGATTTGCCCGTTCGCGGTCAATGTTCACGAATAATTCAGGCGAATTCATGACCTGGTGCAGGTGAACGTCCACCGTTCCGGGAATCTGAGCCACTTTGTTACGAATTTCCTGGGCAATGCGTAAGTTGTTTTTCCGGTCAAAACCCGTCACCTGAATATCAATGGGGGACGTCAGACCAAAGTTCAAAATCTGCGTTACGATATCCGCCGGCTGAAAGAAGAAGGTCACCTGCGGCAGAGCCTCGGCCAGCTTGGCCCGAATTTCCCGCATGTATTCTTCCGTCGGACGACTTTTCTCTTTTTTAAGAGCCACCAGCAATTCCGCATCGGCGGAGCCCAGCGATGAGTTATCCTGGAATACAAAGTTGTACCCTTCACTCGTCAGACCGATGTTGGCAATAACCGTTTCAATTTCATTGGCCGGAATGATCTGCCGGATGACTGCCTCAGCCTGACCCGCCGTACGTTCCGTAGCTTCCAATCGGGAACCCGCCGGGGCCCGCATGTGCAGCCTGAACTGGCCGGCATCGACGCTGGGGAAAAAGTCACGTCCCACGAAAGGCACCATCACCGCCGTAATCATCACGACAATCAGGAATACCCCCAGTACCGTTTTTCGGTGACCCAGATTCCACTGTAGTACCCGCAGATAGCGTCCTTGAAAACGGTCAAAGCCCCGGTTGAAGCTTTGATAAATACGAGCAAAGGGATTAGGTTTTTTGGCCTGACCATTCAAATGTCCCTCCTGATGATGCGGCTCGGATTTGAGCAACAAGTCAGCCAGCGTAGGCACTAGGGTACGCGAAAGGATATACGAAGCAATCATGGCGAATACTACCGCCAAAGCCAGCGGACCGAACAAAAAGCGGGCCGGACCTTCCAAAAAGAGTACCGATACGAACACGATACAGATCGTCAGCGTAGCCACCAGCGTCGGCGTGGCAATCTGGTGTGCCCCCACCATAATCGCCCTTCGCAGGGGCAGACCTAACTCTTCATTTCGGTGAATGTTCTCAATCGTTACCGTCGCGTCATCCACCAGAATACCAATGGCCAGAGCCAAACCGCCTAGCGTGTTGATATTGAGCGTTTCGCCCATCAGATACAGAACAGCTAGCGAACTCAGAATCGAGAGTGGAATGGAAATAGCAACAATGAGCGTACTCCGCCAGCTACCCAGGAAGAGCAGAATCATGGCGGCCGTCAGCAAGGCCGCAATCAGACCTTCCACGACTACTCCGTGAATCGAGGCTCGTACGAACACGGATTGGTCAAAAAGTTCAGTAATCTTCAGCGACGCCGGAGCGGCTCCGCGAACCGCCGGAAGTACTTCATTGCGGATTTTATCGACGACTTCGGTCGTTGAGGCATTCCCGGTTTTTACAATATTGAGCAATACCCCCCGTCGGCCGTCCTGTTTGACTACATTGGTTTGTACAATCGAACCATCGTGGACGTTAGCCACATCGCGTAAGTGCAGGACCACGCCGCCGGGTAGCGTTTTCACCGGAATATCATTCAACGCAATGATGGCGTCGGGCTTGGTGTTCAGGCGTACGTTATATTCTCTCTCCTCCAGCCGCAGCTGACCACTCGGCAGGGTCAGGTTTTGAGCGGATACGGCATTGACTACATCTTCGGGTGATACGCCGCGAGCGGTAAGGAGTTCAGGGTCAAGATCCACCATCACCTGACGGGCTTTCCCCCCGAACGGTTGCGACAGACGGCTCCCCTGTACGGTCGAAATCATGGGCCGTATCCGGGTCGTAATGTAGTCGGTGATTTGGGATTCCGTCAGACTGTCCGAGGATATACTCAGCTGCAGAATGGGAACGTCCGTAGCGTTGTACCGCACAATAATCGGCGGTTGTGTTCCGGGCGGCATCCGTACCCGAATCGTCTGCGAAATGGCCGTAATGGAAGCCAGGGCCTCCTCAATTTTCACCGTGGGCTGAAAGAAGATTTTCAGTACGGCCACCCCATTGTAGGTCTGGGATTCCACCCGCTGGATGTCGGAGGCGTTATTGATGACCGACGTTTCGGAAAAGTTGGTAATCATCTTTTCCATTTCGTCCGTCGAAAGTCCCCGGTACGACCAGATTACGGAAATAACCGGAATGTTGATACGGGGAAAAATGTCGGTGGGCATCTGACGAATGGATACCACACCCATAATCAGGATCAGCAGAGCCAGCACCGCAATGGTATACTTCCGCTGTAAAGCTAATCGAACAATCCACATAACAAGAGGGGGTAGTGTCTAACACTCAATCAATTAAAGCTCTTTGTAAGTGCGTCTTACAGTCGATCACTGGAGACCATACACGCCAGGGGCAAGCAATGGAGAATCGTTCTGTTGGTTTATTTTCCGCATTTCCCGGATTAATCTAAATTACAGAACTAATCTAGCTCCCTACTCCTCTGGGCTAATTTCGCCAGTACCGGTAAAGTTCTGAAAGATCAGAGGCAGATTTTAAAAATATTTGGCAAAGGGTGGCGAATGCCATTCGGATTTTGCACAAATCTGGATGAGAACAAAACTATTCATAGCAACTGGGAAGAAATGACGTATGTATTAAATAAGTACAAATCTCAGAAAAGGGCTGGCGGAATACTTTGACCTAAATCAAACAATTAAAATTAAAGCTTATTTTAATGTAACGATCGCTAAAATCGACTTACTGTTCAATTCTAAAGACATTTTGGGACGATCTTCCGCTAGTACCCTTTGCTACGGCAAAGGTCCTTCTTGCTAGTGGGTGACTTCATATCCATACGAAAGATTTTTGTATGAAAACGAAAGATACGTTGCTTACCAAGCTTCTGAAGGTCGATTGGAAGGGATAAATCATCGTTTAAAGGCTATACAGGCGATCTTTTGCTGCCGGGCCCTCCCAGGCCTATCCGTCGAAAGCACGGTTTAGACTTTAACCAACGTAGCTCCCAAGCCACAAAAGTTTATTGCCGAAACGCTTGTAGCCTGAAATGGTACAGATATTTTTGCCTCTGAGCTGCACCTAAGCAGTGTTTCAGATCCTTAAGAAACCATTTTCAACCATGAAATTTAAATCCCTTTTGGTAGCCGGCCTGCTGGCTTCGGCTTTTCAGGTTTCGGCACAGTTTACTCAAGCTCCCCTGCCCTACGCCTTCGACGCTTTAGAACCTAGCATCGACAAGCAAACGATGGAAATTCACTACGGCAAACACCACAAAGCGTACGTTGATAATCTAAACAAAGCCGTAGAAGGCAAACCCGAAGCTTCACAGACCATTTTTCAGGTAGTGAAGAAAATTGATAAAAACACAGCTCCGGCCATTCGGAACAACGCCGGTGGTCACTGGAACCACACCTTTTTCTGGAATACAATTGGCCCCAAACGCGGTGGCAAACCTTCCGGTGAATTAGCAGAAGCGATTAATAAATCATTTGGCACCTACGATAAATTCGTTGAGGAGTTCAATAAAGCGGCTACTACTCGGTTTGGTTCAGGCTGGGCTTGGCTGATCGTAACGCCGGATAAAAAACTGGCCGTTGTCTCAACGCCTAACCAAGACAACCCCTTGATGGCCCTGGCTGAAACGCCCGGTACACCGGTAATTGGTCTGGACGTATGGGAGCACGCCTACTACCTCAAATATCAGAACAAACGTCCCGATTATATCAAAGCGTACTGGGACGTGGTAAACTGGGAAGCAGCAGCTAAAAATTACGCTGACGCGGTGAAATAAGCTCTTTCAAGTCACTAAAAAGGATGGTTTCGTCAGTACGGAGCCATCCTTTTTTGTTGAATTTGCCTGCTCAACCTCGCTTTGGTACGGTAATCAGGACCTGCTTCCGATGGTGGAAAGCTTTTTTCGGGTGACCGCAGAAATGCTTCCCTTTGTAAGGTCATTCTCGTAAAAGCCCTATTCCTATGTTTAATCTCATTTCCATCCTTCTCGGCATCGTAGCCTTTGTCATTGCTTTGGCAGGACTCATTCCATTCATTGGTATTGTCAATTGGGTCGCCCTTCCCGTTGCGTTTATCGGCTTGGGCTTTGGAGCCTTTTCGGAAAGTAAAACGGGTCGTAATCTTAACATCTTCGTACTCATTGTAGCCATCCTCCGGCTCATGCTGGGTGGAGGCATCCTGTAAGGCAATATAAAAAAGACCTCCCATCGCTGGGAGGTCTTCTGCAAACAGGTACACTACGCAATAAACACTAAATCGCTGGTTTTAAGCCCACGGCTTTTTGCTGGGCTTTGGCTGGATCGTAATCGACAAATAAATTAAGCCAGGTACGACGAGCCAGGCGGAAAAACCAGGGCATCAACAGAATCAAAGTCGGAATCAGAAAGACCAGGAAATAATCGAGGTTCAATTTCAGTACGTACGTATAGACTACAAAAGCCGTCATACACCAGCCTACGTACAGAGCGTAGCTCACGTACAAAGCTCCCCAGTAAAAACCGGGCTCGGGTACTAACGTTTCGTTACAATGCGGGCAATGGTGGTGAATTTCGTCAAAATGACGCTGGAAGGAAGTCTTGGTTTTGAAGAAATCTCCCTGGTGGCATTTCGGACATTTATTAAAAGCGATGCTGTATAATTTCGAATTAAGTGCCATGATCGTGAAGGTTCAGAAGAAAATCCCTTTCTGATTCCTGATACAAAGATACATTCTTCCTTCTTCTTACGTAAGGTATGAATACGGACAAGAATGGTACAAATCAACGATTTTGCGATTCTCGGAAATCCAGTGGCGTTTGCCCCGTATGCGTTCGGAAGAAGCGAACGAAGTACGAAGGATCTTCAAAATGCAACAGATAGCCAATTTCCTTGATGGACAAAGCCGTATGCGTCAGTAAGCGTTTGGCTTCAATGATAATTCGTTCGTAAAGCAACTGGCTGGCCGTTTTGCCCAGTAGTGTTTTACAGATATTATTGAGGTGGTTCGGACTGATGTGTAATTGTTCAGCATACGTTTTCACTTCCCGAATGTCCAGAAACTGTTCTTCCAGTAATTCTTCGTACTGCCGGATGCGGTCGTAGTAGTGGGTCGATTCCCCTGGCCACTGGTTTTGATACACCCGGTTCGCCTTTTCCAGGATAATGTGTAAGTACGAGAGAAACACCTCCGATCGGTTGACTTCCGCCGCCGTATATTCCTGATACATCAGCTCGTACAGGGATACAAACGTTTCGTCCGCCACTTCCAGTAAGGGTCGATGCTGGTGGGAGTGATAAAAAGGATACGCAAAGAGGCGATTGGGGAAACGGCTACGAAAGTAGTTCGGCTCGAAAAAAAGATTATAGCCTTTAATGTCCGGTGAAAGCTCCCAGCTGTGTACCTGACCCGGCGTTAGAAAATACAATTGGTGAGGTCCCACCTCGTACGTACGAAAGTCGATGGTATGCGTTCCCTTCCCCTCCTTGATCCACATCAGCAGATAAAACGTGTGGGAATGTGATTTGTCAATGCCCTTGAATTCACGTACCAGTTTTTCGAGCGGGGTCATGAAAAAGGGTACGTCGGGTTCATGCCGCTGGAAGGCTTGAATATTATAGGTAGGAAATTCGGTGCTCATACATTTCAGTTCAAGCCTAGGGGTTTTAAGTAAACGGTTGATGCCTGGACAATGTTCGGGAGAAAATCAACGAAGGCAAGGTTATTCGATGATTTTAGCGATAAGCCAGTCTTAAGAATGGTACTGCCCGGTAGCGATTCATTTTCATTCACTAAACGCAAAATCGCAGCACCTAAGCCTAAACTTGCTTACTTTTGTACCACACTTTTATCCCTAGTACACCATGGAAAGTCTTCAGAATGACGCTCTTTTGGACGAAATCCCATCGCTGGACCTAGCTGATTTTACCTCGGGTGATGCCGAGCGAAAAGCCAAGTTCGTAGCCGATCTGGGCCGGGCGTTTAACAATATCGGTTTCGTTGCGATTAAAAACCACGGTCTTACGGCTGAGCTGCAGGACCAACTATACGCAGCAGTAAAGGAATTCTTCTTTAAAGCTGACGACTACAAAAGAAAATACGAAGTGCCGGGTATTGCCGGGCAGCGGGGTTACGTGGGTAAGGGGAAAGAAACCGCCAAAGGTTTCAAAGTAGCCGATCTGAAAGAATTTTACCACGTCGGCCAGCCCCATCCGACGACGGACGACGGTGATTCGGTCTGGGCAGATTATCCCAAAAATGTATTTCCAGAAGACCTACCGGCTTTTGAACAGTATACCGTAAAAACGTATCAGACGTTTGAACAAACGGGAAAAACGCTGCTACGGGCCATTGCTCTGTATCTGGAACTACCCGAGGATTACTTCGAGGACAAAGTGAAGCATGGCAACAGCATTTTACGGGCTTTGCATTACTTCCCCCTCGACCCCAATGTAGTGGAACCCGGAGCGGTACGGGCCGCGGCTCACGGTGATATTAACCTGATTACGCTGCTGATGGGAGCCAGTGCCGAAGGACTCGAGGTACTACGTCGGGACGGAGCATGGATTGGTATTACGGCCCTGCCCGACCAGATCATCGTTAATGTGGGCGACATGCTCGACCGCCTCACCAATCACAAACTGAAGTCGACGATTCACCGGGTGGTTAATCCTTCGCGGGAAAAAATGAACACATCCCGGTTCTCGATTCCCTTCTTTATGCACCCTCGCTCGGAGATGAATTTGACTTCACTGGAGAGCTGTATTGATACGCAACATCCTAAACTCTATACGGACATGACCGCCGGAGAGTTTCTGGACGAACGCCTGCTGGAGTTAGGCCTTAAAAAGTAGTACGTTTCAGGGGCAGTACTTGCATCACTGCCCCTGACTTGAGCTTTCACTCATAGGCTTGGGTTGAAATGCATTCCTTTAAATTTGCCAGTACATTTTGCCTCATCAAAGAACCCGATTTTTTAATCGATTACGCTACTAGCTCCTTCGACTTTTGAGTATCTCCTCTTCTAGTTCAGCTTACACTTCTTGCTGTGAAGAGCAATCCCAACGTATAGGAACAAGATCGGATTTATGGAGGATTCTATTACGATGCTTCCCAGCACTTCAAATTGAGCTTGGGCTATATTTACCAGATTCGGCAACGAAATTCAGGGAAAGCAACATGCGGTATGAGATCTTGGCACTCGGTAGTCTGGGACTATTAAAAAAAGCACAAGCTCAAACCGCAGAATAGTTGACCAGGTTTCTGTACTTTAAGCAGTAAAACGCGGAAATCGATCAGCCTTTAGGTTATTTACAAAATCAGGCCTGCTAGTGAAAACGATTAGTTGAGCGTGCTAAGAATGGCTACAACAGCAGAAAGAATAATCAGCCAATGAACAATTATACCAATCGTCAGCTTTTTGGTAAGAATAAAAAGAAATCCAAAAAAGAGGCCCATGCTGAAGAACCAGCTAAACTGAGGAATAGCTTTAAGACCATGTTGGAAAACAAAGGGTATACTGGCTAGTATAATCGATAACCATTTGTTAATTCTATAACCCATTAAACTATTTATCGCAAAGCCACGGTAAACCATTTCTTCCGAAAGACCCGCGAAAAGTCCCATCAGAATAAAAATAATCCTCTGTCTTAAATTAGTGGGCGTCAGGTTAGCAAAATCAGAGAGCCTAGAAGGATCTATTGGACCTGATTGTAAACTAATTTCTATTGTGATTAGTAGGAGTAATGAGCATAGTAGATACCCCCCTATCATCTTTTTTGAATGGTTTACATCCAATCTATAACCTATAGCTTCAAGTGTATAACCCTCAGATGACAGGATATAAGTAATAATTTTGATCTGAATGATATACCAAATCGTAATTAGTATCCAGAAAACCGAAAAGAAATCCCAACCAGTAAAGGAAAATAGATCTCGTTGTAAAAGTATTAATGATAGTAAATAAGAAATAATAGGAAACCCAATTAATACCAGGAGAGTCTTCCAAACGGGCAATCTCACTGCTTTATTTACGTTATTCATTGTTATTTTGTCTTTGGTTTTCCAAATGACAAAACTAGTAAGAACCGATCTGCTAGAAATTACCAGAGGGTAACTAGTTAACTTTTTCAGACCGAATACGACTCAAGCTTTGTGGAGTAATGCCTAAGTAAGAAGCCATATATTTTAAGGGAATTCGATCAACCTCTCGATGTTGTTGACTAGCTTCTAAATATCTCTCTTTAGCTTTTTTAGACAATAAATCGACTTGCTGTCTTACTTTTTCTATATACGATTTCTCAAGCGATTTCAATGTAACAACATATCCGTAGGCGTTAGGCTTAAATACTTCCTGAAAACGCTGATAAGGTATTCTGAACACGGTGCCAGCTTGAAAAAGTCGAATTTCAGTATCGGTTGTTGATTGGAGAACGAAAGATGGATAATCCATGATGAAATCATTCTCAAAATAGAGATCGGTGCAGATATAGTTATTTTTTCGCCAAATCAATACCCCACCCGCTCCACTGAGCAACAGGCTAAAATATTTTTCTTGTGTGCCAGCGTGCTTTAGAATGGTCTCGCCAGGAAAATGATCAACCGTACCTAATTTTGAAAAGTTTTCCCAAATTTCCAGATCCAGCTCGATAATTGGATCAAATGCCTTTTTTAAGCGAATAGCAATCATTGTTCGTAGAGGTGTTTTACATCGTTGGATTTGAACCAGTCCGCTACCGGGCAGTCGGGGCTATCTCTGGACTGGTTAGAATGCACATAATGGCTTAATTAAATAGGGGATAATGTCTTAATTTTAATTATTTTCTTAGAAGTTAACTATGCCAATAAAGCAGGTCTTAACTTTCTAACATGCGACTTTTTGGCTTTTTCTGCCTTGGCATCCCAATCAGATGCTTTGACCAAAATAGGTAAATGAAGATTTGCGATCGACTGTAATGCGAAATGCCAAAGGGAATGTTCCAGCCCGATTGGTTTCTTCCGTAACACGCTTTTCAGCGAGTAGGCCATAAAAGTATTAACTTTGTAGGTGAATTTTTTTTTATCAAGTGTGGTTAATCCGTACCTACTACGCCTTTCCCTTTGAGATAACGATCGTCATAGGTACAAGAAATCGTGGTTTTGTCCGATTCAATAATTTTGTTAACTTACTGATAATCAGACAACAGCAATACAGATCAGATCACACCACATTAAACCAACAATCGCAGGGCTTTGAACCCTGGCCGGATTCATTATGAGCAAACACGGACGTATTCTGGTCGCCATGAGTGGCGGCATTGATTCTTCACTGGCAGCGGTCCTGCTGCACGAACAAGGTTACGAAGTCATTGGTATGACGATGAAAACCTGGGACTACGCCAGTTCCGGGGGCACAAAAAAAGAAACGGGCTGTTGTAGCCTCGATAGCATCAACGATGCCCGTAACGTAGCTGTACAGCTGGGCTTCCCGCACTATATCCTTGACATTCGGAATGAATTTGGAGATTACGTAATCGACCATTTCACGGGTGAATACCTGGAAGGGCGTACGCCTAACCCCTGCGTTTTGTGCAACACACACATCAAGTGGGACGCTTTGTTACGGCGGGCTGATAAGCTCGACTGCGAGTTTATTGCCACGGGTCACTACGCGAACCTGCGGGAAGGAAACGGCGGTCCGTCGCACGGTCGCCATATCGTATCGAAGGGTTTGGATACCTGGAAAGATCAGAGTTATGTACTCTGGGGGGTATCGCAGGACAGTCTGGCCCGTACCAAACTTCCTTTGGGTAATTTCCGTAAAAGTGAAATTCGAGAAATGGCCAAAGAACGCGGCTTTTTTGAGTTAGCCAGCAAGGCGGAAAGCTACGAGATCTGCTTTGTACCGGATAATGATTACCGCGGTTTCCTAAAACGCCGTATTCCTACCCTGGAAGCAGAAGTAGCCGGCGGTAACTTTGTCGATCAGGAAGGGAAAGTACTGGGCACGCACGAAGGCTATCCGTTCTACACCATTGGCCAACGCAAAGGCTTGGGTATTGCTCTGGGTTATCCCGCTTTCGTTACTGAAATTCGGAAAGACAGCAATGAAGTTGTACTGGGCCGTGACCGCGACCTGGAACGGACCGGCATGATGGTCAGTCAGCTCAATATGCAGAAATACGCCGAACTGACGCAACCCCTGGAAACGATCACGAAGATTCGTTACAAACACGAGGGAACACCGGCCATCATTACGCAAACCGGTGGGCAAATGGAAGTACGCTTCCACGAACCCGTAACCGGCGTAGCTCCGGGTCAGGCAGCCGTTTTCTACGAAGGCGACGACGTGGTAGGCGGTGGCTGGATTACTAAAGCCCTACGGTAGGTTTTAGTACCTACACAGATAAAAGAACCACGGAATTTGCAGTCAACACATCGTTTGATCGGTGTCTGGATACTGTGAATTTCGTGGTTCTCCTTTTAGATAAACTGTGTTGATGAAGTAAAAAGGTCCGTAGCAGGGTTTGCTACGGACCAAAGAAAACACTAAAACAGAGCTTCCTTTACAGGTTTATCCTGACCTAAACGCTAAACCGCAGTGGCGGACGTTTAAAAGCCTAGTACCTTTCCACTTTCCACTCCGCAATACCTCCTTCGAAGCGGATATTAATTTTCTTCTTGGCACCTGCATAACCGGGCGTTTCGTAAGCATCACCCTGACGCGTAAATCCGTTGAAATCTTTTTCCGTTAACGCTCCACGGGTGGTGATTCGGCAACCCACGGATTGCGGTACCTTGATTTTTACACTCGCCACACCCGCATTTACTTCCACGTCCGTCTGATCGGTCTTGTCACCCAGTTTCAGATCCATTTCGGTGGCTCCGGTGTGTAGACTTACCTTACTGACTTTAAAAGGCGTCAGGTCAAAATCGGCTTTTCCTGCCCCTACTTTCATGTCCAGATTCCAGAGCGGTTGTGGGTTAAGACGTACGGCAACATTGTTATGCGAGTGTTCGTCATCCCAGTTCCACTTCTTGCGGCCCTTCATGCTCAATATTACTTCGCTGGCTCCGTTTACACTCGTACTTTTCAGCGACAGATTGCCCATATCCAGATCACCATCGGCTTCTACCAACTGTTTATCTGTTGTACCCATCGTAAACTCCGCCGCTCCGCCTTCGAGTTGAAAACTAGCCGCATTAATACTATCGGTCATGGGTTCGGCCAAGTACTGCTTACCCCCACTCCGTTCTGAATCGCGGTTTTCGTACGATTCTTCGGCCTCATCGTCATGATCATCATCATCCCAGCTACCATTCCAGTGAATATTGTCCCGTACCCGGTCCCGCACTTTCGTTGCAATGAACAAGGGAACGCAGATGGCCAATAAAATCAGGGTCGCTACGGTGACGTTACGGTTCGATTTACCCCAGATCATATTTACACCCAGTACCACAAACAAGAGGGGCCAGAGTCGGAAGAGTTCACCGAAATGGAAGTCGAACCAGCCCAGATTTCGTCCCAGAAACAAAATTCCTAGTAGTACGAAAAATCCGCCGAGTAATAGATTTTTAGCATTCATAGTATGAAGGCCCGTAAGCGGTGCCCGTTAAAGAGAGATGACAGCAATAGCGTAGTTGAAGGAAAAACGTTATCAGGCAAAGGGATCAGCGGGTGGCTGAGGCGGTTGGGGTGGCTGCGGTGCAGCGGGATCGGTTGGAAAGGATCCCGTAGCTTGCGGCGGGTCGTAAGGCGGTTCTTCTTTTTTCCGAACCAATAGCCAGATACCCAGGACAATCAATGCTACGGGCCAGTATCGCCGTACCGAATGCCAGTGGATGTAAAACCACCCCAGTTCCTCGGCCAGTTTGATAATGCCGTAGGCGATAAAAGCCAGACCTACGAGTACGCGAGAAGGTGTCATGCGTGTGTTTGGTTATGGGTAAGTGTAACGCTGGTATTAGGCAATTCTTTCCTTAATCTGATCTTTGAAAATCAGTACCAGCCCAACGACGATTAATGACAGAGGCCAGGCTTTATCCCAGTCGAACCAGGTAAACTCGTCCAGTAGAAACAGGGAGCCAAACAAAATCGCGGCAATACCCCAGGCTTTCGAGTTATGCGTACGGGGCTTCGTATCCACCTCTACTGCATACACTCCTTCTACTCGTTTGGGAAGGGCAATCCATAAGATAATATAGGCAATGACGAAAGGAGCGTGCGTGAAAATGGCACCCAGTACAAACAGCACCCGCACCAGAGCTACATCGACATTTAAGTAAGCAGCCAGACCGGCGGCTACGCCACCAATCATTTTATGCGAAGGAATGCGTTCTAAACGGTTCATGACTTTATATCCTTAGTAGTGAATGATAAACGTTGAAAAAGCGGTTCATTGTTCGCTTTGTTGATTCAAAGGTGGCAATTGAATTGGTTCAACGGAAGTCAATCGGGCCGGATGGTTTCTTTCCGTGGATCAACGGACTATTTTATGGATAGAACTTGGTTATACCTAGTACCTCTAAGGTTTTTGAAGAATTACTGCGTTTTTTTCATTCTTAAATAGTAAAACAGGTATTTCTACGTAAAGAAAAGCGAGTCTACGGTATCAATTTTGTGAGATCAACCTTCTGCCTTTTCGAATTTCGCTTGTGTACATAAAAGTCATGAATCAATCATGATGATACTCCCTCTGGCATTGCTGGTTTAGAGTAAGACTATTGCCGATTCCAATAGCTATCCAACTCACAAACACGAACCCATCCAATCGGATGGGTTTCTTTTTGGATCTTAGGCTGGCCGTCTTTTTTTAACGGATCGGTTATTGAACCTTTGTATTATGCCCTATACTGCTCTCATTACCGGAGCCAACTCTGGCCTTGGACTGGCCACTGCTCAGGCTCTAGCCCGTCAGAATTTTGATCTGATTTTCCTGGTACGTTCGCGTGAGAAAGGCGAATGGGCCCGTCAGCAAGTACTTCAGCAGTCCCCACAGGCCCGTATCGAATTGTTCTTCGCCGACCTCACCAACCTGGCCTCTTTACGTCAGGCGGCCGAAGCTATTCACCAACGCTACGACCATATTGACCGGCTGATCAACAACGCAGGGTATGCTCCTGCATCCATTGAATACACACCCGAAGGCTACGAAAAGAGCTTTATCGCGAACCATCTGGGTCACTTTGTACTCACCTTTGAGTTGTTTGATTTATTGCAAGCCAGCGGTGACGCTCGGATCATTAATGTTTCCTCGGCAGCCCATGCCCTAGGCAAAGCCCGTCGTTTTTTTATGAAAAACAATACGGGTTTGAACATCTGGACTACCTACGGTGATGGCAAGCTGGCGAATATTCTTTTCACCCAGGAACTAACCCGGCGGCTCGAGGGGCAGTCCATTACGGCCTACGCTCTTCACCCCGGCGTTGTCAATTCACAGTTCGGGCAAAATTTTCTGGGGAGCTGGAAAGTCGGCTTTGGGTTACTACGCCCGTTTATGATTACGCCCGAGGAAGGAGCCCGAACGGCGGTATACCTGTCGACGGCTGCTTTACCCGAATCATACAACGGAGGATACTTTAGCAAATCACGCCCTACGCGTATTCTCAACGCCGACGCCAATGCTTTCAATGGGCAGTTGTTATGGAAACTCAGCGAACAGGCGGCCGGCATTCGCTGGTTGTCCTGATCCCCGTTCCGGGCGGGCTTATAAGGCTTCTGAGTACATTCGTCGCATTCCTTTTTCAAGAATGGCACTTAGCCCGTACTTTAGTCTGACCTTTCAGCCAAGACTACTGGCTTATTGAAGGGAAGCACTACTCTGACTAACGAAACGATATGAGTGATTCCCATGCTGCCTATACCGTATTGCGGACGTATTTGTTAGATAAAACTGATTTCTCGGAAGAAAACTTAGCAACTATTTTCAGTTATTTCCGACTAAAAAAGGCCGCTCGCTACGAATTTTTATTGACTTCGGGTGAAGTTTGCCGGCATCTGTACTTTGTGAGCCGGGGCAGTTTTCGCCTGTTCTACACGCAACCCGACGGAGCCGAAGCCACGCGGTATTTTGCTCTGGAAAATACCTTCGGTACGGCCCTACAAAGCTTTTTGACGCAGGAACCTTCTCTGGAAACCAACCAGGTACTGGAAAACTCAGACCTACTGTTCATCAGCTACGAAGATTTTTATCACCTGCACGCTACCCTACCCGGCTGGGATGCGGTATACCGTTACATTCTTGAAACGGCTTACATTATCAGTACCCGGCGATTTGAAACCTTCCTGTGCCTGGATGCCGCGGATCGCTATCGCTGGTTACTACGTATGCACCCTTCGCTAATTGAGCGGTTTTCTAACAAACACGTCGCCTCGTACCTGGGTCTTTCCCAGGAAACGTTAAGCAGGCTCAAATCGCGTATTGGCCGTAGTCCTCAACCTACCTGACGCTGTAGGTGTTGTAAAGCCATTCTACGGTAAGGCTCCAGATCTAGCACAGGACGGCTGCGTAGGGGGGCTTCGTCATCCCATTCCTTTACTTTTAAGCTCAGGTAGAAGTACGGATTTTTTTCGTAGGCTTTGGCCTCCCGTTCGAGCATGATTCCACCCTGCGCATATAATCGCTGTAAGCGGTACTCGTCCAGTTGCCGTACGCGTTCCGGAAATTTCCAACACAAATAGCGTTCGGCTTCGGTGTGCATCACGACCACCTGAGTCACTTTTTCCGAGAAACCATTGGCTCGCAGGTACTCCGAACCAATGCGACCGTAAGCCTGATACTGGTGACCCGCAGCCAGTAACTGGCCGATGTCGTGAAAGAAGGCGGCCAGTACTACTTCATCGTCGTAGCCTTCTTCTTCGGCCAATTGAGCCGTCTGGATGGAATGTTCCAGCAGACGTTCGTCAACCACCTCATTGAATGATTGGTACAATCCTAACAGAGCATCGACGGTTGCCTGCATTTCAAAATTTTTCATAGTATACCAAGGACTAAGCTATCTTTCATGCGTGGAGGCGGCTTATCCAAATACACAAAAAGCGGCAGTACAAGGTTCTGCCGCTTTTCTTCAATCGTTTCATTCACTTAACCATAATGCGTTTCGGGCTGGATAAATCGCTCTTGTCTGGAACAAACTTACACCGCCAGCATTACGTCAGTTTTAAGTAGCCGTGAACAAATTGATAGTTTTCCATTGGTTACGATCTAGCAGTAGTGATCTATCGGATGCACACGATCACTCAGGAATCAATTGTTTTTCAGTATGTTAACCTTATTACCTTCGATCGTCTCAGGTTTACATCTTTTCAATGAAAAAATAGACGATTAAAAGGAGACTGTCTTCGTTGGTTTGATTAGACGATTTATGCGGTACTCGACCGTCAAAGAATAGCGAATCCCCTTCTTTTAACGCATGGGTTTCTTCGCCCATGACATACTCTATTTCTCCCTTTATCACGTAGTTAAACTCATAGGCATCACTGGTTGTAGCCGTATTTTGCTGAGCCTGTGGTTTTACTTCCGCCAATACAAAGTCCACGGCTAGGGGCGAAATCGTTTTCGTCAAGATGCGACGATAGGTAACGTGCGGAGTATCTTCTTTGTAGAAGGTCTGATACTCCTCTTTGCGTCGGACAGAAAGTTTTCCGTTTCCTGACCCCTGTACCAATTCTTCAAAAAATACGTTCAAATCTATTCCCAATGAACGAATTAAATTGATGAGTACGAGTAGAGAAGGAATCGTACGATTATTCTCAATTTGGGAAATTAATGCCTTACTTACCTGAGCCCGATTAGCAAGCTCTTGTAAAGTAATACCCTGACTTTTCCGCTTTCCTTTAAGTTGGCTACTGATTTGAATTAAAATCTCTTCGTTCATGCAGTTGACAACGCTTCAGAGCAAGTAGCGTTGTTTTGGTTATTGATAATTTAAAAATTTGAGGATTTTTTGAGCTTTTTGGCAAAATAAATGGCGGAGATTACCAGTAAAAGCCCTGCAATTAGCGGAAGAAGGTAGGTAATACTGAGGTAAAACTTGAGCCAGGAAATATCCGTATGACTGAAGTTTTTAAATACTAGAATGCCCACGCTTCCCAGGTACCCAGCGAAATCAGCCGAATAAAAGAGGAAGCCTACATTCGCTTTTTCACCCCGGATGGCAATGAGACGTTCAAAAAGCATTCCATTGAAGGGAACGTATACCAGATAAATACCTAGCCCTACGCCAATCATCCATTCCAGCGGTTGAATTTGTCCCTGGAGGTATAACCAGGAAGCGAACGGAATCAAAAGTATGCCCAGTGCAATAAAGACTAGGTTAGCCCAGAATGCCTTACGGTTGTTGGAAATCACAAATAGCACGCCTACCAGTAGGGTCACAATTACCCCTACCCAACTTTCGGTTACGGAAAAAATACGGGGTGTGCGGATGCCCAGTTCCCGCCAGATTTCAACGGCAAAGTTGTCGCGAATATCCCGCAGCATGGAGATAATGACGTAGATCAGGATCAATGCAACCAAACCCGGAGCCAGTGCTTTGAAGAAATGTCGACGGTCTTCCGCAGTCATGGGGAGACGAGGCTTTCGGGCGGCAATGTCGGCTTGGGTTGGCGGCGGAGCAACCTGTAACATCCAGACAAAGAGTACCAGAAACGGCGAAAAAGCCAAGCCTACTACCGCGGGCATCCAGTATTCGGATATTCCCCAGTTGAGTACCCAGACCCCGACGGATTTTACTACCCCGGAAGCGACAATGAAACTTAAACAGAGCCCCGCTCCAAGCAGGTCGGTCAGGCGGCGGCCCTCCAGAAAGCTAAAGACTAGGCCATACACCAGACCTAAAGCGAGGCCATTGAAAAACAATAAAAACCAATTATACGGGGGCGGTAGTAAGCCAAACAGAATCAGAGCTAATTCGGCGGCTCCAATTACCATTAGAATACGGGAAGATCGTTGCTCCGGGCGAGTCTCGGAGATGATTTTGATACCAATGCCTTTGGCTGTTGCGTACCCTAGAATCTGAGCAACGACCAGAATGATTTTATAATCGATCCCTCCCCATTGCATGGATTCGAAAGTACCCGCAGTAAAGGGCTTCCGAAAGGCAAACATGCAGAAGTAAGTACCAAAAGCAGCTACGGTTAACCAAAGGGTTAAGAAGAAGGAATTGGTAATTTTTAATGGCTGTGTAAAAAAATCTCTAATACCCATACACAATTCCCATGATTGGCGAACATAACTTCGCATTATTGTTTCAGTATAACTAAAACAATTTAAGTTGAGCTGAAAATAATGCGTTCGTTGGGACTTAAATAATTCAGGTGGGGTAATAGAGCAGTAAGTATAACTATTTTCGAGCTAATTAAATTAACTCAAGAACAAATCAACATGTTTTTTAAAAGAAGACTATTTTCTTCGTGCAACTGGATTATATGGCATCAATAAAACTCGTTTCGCGTGAAATATTGATGAAACACCTTTAGTATCTACGATGAATTGCTGAAAAATGGGTTTTCTAAATTACCCTTACTTCGAAAAACGAATCGCTTCAACCGGCCGCATACGGGTAATAATGAAGGTAGGTAAGAGCAGCACGAGCGTGACTAGTCCGAGTACGGCTAGGTTAAGAGCCAGTACTACGCCCCAGTTCATTTCAATGGGGACGTAACTCATGTAGTAGTTTTCCGGATCAAGCGGGAAGAGACGGTAGCGTTGCTGAATCAGACACAGACCAATACCTAAGCCATTACCAATCAGAAGACCTTTCAGAATCATCGAGATTCCCTGCCACAGAAAAACTTTACGAATTTGCCAGCTAGGACTACCCAAGGCTTTTAGCAAGCCAATCATGGGAATCCGCTCCATGATGAGTACCAGCAGTACCGACACCATATTAAAGCTGGCCACGAATAAAATCAGGGTTAGGAATACGCTAAGGTTACGATCCAGCAGACTCAACCAGTCGAACAGGGGCCGATACTCATCGACTACACTTCGCAGATCCTGTTCGGGTTCGAGCAACTTGGCGATTTGGGCTTCCGCGGTCGGTAACTGGGTAAAATCTTTTACAAACACTTCGTACCCACCTACCGTATCGGGCCCCCAGCGATTGAGCTTTTGTACCAGACGTATATCCCCCAGAATGAGTTGTTTATCCAATTCCTCCAGGCCCGTTTCATAGATTCCCGTAACCGTAAGTTTACGCGGGCGGGGCGGGTTTTGAAGGAAATAAATGATTACGCCATCGCCGGGTTTGAGTTGTAACTGCTTGGCAATCGTTCGACTGATCATCACCTGTTTCGAATCGGAGGTATCTTTCTGAAATGCAGGCAAGGCACCTTCCACCAAATTCTGCTGAAAAACATTCCAGTCGTAATCAGATCCTACTCCTTTAAACAGTACCCCCTGAAGATCATCCGGCGTTTTCAGTATCCCCGCTTTGTGAGCCACCATTTGCAGATGGCGTACGGCCGACAGGCTTTTGTACTGTTCACTGATTCGGGATTTACGGGGCATAGCCGTTTCTTCGTACGACTGGTTCAGCGTATACCGGGTAACTTTCAGGTGAGCCGACAGACTAAAGAGTTTTTCCTGAATGGTGCCTTTAAAACCAAACAGTACCGCAAAAGCCAGGATCATCACCGCCAGCCCAATCGCAATACTGGCAATGCCAATACGGGTTACGGTCGCCGAAAACAAGCGTTGTTCGGTACGGCGGCGTAAACGGGCAGCGAGAAAACGTGGAAAGTTCAACGAAAATAGTATTAGTTACCGGATGCTCATCCAGGTTTGTTCAAAACCAATGAAAACTGGGTTTACGATTCAGATTCGATCGTTTTCCCCTTTTTTCCTGACTACAAAAGTAGCGGTTCCCGTGCTTTTCCAAACTTAGCGTTGGTTTTTCCGCTCTTTCCCCCGAAATTTGCACATGGTTTCTTTCCGTACCCCCTGTTTACTGGCTCTTTTCTTGCTGGTGGTCGCCTGTTCGCGGCCCGTTTTACACGCCCAGTCTGCTTCCAAGGTGACGCTCGGTATCGAGCGAACGAACGAGTACCTGCCCTTGCTGAAAGGGAAAAAGGTAGGTCTGGTGGTCAATCACACGTCCATATTTCCTAATCAAACGCACCTCGCCGATTCTTTGCTGGCTCTGGGCGTGCAGATTAAGACCATTTTTGGTCCCGAACATGGCTTTCGTGGCAAGGCCGATGCGGGCGAGCACGTCTCGAGTGGCGTCGATCAGAAAACTGGTTTACCCGTCGTATCCCTCTACGGCTCGAATAAGAAACCCACACCCGAACAAATCAAGGACCTCGATATTCTTCTGTTTGACATTCAGGATGTAGGAGCCCGTTTCTATACGTATACTTCTACCATGCACTATATTATGGAAGCGGCAGCGGAACAGGGCAAGTCGGTACTGATTCTGGACCGGCCTAATCCCAATGGTCACGTAGTGGATGGCCCCGTACTGGACCGCAAGTTTGCCTCCTTCGTCGGACTTAATCCTGTTCCCATTTCCCACGGTTGCACGGTAGCTGAACTGGCCGAGATGATCAATCAGGAAGGCTGGCTGAAAAACGGAGTCAAATGCAAGCTCGTAACGGTTCTCTGTCAGAATTATACCCATCAAACGCCCTATACCCTACCCATCGCTCCATCGCCGAATTTGCCCAACCAGCAAAGTATTCTGCTGTACCCTTCCATCTGTTTGTTCGAGGGTACGGAAATCAGTTTAGGCCGGGGTACGGATACCCAATTTCAGGTCATTGGCGGTCCTTCGCCAACGTATGGTACGTACGAATTCACCCCAGTCGATAAACCCGGAGCCATGAACCCACCCAACGAAGGCGTGCGTTGTTACGGACTAGACCTAAGGAAGGTAGATGCCTGGAAAGAAGGTTTTACGCTGAAATACGTACTGGACTTTTACGCAAAGGCTCCGGATAAAAGTAAATTCATCAACCGGCCGAAAGCCTTCGATCAACTGGCGGGTACCGACCAGTTGCGGAAACAAATGGAAGCGGGCCTGAGCGAATCCGACATCCGGAAGAGCTGGGAGCCAGCTTTAAGTCAATACAAAACCCTTCGAAAAAAGTACTTACGATACCCCTGATAGCCGTTTGAGCAGAGGTTTAATGTTTGATAGGGTTTGAAGGTTGAGATCAAGTTTTAGACCTTATACTTCAAACTTCCAACCTTAAACCCCTCCCAAACGCAGAACTCTTTTTTTATCGATTCCTTACTGACCAATTGTCGGTACACACATGACTGAAAAAATTCTTATTCTCGATTTTGGCTCGCAGTATACGCAGCTCATCGCCCGCCGGGTTCGCGAGTTAAACGTGTATTGCGAAATTCATCCGTATAATCATTTTCCCGAACTCGACGCTTCTGTGAAAGGGGTCATCCTTTCCGGTAGTCCCTGCTCGGTACGCGACGCCGACTCACCACACCCGGACTTGTCACAGTTCCGGGGTCAGTTGCCTTTGCTGGGCGTTTGCTACGGAGCCCAGCTGCTGGCTCAAACCTCAGGCGGCGAAGTAGCCCCTTCTAAAATCCGGGAATACGGACGGGCCATGCTGCATTCGGACGATGCCAACCGTTCGGTACTGTTGCAAAACCTGACGCCCGAGTCGCAGGTATGGATGTCCCACGGTGATACCATCGTAACGATTCCCGACAACTTTACCATCATTGGCTCCACGGAAACCGTACGCGTAGCCGCTTTTAAAATTGAAGGCGAAGAAACCTACGGCATTCAGTTTCACCCCGAGGTGACCCACTCGCTGGAAGGCAAGGAAGTACTGAAAAACTTCCTGGTGGACATCTGCGGTTGCAAGCAGGAATGGACGCCCGCTAACTTCGTGGAAGAAGTAGTTGAGCAACTCAAGGAAAAACTAGGCAATGACAAAGTAGTCATGGCTCTTTCCGGTGGCGTCGATTCTACGGTGGCCGCCATGCTGATTCACCGGGCCATCGGACCGAACCTGTACTGTATCTTCGTGGATAACGGTCTGCTGCGGAAAGACGAATTCGAGCAGGTGTTGCATTCGTACCAGGATATGGGACTGAACATCAAAGGCGTGAACGCCAAAGAGCAGTTCTACACCGCTCTGTTTGGTCTAACCGATCCCGAAGATAAACGCAAAGCCATTGGCCGTTCTTTCATTGAAGTATTCGATCAGGAAGCTCACCTGCTGACCGACGTAAGCTGGTTGGGTCAGGGTACGATCTACCCCGACGTGATTGAATCGGTGTCCGTGAAAGGTCCTTCCGCGACGATTAAATCGCACCACAACGTAGGCGGCTTGCCCGATTTCATGAAACTTCAGGTCATCGAGCCCCTGCGTACCTTATTTAAGGATGAAGTACGCCGCGTGGGCCGTGAGCTAGGTATTGTGGAATCCATTTTGGGTCGTCATCCCTTCCCCGGACCGGGTCTGGCCATCCGGATTTTGGGTGATATTACGGCTGAGAAAGTAGCCATTCTCCAGGAAGTAGACGCCATTTTCATTGGCAAACTCCGGGAAAAAGGCCTCTACAATCAGGTATGGCAGGCCGGAGCCATTCTGCTGCCCATCCAGTCCGTTGGCGTTATGGGCGATGAGCGTACCTACGAACGCGTCGTGGCTCTGCGGGCCGTGGCCTCAGTAGACGGGATGACTGCCGACTGGGTACACTTGCCTTACGAGTTTCTGGCGGAAGTTTCCAACGAAATCATCAACCGGGTGAAAGGCGTAAACCGCGTCGTGTACGACATTTCTTCAAAACCCCCGGCCACTATTGAGTGGGAGTAATCATACGACGAAAGCCGGAGGCTTTGCCCCGGCTTTTCGTTTTTGTTAAAAAGTTTGAAACGTGTAGCTCGTATACATGCTTTCAAACTTTTTTAACGTTACAAGAAAACAGTACCTTTAATTTTCGTTTTAATCATCGTTCAATACCCACCTAATTACTCTATCTCCATCCCTCTGTATGAAAAAGTTATACGCTGTCTTGTTCCTTGCGTTGAGCGTCTGGTCTTGTAAGCCCGCTGAAACCGAACCGGCAACCGCTTATGATTACTTTCCGCTTGAAAAAGGCAATTTTATCATTTACGACGTTACCCAAACGCAATACGCCCTGGCTCAGGATTCGGTACGATCGCAGTATCAGATTAAAGAACTCGTCGCGGACGCCTTTACAGGACTAGACGGCGAACCCTCCTTCCGGCTCGAACGCTACCGCCGTAATAGCCAGCAGCAGGCTTGGGCCATTGATTCCGTATGGACGGCTCGTCGAACGCTGAATCAGGCCATTCGCACGGAAAACAATGTACCCTACGTAAAACTCTGGTTTCCGATTTACGTTAAACAAACCTGGAATGGTAACGTTTTGAATAGTAATGACCCGGACGAATACGAGGTAACTCAACTGGATGAACCGCTGAAAATCGGTACAAACGATTTTTCTAAAACGTTAACAGTCGTACAGGAGAACAAAGTATCAGCCATTGATTTAGTGAATCGTAAAGAAATATACGCCAAAGGAGTCGGACTGATTTACCGGGAACGTACGGAACTGTATTACTGCCAGTCCGGCGATTGCTTTGGTCAGAATAAAATTGATTTTGGAACTCGCTTCATTCAGCAAATATCTAGTTATGGTAAAGAATAGAGGGCTTCGGGCTGGTTTATCGGCACTGTTAGCGTGTGCATTTTTCTCGGTTCAGGCCCAAACGACGGCCAAGTATCTGGTCGTATTCAAGGACAAAACCAATTCACCCTACGACGTCAATCGCCCGCAAGAGTTTCTCTCCAAACGTTCCATTGAGCGTCGTTTCAAACAAAATCTGGTTGTTTCTGAACGCGACCTGCCACCTAATCCGACCTACATTCAGGCCGTTCGGGAAAAAGGAGCGAAAGTCTGGTACAAAACCCGTTGGGCCAATGGCGTACTCGTTGAATGTACCCCTCAGCAACTGGAAGAGATCAAAACCCTGCCTTTCGTGGCCGGTAATGATGGTAACGTTCCTTTGAGTGCAGTACCCGTCACCACGACGCCGGGCATTCGTAGCGGCAGCAAAGCCTGGTCGGATGACCTGCAACCGCTGGAAGCGTCGCCCCTTGCTACTACCCCAAAAAATCCCAAAGCTCTCGATTACGGGCATTCTCAAGCTCAAATTGGTCAGATGCGAGTGGACTCGATGCACGCCCGGGGTTTCCACGGCGAAGGCATGTGGGTAGGCGTGATCGACAATGGCTTTCTGAGCGTCAACACGCAGGCGGCGTTCAAACACCTGTTTGACGAAAATCGAATTCTGGGTACCTACGATTTCGTAGCGAACAATGCCAACGTATACGATCAGGGTACGCACGGCAACAGTGTACTTTCGCTCATGGCGGCTTACCTGCCGGGTCAGCTGATTGGTACCGCTTACAAAGCCTCGTATCTGTTGCTTCACACGGAAGACAATTCCGGCGAAAAACGGCAGGAAGAAGCTTTTTGGTTAGCTGCTGCCGAATACGCTGATAGCGTAGGCGTAGATGTCATCAATTCTTCGCTGGGATATTCAACGTTCGACAATCCGGCCACCAGCTATACGTATCAGGATCTGAACGGCCAGAAGGCTCTTTCGACCCGGGCCGCTAAATGGGCCGCTGAAACGGGGATTCTGGTGGTGGTTGCGGCGGGTAACGAAGGCAGCGATGCTTGGCGTTACATCACCGTACCCGCGGATGCGGATTCCATCATTACCGTAGGAGCCGTTGACTCACGCATGGCTCGGGCCAACTTTAGTTCCATCGGACCAACCGCGGATGGACGCATGAAGCCCGATTTGTCGGCGATGGGCTCCGGTAACGTGGTGATCAACGCCCTCAACGGACAGTTGGCTTCGGGCGGTGGAACTTCGTATGCCTCGCCCCTGCTGGCGGGTATGGCGACCAGTTTCTGGCAGGCGTATCCGTACCTGACCAACATGGAAGTGATTTCTTTGCTGAAACAATCGGCTCATAAGAACGAGGAACCGGACAACTTTCTGGGCTACGGTGTACCCAATTACCTGAGAGCCGAGCAAGCCGTACAGGCGTTCCGTAAGAAAGAAGGCGTACGCATTGTACCTAATCCCACGAGTGGCTCCCGCAATCCCATCGCTGAGTTGCCGTTTAACGAGCAAAACCGTACGTACGCTGTAACGCTACTCGATACGCAGGGACGCATTTTCTGGGAAGGACAAGTTTCGGGTCGTCGGGCTGAACTCGCCATTGGATCACTTCCGATGCCTTCGGGTATGTATATGTTGCGATTCTCGCGGGACGCGGAGAACTACACGGCCCGCTGGCTGAAATGGTAGGAACATCCAGCACCTAGATGTAGTACACGCAGAAGCCGTAAAAGCATGACTTTTACGGCTTCTTTCATGAATAAGCCACTGGAAATACTTACACATTCATTGTTCGACTTCCTTCATTATTCGAGTATAAAGTAGTACCCATTCCAGATTGCAAAACGTCCTCCACAGCTTTGGTCTTGAGATTTGCCTGAAAAGTCGCTGACTTGAAAGTTCGCGACTGGCTTTAGTGTATCTTCATTGCAAAGAAATCGTTTCATTCTCACTATGAAAAAACTCTTACTCTTGCCTTTACTGGTCCTTACCAGTATGGCCTACGGCCAGAAAAAAGGGAAGAAACCAACTCCTCCGCCCCAACCTAAAAAAGCCCTTACGCACAGCGTGTACGACGGCTGGAAATCCATTACGTACCGTACGCTCTCCAACGATGGCGACTGGGCCATCTACACCGCTAACCCCCAGGAAGGCGATGGTAACGCGATTTTTTACGGGCTGAAAAAAAGCAAAATTGACTCCGTTCAGCGAGCCGCCGACATTCGGGTTAGCTACGACTCGGAAGTAGCTGTCTTCAAGATTAAGCCCCAAGCGGCAGTCGTACGTGATGCCAAGCGGAAGAAGAAAAAGCGGGAAGACATGCCCAAAGATTCGCTGGGCATCTACTCGCTGAAAACGAGTCAACTGACCAAAATTCCGAAGGTTTCCTCGTTCGCTCTTCCCGAGAAAGCGGGTGGATTTGTAGCCTATCAACTGGAAACACCCGCCGCGAAACGCGATACGACGGCTCGCCGTACCAATCGCAAACCCGCTAAAAAAGAATCCGAAGAAAATGGGTATCAGCTCGTCCTGAAAAACCTTAAATCCGGCACGCAGACTTCCTATTCCTTTGTGACGGATTATGCCTTTAGCAAAAACGGCAAACGGCTGGCGTACGTTACTACGGGTAACGACAGTACAGTAAAACTACCCGGTGTTTACGTCGTGGATCTGGCCAACGGTTCTTCGCAGAAAGTATTCGAAGCGAAAGGCAAAACCAAGAAACTCAGTTTCGACGAAGCCGGCGACCAACTGGCTTTCGTAACCGATCCCGATACCAACGCCAAATCGCTGGTGCATTACCATCAGTTGTACTACTGGAAATCCGGTCAGGCTCAGGCTCTTAAAGTAGCGGACCAGGCCAATCAACCCGGTCCGAAAGGCTGGCTGGTGAGTGGTGATGCTCCGCTGGCTTTCGCCAAAAACGGTTCGAAACTGTTCTTCGGTACGGCTCCCGTTCCTGCGGTAGCTGATACAACGATGTTACCCGAAGAAGTGGTAAATGTAGAAGTATGGGGACCTAAAGACCGTACTTTGCAACCCCAACAGAAAGTAACCGCCGAACGCGATAAGAAACGTTCGTACACTGCCGTTTACGATCCGGCTACGAACGCCTTACGGCAACTAGCTACGACGGAAATGGACGAAATTCTGCCCGTCGCTGATGGCAATGCTGATTATGTAGTGGCTCTTTCGGATTTGAAATACTCGCACGAACACTGGGACTGGAATAGTCGTAACGATGCGTACGTAGTTTCCACGAAAGATGGTTCAAAGAAACTGATTGGTGAAAACATTCGGGGGAACATCCGCATGTCGCCCGAGGGCAAGTATGCGTACTGGTTCTCCCTGTCGGATACGGCTTGGTTTGCTCATAGCATTGCTACGGGTAAAACCGTTCAGTTGACCAAAGACCGGAAATTCGCGGACGAAGACGACGATCATCCGGATTTCCCCCGGGGATACGGCTCGACGGGCTGGACGAAAGGCGATGCACTGCTGTATATCTACGACAAATACGACGTCTGGACGGTAGATCCGGCGAATCCCACTAGCCTGACGCGACTGACCAAGGGTCGGGAAGTAAAGAAAACCTATCGCTTCATTAACCTTGATCCCGAAGATCGCGGTCTGGTTGATCCTTCCAAACCGCAATTGGTTCACCTTTTCGATCACACGACGAAAGCGAGTGGTTACGCTCAATGGTCGGGTTCAACGCTGACGGTACTGCACCAGGGCGATTTCGCGGCCAGTCCGATGGTAACGAAGGCCAAGAATACGAATGATCTGCTTTTCACGAAAACCACATTCCGTGAGTATCCGGACTTGATGGCCACGGACCTGTCCTTCAAAAACATTCGGAAGATCTCCAACCTGGGCGAGCAGACGAAAGCATATCGCTGGGGTACGGTGGAAATGGTGAGCTGGGTATCGGGCGATGGTGTAACGCTACAGGGATTGCTCTACAAACCCGATGATTTCGATTCGACGAAGAAGTACCCCATGATTACGTATTTCTACGAAAAGGAATCGGATAACATTCACAACTTCGTAACGCCCGCTCCGACCGCGAGTGCCCGTAACAACTACGCGTACTCGGTTTCCAACGGGTATATCGTATTCGTACCAGACATCGTGTATCAGGATGGTTATCCCGGTCCAAGTGCTTACAGCTGTATCATTCCGGGGGTACTGAAGTTACTGGAAAATCCCTGGGTGGACCGTACGCGGCTGGGCATTGTAGGCCATAGCTGGGGCGGCTACCAGACGGCGTATCTGATTACGAAAACGAATCTGTTTAAGACGGCCGTACCGGGTGCTCCCGTCGCCAACATGACGAGTGCTTACGGAGGTATTCGCTGGGGAACGGGCTTGAGTCGTCAGGCTCAGTACGAGCATACACAAAGCCGTATCGGTGGTACGCTCTGGGAGAAAACGCAGCAATACCTCGATAATTCACCGCTGTTCTATTTACCCAACGTACAAACGCCCGCTCTGATCCTGCACAACGATGAAGACGACGCAGTACCCTGGTACCAGGGCATTGAGTTGTACGTGGGCCTGAAACGTCTGGGTAAACCCGCCTGGATGCTCAACTACAACACGGAGAAACACGGCCTTCGCGTGCGTAAAAACCAGAAAGACTGGACCATCCGCATGTGGCAATACCTGGATCACTACCTGAAGGATGCTCCGGCTCCGCAATGGATGGTCGAGGGGTTACCCATGATTGAAAAAGGGGTGAATCAGCGACTGGAACCCGCAGCGGCCCTGCCTTCCGCAAAGGCGACGCGGTAAAAAGAAAAGACCGAATGGTATTAAGCCATTCGGTCTTTTGCTTTTAGGTAGTGTGCTACGCCTTACGCGTCGTCACGAACAATCTTTACGGACTGAATCGTATCTCCCTGACGGATGTCATCCACGATGTCCAATCCTTCAATCACCTGACCAAAAGCCGTGTGTACGCCATCGAGGTGAGCCGTGTTCGAACGGTTATGGCAGATGAAGAACTGGCTACCGCCCGTATTGGGGCCACGGTGAGCCATCGACAAGACGCCACGATCGTGACGCTGACGTTCGGCTTTCGTTTCGCAGGGAATCGTATAACCCGGACCACCCGCACCGGTACCGGTAGGATCGCCACCCTGAATCATGAAATTAGGGATTACGCGGTGGAATTTTACACCGTTGTAGAATCCTTTTTCTGATAAATCAATAAAGTTTTTTACCGTAATGGGCGTCTCCTTTTCGAAGAGTTCAATCACCATTGTACCCTTATCGGTAAGCATTTCGGCTTTTACCATTGCTTCGTACTGATTAGTTGAGACTGCGAAGTTAGGCAATTAAGTTTTCCAAAACTTCGCAAACATTGCTGCAAATCGTAGAATTTTCAGCCCGTCCCAAGGGACATATTTCCTCATTATCAGCTCGTTACAGATTAGAAAGTGGTTAGAATTGTATTAGAATTCACTAAAACTTAAATCGGAATTAAATTTTTTAAATCTCTTTGTAAAAGGATTTATGAAACTTGGTTTTTACGAAAATTTCATTTTTCGCGTAAAATCAGTTCAAAATTGAAGTTCGAACGAACAAAATCCAAAGTAAATCCTCGTAATGCGTACAAAAACAGACGTTTCTTTTTCATGGTATAATCCTATATTTTCTGGAAAATACTGTGAAAAATCTAATTAATTTACTATCTTTGTTTAGAGGCCATCCTCGAAAATGGTACATCTTTTTTTCAGTACCATTGAATTAGTTTTAACTGCAACAAGTCATGAAACGCTATATAATGACCGCTATTCTGGCCGGACTGGTCGGTGTAGCCTTTGCCCAAACCAAACCCCGTTTAGACCACGGATACTCTACGCATAACTATAAGCACGCCAATAAAGCAGCTGTAGCTAGGCAAATACAGAATGCCGAGTCAGGGGTAACCATCCAACGGGATGGTTCAGTACGTGAGAACATCGGATTGCAATCGACGGGAAATTATAAAATTCAGCGTCCTTACAATACCAACGGTAAACTGAATATTCCGGCTCCTCCGGTTACGGGATACGCTACTACGGATCCCAGTCAGTCGCCAAGGAATTACAAGATGGGACGCCCCTCAATTGTTAATCCGAACGATCAGCTTAGTCGAAGTAAGAAAGATACCAATGAGATTAACGTTGGAAATGAATAAAAAAGGCCGGGTACAAACCCCGGCCTTTTTTCTGTGGGATTTATAGCAATTCTTCGTACGCTTTGAGGCTAGTTCTCTACATTTTTATCCTTCCGCAAGGGGATTATTTATACAAATACCTGTAAATCAAATACTTAAATAAAATATTCTCTCTGGCACGATGGTTTAACTACTTATCACTCATACTAACGAAAATGCCTTATGGACAAACTGGCAAAGTTTGAATTAATGGAAAAGATCGTTCGTGAGTTAGACGACCTTCGCAATAGCCAAACGGCTGTACTCAAAAAGATCGGTCAAATTGAAGTTGAAAATATTGAATTGAACGATAAATCGCTGGAAAACGGCGTGTCGGATCTGTTTACAAAAATGTCCGAAACACTGGATTCTGTAACGGCCGTACATACCGAATTTTCCGATCGAACGGATCAATTCAGAAAAGACAACAATCTGGTACCCGCTGAGGATACTCTATCATAGTATAACTTAGGATAAAACGAAAAAGGAGAGCTTATCAAAGCTCTCCTTTTTCGTTTCTACTCGTAACCAATCTTAGCGTACGCTTTTGGCATTAGGGCTTTCGATTACTACTGGAGTATGCGTAGCCTTGGGCTTCAAGCCGAATACCAGTCGGGTGAAGGCGAAGTGCCGAATGATGAAGTGGTATAAAATCCAGCAACCGAAAAACGTAATCGCGGCTAAGAGGATGAACTTTACGGGCCAATCGATGAGCAGCGGAGCCAGATAATAACCAGCAGCTACCGTGATCGTTTGATGCAAAATATAGAAGGGATAGACTGCTTCATTGGCGTAGGCCAGGAATCGATTGTTGAAGTTGAGGTACTGGTAGCCATTACCAAAGATGGTTAGTAAGCAAGTCCAGGCGTTGAAGGTTCGAAAAAGGGCATAGGCTTCGTAATTCCAGCCTTCCAGCTGAGGCTGATCAATCCAGAAAAAGGCGTATAATATCGTAGTTGTCACCACCATCAACCCAAGCGTTAAGAAACGGTACCGAGCCAGGGTATCCCAGAATTGCTGCTGTGTACAAAACACATATCCCGTCAGAAAAAGCGTAAAGTAATGCCAGTGTTGCCGCCAGTCGTTCACCAGAGCATTCGTGGTGGGAAAGCGTTCCTCCAATAAAAAATCCGCTAACCAGTGCCAAACGGTAGGCAGTATCAACAGCCAGACTGGATTACTGAAAAATGAAGCCAGCTTAGCCGTTACCCGTTGTTCCGCAGGTTTACGCAGATACAGTAGAATGGGCAGCCCAATGAATGAGTACGAGAACAGATAGATCAGATACCATAAGTGATGCCAACTGAAACTGCCTTTGGGATAAGGCTGAAAATCGAAGACTGTCTTGTAAAATTCGCCGTACGAAAAGCTGGCTCCCTGCTGAAGTCGTTCGTAAAAAATTTGCGGCGGTACAATGACGAACATACCAAAGACCAGCGGCAGAAAAATACGTTTGGTTCGTTCCCCGATAAATTCTCCCGCGGATCGCCGCCCCAGAGCCCAGTATACGCCCATCCCAGAGATCATGAATAATAAGGCCATCCGCCAGGCACTCGAGAACCGCATGGGATATTCAATGAGGTGCGTCTGAACGTTGTTTTTCACGTGCCAACCCCAGTAATTGAAGAACATTCCCGCATGAAAAAAGATAAGTAAACCGAAGGCTAATACGCGGAGCCAGTCAAGGTCGTAACGACGAGTGGATTTCATGAGTATTTGATTTGAATACCCAAAAGTGCTCGTTTTCAGTACCGTTCAACGACCGTACGCATCAGGACGACGTACCCGCCGATAAGGACGCACTCCGAAATACGGAAGGTGTTTGCCCGGTTTCGCGTTTAAAAGCGGCGTTAAAGGCTGATTTTGAGTTGTAGCCCACACGTTCAGCGATTTCCTCAATTTTCAGGTGAGCATTCTCCGGCGCAGACAGTAATTGCCGGGCTTCTTCAATTCGGTATTTAGCCAGCAGTTCAAAAAAGCTAAGCTCCAGCGTGTCATTGAGTACCTGGGAAAGATGATGCGTCGATACGCCCAGTCGCTGAGCCAGTCCGGGCAAGGAGCAGGTCGAATCTAACTGAGGTTTTTCTTCGCGTAAGACTTGCTGTAGTTTTTCCAACGTACGATTTTCTAATTCGGGCGTTAGGGAAGATTTCTCGTACTTCCGAACCTGCCCGGTTGGCGTGGCGGGTTCCACCCGGAAAAAACCAGACTGGCGAATGATACTGAAGCTCGTCACGTAGATGATAAACGCCATGTGAGCCACCACCAGGTGATCGCCCAGGTCGCTTTCAAAGGTCGTACGCGTAATCAGGTATATAATCGTGATAAAAGTCAGATGAATCTGCAAATTTCGGAACCAGATCAAATCCGTCGGTTGACTTCCCCAGAAACGAGCCTGTATGCGTTGAAAGGCCAATAGCACTTCTCGCCAGGTGAGTACCAGGTAAATCAGCATACTGATTCCCGTAAATTCATTGATGTGCCATTTAGGCCAGAACATCCAGCGTTCGCCGTACGACTCAAAAGGTGGCGATGGAATTTCAGGATGAAACGCCCCTAAAAAAGCTTCGTACTTCAGGCTTAGCGGTTGTGGATAGTACAGAACGGCCATGTACAGGAAATACAGGACTGCCGGCAGAAAATGCCAAGCTTCCCGCACATTCCAGCTTTTCCGAAGACTAACTCTAAAATATAAGTACAAGCAGGGAAACAAGGCTAGATTGGCCGGCTCGGTTGAGTCCACCAGCCCTAACACCTGCACCATGTAATTGGTATAGCCCAGCCATACGTCGCTCATGAGCAGCGTCATACAAACCAGAGCAAAACCTAAAAAACGGTTAGGCAACTGTTTTCCTTTACTGTGGGTAAGAAAGAAATACGTCAGAAAACACCCCTGAATAATGCCAAGCAAAATCAGGATTGCAAACCAATCGATACGGGGACTAAGCTGGGGCATAGAAAAAGCCCGCCTGGATGAGGCGGGCTACTAAAATACGAAAACCTGAATTACTTCACCAAGTTCAAAAGGTACTTGCCGTAGCCACTCTTGACGAGCGGTTTGGCCACGGCCTCCAGCTGCTGCTTGTCGATGAAGCCCATGCGGTAGGCCACCTCTTCAATGCAGCCGATCTTCAGCCCCTGCCGCTCTTCAATGACCTCCACAAACTGCCCCGCCTGCATCAGCGACTGAAACGTACCCGTATCCAGCCAGGCCGTACCCCGATCCAGCACGCCTACTTTCAGCTGGCCTTTTTCCAGGTACACCCGGTTGATGTCGGTAATCTCCAATTCACCCCGTGGACTGGGCTTGATGGCCTTGGCAATCTCCACTACCTCGTTGTCGTAGAAGTACAGGCCCGGCACGGCGTAGTTAGACTTCGGCTGCTCGGGTTTTTCTTCGATGCTGAGTACGTTAAAGTCGCCATCGAATTCAACTACCCCGTACCGCTCGGGATCGTGCACCTGATAGGCGTACACTACCCCACCCTCGGGATCGTTGTTGGCCTGCAAAAGCTTCGATAGGCCCGAGCCGTAGAAGATGTTATCCCCCAGAATCAGGGCTACTTTATCGGTCCCAATAAATTCTTCCCCGATGATGAAGGCCTGAGCCAGTCCATCCGGACTCGGCTGCACGGCGTAGCTAAACTGACAGCCCAACCGGCTCCCATCGCCCAAGAGCTTCTCAAAGTGCGGCAGATCGTGCGGTGTGGAAATAATGAGAATCTCGCGAATACCCGCCAGCATTAAAATCGACAGCGGATAGTAGATCATCGGCTTGTCGTAAACCGGCATGAGCTGTTTGGAGACGGCCAGCGTCAGGGGATGCAACCGCGTACCCGAGCCGCCTGCCAAAATAATTCCTTTCATCTTCGAATGAGGGAATGAGTGAATGAATGATAGAAAGAGGGAATGCAGCCAGGGGCGAATCAAGGAATGATCGCAGGCGTGAATACAGCAAAACCACCCGAGCGCTTACTTTTTATTCACGCCCGCGATCCTTATACGCCTGCAACCATTGATTCCGTGTTAGCGCTGCGCGTACATGCTGTCGTAGTACTTCTGGTAGCTACCCGAGGTGACTTCTTCCAGCCACTCCGTATTCGAGAGATACCACGCTACCGTCTGAGCCAGGCCTTCTTCGAAGGTCACCGAAGGTTGCCAGCCCAGTTCATGCATGATTTTGTGCGCGTCGATGGCATAACGAAGGTCATGGCCCGCCCGGTCCGTCACATACGTGATGAGCCCTTTGGAAGTTCCCGCCGGGCGAGCGAGCTGATCGTCCATGATCTCGCACAACAGGTGCACCAGATCAATGTTTTTCCACTCGTTAAAGCCGCCGATGTTGTAGGTTTCACCCGGCTTACCCTGGTGGAAGACCACATCAATGGCCCGGGCGTGATCTTTCACAAACAGCCAATCCCGCACGTTTTCCCCTTTGCCGTAAACGGGCAGGGGTTTGTTATGCAGGATGTTGTGAATCATCAGGGGAATCAGCTTTTCGGGGAAGTGATTGGGACCGTAGTTATTCGAGCAGTTGGTCAAGACGAAGGGAATGCCGTAGGTGTTGCCGTAGGCCCGAACGAAGTGATCCGAAGAAGCCTTGGAAGCCGAATACGGCGAACGCGGATCGTAGGGGGTGGTTTCCAGGAAAAACTCTTCGGGGTTGTGCAATTCGCCGTAGACTTCGTCGGTGGAAACGTGGTAGAACAAATGCCGCGAATAGTCGTCTTTCCAGGCTTTTTTAGCCGCGTTCAACAGATTGACCGTACCGATGACGTTGGTCAAAACGAAGGCCATGGGGTCGGTGATCGAGCGGTCGACGTGGCTTTCGGCCGCCAGGTGAATCACGCCGTGAAAGTCGTGCTCCGAAAAGAGCTGATCTAAGAATTCAGCATCGCGGATGTCACCTTTGACAAAGGTATAGTTGGGGGCTGAGGCCAGGTCTTTGAGGTTGGCCAGGTTGCCGGCGTAGGTCAACGCATCCAGGTTAAAAACCTGATAGACGTCCTTGTACTCGGTTACAAACCGACGCACCACATGCGAACCGATGAAGCCCGCTCCGCCCGTAATTAATAACTTCTTCATAGGGATTTCAATGTAGGATGAAGATTGGATTCGATTACTTTAAAGTTAATTGCCAACGCCACGCGTCTGCTAACGCTTCATCCAGTGTTTTTTCGGCTTTCCAGCCCAGTTTTTCGGTCGATTTACTCACGTCGGCGTAAATCTCCATAATATCTCCGGCCCGGCGGGGAGCAAATTCGTAATTGAGCTTCACGTTGGTTACGCGTTCAAACGTATCGATCAACTCCTGAACGCTCGTACCCGTGCCCGTACCGATGTTAAAAAAGTCGTAATAATTTGTTTCTGCTTCCTTCACCAGCAATTCCAAGGCCTTCACGTGAGCTTTGGCCAGATCCACTACGTGAATGAAGTCACGAATACAGGTTCCGTCGGGCGTATCGTAATCCTTACCAAATACCATCAGTTTTTGACGAATGCCCGCAGCGGTTTGCGTTACGTAAGGTACCAAGTTCGCCGGTACGCCGATGGGCAATTCACCAATCAGGGCCGATTCGTGAGCACCTACGGGGTTGAAGTACCGCAGAGCCAGAGCTTTCAGACCCGGTTTAGCCGCTACCGTATCGCGAATGATTTCTTCGCCTACCTGCTTGGTATTTCCGTACGGAGAAGCGGCTGGTAGTACGGGCGTTTCTTCCGTTACCGGAATTACCTCGGGCTGACCATATACCGTACAGGAGGAGGAAAATACAAAGTTCGACACCCCATTGGCAATCATTGCTTCCAGCAAGGTGACCAGAGCCGAGATGTTGTTCCGATAATATAACAGGGGTTTTTCAACGGATTCGCCAACGGCTTTGCTAGCCGCAAAGTGGATAACCCCCTCAATGTTATCTTCCTTAAAAATCTTAGTCAGCAACGCCGCATCGTTACAATTAGCGTTGTAGTATTTCACTTTTCTTCCCAGAATCGATTCGAGTCGATCGAGTACTTTTTCCTGGGAATTAGAGAAATCATCCAGAATGATAGGTTCAAATCCGGCTCCGATCAGCTCTACAACAGTATGGGAACCAATGAATCCGGCTCCACCGGTGACTAGGATATTCATGAAGTAAGGGTTAGAAATCTTTCAATTAAGCCCCAAAAATAGAAAAAATACGCGGGCCGAAGGTACTGGTTCCGGGGATCATTTTTATACGGTCTATTGTCTTTTTTATGAATAGTTCCCAGCATCCTCCTATTTTTTTATTCTTTCGCACCATTCTCTTTACTTTAAGAGGAATGCTTCCCCTGAATTCATGGTTTACCTATTTGGTAGTTTTCTAAAATTAGTGTAGGTTAAAGCTAAAATCAACTTTTTCTGTATGGATAGCCGTGAACTAAAAGCCTTAGTCTCCCTGCTTGAAGACGACGACCGGGAGGTTTCCTCGCTGATTGAGCAAAAGATTCGCTCGTTAGGGGATACCATTATTCCCTTTCTGGAAGATCACTGGGAAAATTCCGGTTTCAATCCGCTCGTTCAGAAACGCATCGAGGATCTGATTCACGACTTACAGTTTCGCACGCTTACCGAACGCCTGCGAGCCTGGAAAAACAGTGGCGGTACCGATTTGCTGGAAGGGCTCTGGCTAGTAGCCACGTATCAGTACCCGGATCTTTCCCTGGAAAAACTTCAGCAGGAAATTGACCAGATTTATTACGATGCCTGGCTGGAATTTCGGCACGGTATGCATCCCGCGTCGCAGATTGATACGCTGAATTACGTTTTCTTCAAGAAACTGAAATTTGGGGCAAATACGAAGAACTTTCACTCAGCAGCCAATTCCATGCTGAACGTAGTACTGGAAACGCACAAGGGAAACCCCATCAGTTTGTGTGTGCTGTATATGCTGGTAGGTCGTCGATTGGGAATGCCCTTGTACGGAGTCAATCTCCCTAACCTGTTCGTGCTCACCTACAAGGTGAATGACGATACCCAGTTTTACATCAACGTATTCAATAAAGGGTTGGTGTTTCAAAAGAAAGACATTGACAATTACATTGCCCAGCTGAACCTGGCCCCCAACCCCATTTTTTACGAAGCCTGTAGTAATACGGACATTGTCAAGCGAGTACTACGCAATCTGACACTGGCTTTTGAGAAAACGGGCGACGATGACCGGGCTCAGGAAATCAATACGCTCCTTAAAATGCTTCAGGAATCCGATTCGCCATCGTTTGATAACTAGGTTGGAACTGACGCATCTGTATTGAACCCCTTCGGAATGGTTAGTAAGTAGACCGCTCCGAAGGGGTTCCGTCTAATGTAGTTCCGTATGCTTTTACCCCCAAAACTGCTTGTTTATTCTAGGCCTCTAACCCCGGAGGGATTTCATGTCATTAGGCCCCGTATGCAACGTGGGGTACGGCCAGCCCGGTCGGCACAGCCTACCAGTTTTTGCGTCCGTAGTAAATGCTCCGCACAACCCGCCCCGCTAACTTTACTGGCTTTTATCTACCAAAACTTAAAACCTCAAACTCCCTCCCCTTCCGCTGCCACCGTTAGCATGCAATCCTCAACGCGTATCACCGACAACGCGTATCGAATACTTTGCTCAGGCGTACGAATCCAGCCGTGAATGCGTTCGGCTTCGTCGGCGAAGGGTTCGATGGGAATATTTCCTTTAAAACTCAGTTTTTTCTCGCCATAAAGTTTGTACAACGCTTCTTTCGCCGTCCAGTATACGGCCAGCCGTTCTAGCCGATGGTCCGCGTGATTCCATTCGTTTTCACTCAAAAATTTGCGGGCAACTACGGATAATTTCTCGCTGACTGGTTCAATATCCAGCCCCACCCGAGCCGCTGGATGCCACACAACTGCGGCAAATCGCAAGGAGTGCGAAAGGGAGAAATGACTATCTGTATTCTCCAAAAAGGGTTTATCGTATGAATCCTTCCGAATTCCGTGGTACGTTTCACCCACCGATTCAATCAACGTTTGGATCAGAATCCGGCTGGCCAGAAACTCCCTTTGTTTTTGCGGATGATGAATTGCCGCGTACGCTGCTACATCTGCCGGACTTCCCCGGAAGGCTCTTTGCAGATCCTCCAAATCTTCCGTAATTTCCCAGAGAGCAACCCTCCCCCGCCCCTCAAAAGGCCGTATCCAAACCAATGGCATTCGATTATGCTTAATTTTAGGGCAAAAATAGAAAATCCTCAAGGACTTGGTACACAACCGTTCGTTTCGAGGTTTACCCTTTGGGGTGCGAAGTACCTAACGAGCTATGCGATTACACATTGAAAAAATAGATACGTTTGCGGGTCACCGGGATGCGATTTACGCGCTGGAGGCCGCACCGGAACCGGGCCAGTTTTTTTCCTCCGGTAGTGATGGTCTGGTCATTCGCTGGGATCTGGCCCGACCCGATCTGGGCGAACTGGTCGCCCGAATCCCAGCCTCGGTATATGCCTTGAAGATGGATGACCAAACAGGTTTGCTGTGGGTAGGACAAAATTTTAATGGTATTCACCGGATTGATCCGCAGAGTAAAATAGAGCAGGATTCGATTCAACTGACGGCCTCGCCCATTTTCGATATTTGCCTGTTCGAAAATCTGGCTCTGGTGGCTCAGGGCGATGGTACAGTGACGGTATTGGACCGGGAGCTTTTTCAGGTACGCAAGCATCTAAAGGCTAGTAATGCCTCTGCCCGAAGCATCGACGTCAATCCCTTCAGTCAGGAATTTGCCGTAGGTTATAGCGATAATACCATCAAAATTTTTGATTTAAACACGCTATCGCTGAAATTTATCATCGCCGCTCACACGCAATCCGTCTTTACGGTTCGTTATGCTCCCGACGGTCGCTGGCTCCATTCAGGAGGTCGCGATGCACATTTGAAAACTTGGGCGGTCGCGGACCCCTACCGGTTACACCAGGACGTGGTGGCTCATTTGTTTGCCATTAACCACCTGACGTACAGTCCCAATCATCAGAAAATTATCACCGCTAGTATGGATAAAACGCTAAAAATCTGGGATGCGGCCAGCCTTCGTCTGCTGAAAGTACTGGATTGGGCCCGCTTTGCCGGTCACCGTACTTCCATCAACCGGGCTTTGTGGCTGCCCGTCGAAGCCGGACTCATTTCGGCTTCGGATGATCGACTGCTTTCGGTTTGGAAAGTAACCGAACAGCCCTAAAAGCTGTTTTTTGGAAATAAGATCATATTTCAGGCCGAAATGTGATGGGATTGGATAAATTTGAATGTAGAAACCTTCACAAACCCGACCCGGAAGCTCTTTTCCCGTAGGGTTTCTCCCCGATACCAACATGAAAATTACACCACTTGATATTCGCAAACAATCGTTCGAACGCGTGTTCCGGGGTTATGACAAAGATGCAGTAGACGCGTTTTTGTCCACGCTTTCGCAGGAATGGGAACGTCTGATGGACGAAAATCGCCTGTTACACGAACGTATTGAACGTACCGAAAGTGATTTCAGTAAACTGAAAGCCCTTGAAAATACGCTGTACAAGACCCTTCAGACGGCTCAGACGACTAGTCAGGAAATGGCGGTAAAAGCTCAGGAAGAGTCGCAGAAAAAAGTGGTGGAAGCCCATCAGCAGGCCGAAGAAGCCCTCAGCAACGCTCGTAAAGAGGCCAATATGCTTTTGATGAATGCCGAAAACAAAGCCCGGTATATCATCGAAGAGGCTGTTAATGAGCTAAAGGGACTTGAACGCGACATCAAGGCCATCGATAAATACAAACAAACGCTGCTTTCGCAGATTAAAGAATACGCCGGAGAAACACTCGAACGGGCCCAGCGATTTGAAGAACGCTCGCACCAGATTCCGTTTGAAGAAAAAGCCGCTGAACTGAACAACGTACTCGCGAGTATTCCGGCTACGCAACCCCTGGCCGAATTGCCACCGGTAGAGATTCAGGAAGAAATACTACCTACGGTTGCCGAGGTGACAGCCGCTCCGGAACCAACACCGGCAGAAGTTCCTCAGGAACCCGTTCAGGCGGAACATAAGGAAGAAGGTTCGTTCTTCGATAAAATCTAACAATGCACGGGAGCGGAAACGCTCCCCTTTTTTTCATGGGAACAATTGCCTTAGAAGGTCTGGAATTCTTTTCCTACCACGGTTTTTACGAAGAAGAACAAAAAATTGGAAATCGGTACTCCATCGATGTGATCATTACCGTTGACTTTCAGCAGGCGGCCATTCACGACAAACTGAGTGAGACCGTTAACTACGCCAAGGTATACGAAATTGTATCCGTTGTCATGCGGCATTCACATAAGTTGCTCGAACATATCGCTTATCAGATCATTCAGGACATCCGTGAAAAGTACCCGCATGTGGAGAAAATCGCGGTTTCGGTTTCCAAGTACAATCCGCCCGTAGGCGGCGTATGCGAGCGTTCCCGGGTGACGCTGGAAGGCTAAACTGGCATGAATTTAGTACAGGTAGTTGTCCATCAACCAAACGATTACACGAATGGATTACAAACTGGTAGACCCAAAAGAAGAAGCTTTTCACAACGAATATTTTGAAATCAGCTTTGATGAGCAACGGCACCAAAGCCTGTACTTCACTTCAAATGCTGAAATTCTGGAAGATGTGGCTGCGGAAATCGTAGCCCGACACGCCGAAAATACGCCCGGCTGGCGAATCATTCCGCACCCGAAAATTCAGCATTAGTAGTTCAGTTCGTCGACGCTTTAGTCTTCATGACCCGCAGTTTTGCGGGTTTCTTTTTGTTGAATAGATTTGGTAAAACAAAACCACTATTCCTATGAAAGCTTTACTTTTCGCTCTAGCCCTTGCGTATGCGGCTGAAGCCAAATCTATTCCCCAAGTTGCTCAAATTCAAACTCTTATTCAAGCCGACAGTACGCAATGGAAAGAATACGCGGGGAAATATAAGGGCGTTGAGGGGGTATTTGAATCGTTCATTGTTACCATCGAAGACGGAAAATTGATGGCCGAAGCCATTGGTCAGGGCAAGGGAGAACTGCTCGCTTCTCCGAATGCAGCCGACACCTTTACCGTGCCTGGTTACGAAGCCACCATTGTTTTTGTCCGGGATGCGAATAAAAAAGTAATCAAGTACCAGATGTCGGTACAGGGTCAGACTTTCGAAGGAGATAAGCTTTAATCTGCTTCCCTTTCAGTAAGTACCGTTTACAGCCAGCCGCTCCGCTGGCTGTTGGCTTTCGTACCCGGCTTTAGCTGAAAACAGCTAGTTTTGTCAAAAAATAAGACGATACGTCTACTCATTGCACTTATGGCCTTACGTACACTCGTTAAAATTTCCAATATCACTAACTTATCCGATGCCCGCTATTGTGCGGGGATGTACGTCGAATGGCTGGGGTTTTCCATGGATACCATTGCACTGGAAAAATTCAGCGAAATCAGAGGCTGGCTGGCGGGTGTTTCCATTGTGGGTGAAACCGAGGCTACCGATCTTGCTACGATCCAGTCGCTAGTGGAAGCTTACAAACCCGATGTTTTGCAGATCAGTCATCCCGAACAAGTAGCCGAAGCGAAAACGCTGGGACTTCCCATTATTCTAAAACTCGATCTGGCGGAAGGCTTACCAACCGAACTCGACGGAGCCGATTATTACCTGATTGAGCATTCCGATCCGTTTATTCACCTCGATACCGCTACGCTGGGTTATCTCGATCAGTTCGCGTTCAAGTACCCCACCCTGCTGGGTTTTGGCTTGAATGAAATGAACGTACTCGAAGTACTTGATCAAATTCCCATCAAAGGTATTGCCCTTTTCGGTGGCGAAGAAACCCGCCCCGGTTACAAAGAATTTGGCGAAATGATGGACATTCTCGAACGTCTCGACGAAGATTGAGATTGTTCTGCTTCCCGAAGGCGTACCTTCGGGAAGCTTTTTTCTAGCCAAAGAACAGGTATCCCACCGCAATCGCAGCCACAATCCCGGCCAGATCGGCTACCAGTCCGGCCCAGAGCGTATAGCGGGTATTCTTCACATTTACCGAGCCGAAATACAGGGCAATCACGTACAGAATAGTATCGGCCGACCCCTGGAAAATACAGGCCAGTCGCCCAACGAACGAATCCGCTCCGAAGGTTTTCATCGTATCAATCATCATCGCCCGCGAACCACTCCCGCTTAAGGGGTGCATCAGAGCCGTGGGCAGGGCATCCACCCATTCCGTGCGGATGGGCAGGAAGCTGAACCCCCAGCGAAAACCATCCACTACGTACCCCAAGGCTCCGGAATTTCGCAGGACACCAATGGCCACCAGCATGCCCACCAGGTACGGAATGATACGTACGGAGGTTTCAAAGCCCCCTTTGGCTCCTTCAATGAAGCTGGAAAATACGTCTACTTTTTTACGAAAAGCGATTCCCAGAAAAGACAACACAAAGCCAAATAGCACCACGTTACTGAATACTTTGGAGAACGTTTCAATGCCCTCTTTCGATAAGGTTGTCAGGTAGGCCAGCAGGGCCACAATTGCCAGCGTCAGGCCGCCCAGCCAGGTCAGAATGGTACGATCCAGCAGATTAATTTTCTGACGGAACGCCACAAACAGTAATCCCACCAGTGTAGCGACGTAGGTGGCAATGAGACAGGGAATGAAAATGTCCGAGGCATCGGCGGCTCCGTACACGGCCCGCTGGGCCATTACGCTCAGGGGGATCAGCACCGGACCCGCCGAGTGCAGGGTCATGAACATGATCTGAGCGTTGGTCGCGACCTCTTTATTCGGATTCAGCTCCTGCAAACTCTGCATGGCTTTTAGGCCAAAGGGCGTCGCCGCATTATCCAGTCCGAGCATATTGGCCGAAAAGTTCATGATCATTTGTCCGTGAGCCGGATGATCCTTAGGTACTTCGGGAAAGAGTTTATTGAAAAACGGTCCAATGCGTCGGGCGAGAAAGCCTATCACGCCTGCCTCTTCGCCTACTTTCAAAATCCCCAGAAAGAAGGTCATGACGCCCGCCAGCGGTAAGGCAATTTTCATGACGGCCACTTCCGCCGACTCGAACATGCCATCGACCAGAAGCTTAAAAATTTCAGTATCGCCGAAGAAGATTAACTTGAAGAGGGCCACCACAAACGCCACTAGGAAAAAGCCAATCCAGAGGTAATTAAGAGCCATGAGGGAAGTAATGCAGAAACAGTTGAGCCCTGAATTTCGCTCAAAATGGCTAAAAATGGTACCTTCCCGGAAAAAGAAAAACAAAAAGGTCGGCAATTGGGTATACCTTCACGTGTATTCCCATTAGGATTGTATGATTGTACTAAAGTCTTTTGCCCTTTCGCTGACCCTGCTTTTCTGTGCTTCGTATACAGATCGCCCGGCTGCCTGTGACGATGAAATAAGTCTCGAAAAAGCGGGCCTGGTGGATGTGAAGCAGGTCGATCCCAGTTTGTTAGTGGATCTGAAGTATTCGACCACCGATAATTTCGTTCACAAAGACGTGTACGGCTGCATTACGCGGTGTTTCCTCCAGAAAGAAACCGCTGAAAAACTCAAAAAAGCCCACGAGTATCTAAAAAAGCACCATCCCGAACTACGCTTGTTGGTCTACGACGGAGTTCGTTCCCGGAAGGTGCAGTGGAAACTCTGGGAAGCCCTGCCGCAATATTCGCCCAAATATCGCACCAATTACGTCGCTCACCCGACGCGTGGTTCCATTCACAACTACGGCTGTGCGGTGGATCTGACGGTAGCTACCGCCGATGGGAAGGCTCTCGACATGGGTACGCCATTCGATTTCTTCGGCAGTGAGGCCTATCCTCGCAAAGAAGCCGAAATGCTACAGCAGGGTAAGATTACCAAAACGCACGTGGCGAACCGGGAGATTCTACGGCAGGCCATGACCGCCGGCGGCTTCATGGGGATCACCAGCGAGTGGTGGCACTTCAACGCGATGAGTCTGGCCCAGGCCAAAGCCAAATACACGATTGTAGAGTAAAATTTTTGCTTCTGATTTTCAGATAAGTATACATTTTTTTAAACTTTTTTTGGGCAGATAGTTGCGTAAGGCCGTTTTCATTCCGTATGTTTGCAGCCCCAAACGACAGGGAAACAGAAATAAAAAAAGGGTGATTAGCTCAGCTGGTTCAGAGCATCTGCCTTACAAGCAGAGGGTCGGGGGTTCGAATCCCTCATCACCCACTCCTTTTTTATTTCGCCTTATTCGGGTGATTAGCTCAGCTGGTTCAGAGCATCTGCCTTACAAGCAGAGGGTCGGGGGTTCGAATCCCTCATCACCCACCCTTTTAAAGCCTCGTTTTTCAGCGAGGCTTTTTTGTTGTTAGAGCATACACCAGCAGCCTTCTACTTCAGCTTCCGTATAGGCTTCGTATTTTTCCGGATGCAGGGTTTTCAGTAAGGCCGCCCGACTCGACGTTCCGTGCAACAGCGTATGCACTTTTGCTTTCCAATGCGTCGTGAAATCCCGCAAGGCCAAGTCTTCCTCCCGAAGCATACCGTACAGCAACGCTAGTCGCGGAGCGTACTGCTCGTAGATGTGAAGAATTTCCTGCTGCCGGGCCGAACCGCCGGTACCCGTTTTATGCGACTCATGGAGCCGGTATACGGACAAACAATCGTCCACGTATTGAAACTTCAGTTTTTGCTGCTCGGCCCGCAGAAACCATTCCCAGTCAAAGGCAAAGTGTAGATCTTCCCGCAAGGGGCCCGTTTGCCCCCAGGCCCGTCGCGTCCAGAAGGTCGAGGGTTGAATGATGTAGTCTTCATTGACCAGCGATACCCGCTGCATTTTCTCAGCCACGTCACTCCGAAGCGATTCTGTCTCGCTTTGTTTTTCCTGAAGATGCCAGCAATTGCCAAATACCAGGTCCGCTTCCTGCAAAATGGGATGGATCTGAGCCAAAGTACCGGGCATGTACAGATCGTCGCTGTTGAGCCAGCCCAGAATGGCTCCCGTACTACGGGCAAAGCCTTTGTTGATGGCGTGACTTTGTCCGCGATCGGGCGTACTTTCCCAAAACGATAGGTATTTACTGTAGCGACGGATAATCTCCACGCTTTCATCCGTACTGCCGCCGTCGATAATCAGATATTCCAGCTTAGGATACTGCTGGTCGAGTACGGAAACGATGGTTTCTTCAATGAATGCTCCCTGGTTATACGAAGGAGTAACGATGGTGATTGTAGGGAAGAAGGCGGTCATGAACCTGTTGATTTACTTAGTTCGAGTCATTCGAAACGCCCGGACGAGGGCCACTAGTATGCCCCAATGAAAGGTTCGTTGCAGCCGTCGGGCGACGGGCAGTACATAGCTATGCGGAATGCCCCGGTAGTGATCCCGCATGACGCGTTTGAGATTTCGCCAGGCTTCTTCCATGATCTGCTCGCGGGAAAGGCCGTAGCGATTGGCGTCCGCTTCGTTGAAGTACCGGGTAATCCATTCGATAAAATCCAGGTGCCCAAAAATGATTTCTTTTGCCTGATGATGGGCCGTAGAAGAAATGCTGGAACCACTGTACCGCCAGCGGATTTTCGGTCCGGGCATACTGTATAATCCTTTCGGATGAGTGAAATGAATGGCCGTTGCCCAGTCCGAAGCCTGGGCGTAAGGAAAATCGACGTAACCACCCAAGGCTTTGTACGTAGCACGACGCACGATTTGATCGGGCATGACGTTACCCCGTTCGTCCCGCAAAATGTGCCAGGCCAGCTGCATGGCGTTTTCGACAACCGGGCTGTTTTCATGTTCCCGAATGATCTGATTCTGGTCATTAATTACCCGGGAATTGAAACGGTAAATGTCGTATTGTTCCTGCGTTTGTAGTAAACTTTGGTAGAACACGTCCACGCAGTCCTTCTCCATCAGATCGTCATCCGCGAAAAGCCAGATCCATTCTTCCTGCTGTATCAGCTCTACGCAGCGTTTCCAGTGCTGTACCAACTGTTTTGCTCCCAGATTTTCCGGGAAACGATGGTACACCAGTTTCAGTTGAGTCGCGTAGGTATCACAAATAGATTTCAGGTCGTGCGGACTGCCATCATCGCCTACGTACAGGGTAAAATTCTGGTTGGTCTGAGCCGCGATACTCGCCAGCGTTTCAGCCAGGTATAACGCTTTGTAGGCGGGAATGACGATTGCTAAAGAAGATTGAAGCGACACAGCGGTAGATTGACGGCCTCAAAGTAACGCAATTCGACGCCGAAATCATACCTCCACGGAATCATCCTTCAGCGTATCCTGAATGTAGAGCATCTTCACCAGTACCAATACTACAGCCATAATGGGTGTAGCCAGGATCATGCCTAGGATCCCTGAGAAAACACCCACGATCAACTGAGCGATCAGTACCAGAGCGGGTGGGATGTTAATCATCCTCTTTTGTACCAGTGGCGTCAGCAAACTACTTTCAATGGCCTGAACACCTACGTACAAAAGCACTACGTAAAAGGCCTGCTCCGGACTATCCATTAGAGCAAAAAGTACGGCTGGCACCAGTGCCATGATCGGTCCGATGTTCGGAATAAAAGCCGTTATGGCTGCAAACAGACCCAAAGCTCCCGCCAGCGGCACGCCCATAATCCATAAACCCAGAAAGGTTAAAATTCCCACAAAGGTCATCGAGATCAACTGCCCCATTAGCCAGTGAACCAGCGTGTCGGCTACTTTATTGAGTACTTCACTGGCTCGTTTCCGAGATTTCTGGGGGATCAGTAATACAATGCCCTTATGATAGAGCCGGGGTTGTACCGCAATGAAAATACCCAGGAAAATGATAACGTACAGGTCGGCAATAGTACCAAAGGTGGACGAGAGAACGCCTGAAGCCTGCGACATCCATTTTTCCCGACGCTGCATGAGTTCATCGGTCGTCGGAATACTGGATAAAATTTGCTTCCCTATTTTATTCCGGGAAACTTGTTTCTGAAAGTTGGCAATGGCTTCGGGAGCATCTTCTTTCAGGGTACTCACCTGATCGCCTATGGCCGAGGATAAAATCCAAAAGATACCAACGATGGCACCCAGTACCGTCAAGGAAACGAGTACCATACAAATGCCCTCTTTCCAGTTGGTTTTTTTGCTGAACCAGCGGGCGGCTGCCCGGAGCGGCAGAGCCACCAGCAAGGAAGCGATAATCAGCAATAAAATATCAAAGCTAAATCCAAGCAACAGCGTGCCCAGAACAAAGATGAGCGTGATGCCCACAGCAATGCATACGCGTTGGATAAAGGTGTATTCAGGCTGTTGTACAGCCGTGTTAGAAGTGGTTGTAGGTTGCATACGTACTTTTTTCAGGAAAGTTTCGGGACAAAAGCCAGTGGGACATCCGATAAGCGGGCCTTTATGCTTTGAATTTTCAAAAAAAATGTTCCTTCCCGCTCCGCTGCTTCAAAAGACGGGACAGTCCGAAAAGCTTCTGATGCTAGTCCTTCCTCCTTTCATGGGCAGGATTTTTTAGTACCATCAAAGCTTTAATCAGCCCTGTACCTCCATGCCTACGTACGTACCTTACTCCGACGAAATTGAAGTACTCCAACCCCGGGAAGAAGAAATTTCTAATGAAATTGTCGAATCAATGGCCCGGATCAATCGCCTGATGTTCGACAAATACCGTCACGCCATCCGCGATGCCCACGCCAAAAGTCATGGCATTCTCAAAGCCGAATTGCACGTCTACCCGAACCTGCCGGAACCGCTGGCTCAAGGCGTCTTTCGGGAATCGCGAACGTACCCGGTTATCGTCCGGTTTTCGACGGCACCGGGCAGTATTCAACCCGACGGCGTTGGGGCTCCGCAAGGCATGGCTCTCAAGCTTGTGGGAGTAGAAGGTCTCAAATTTCTTCCGGAAGAGGCCGATGCCGTTACGCAGGATTTTCTTCTGGTGAATAACCCCGTCATTCCTTTTGGTACGATTTATCAATACCTGGACAATCAGAAGACCTTGGAACGCGAGGCAAAAAGTCCCGAAGAAATGCAGAAACTGATTGCTCAGGCGGGTCGAACGGCCAATAAAGTACTGGATGCTCTGGGTATCCAGAAGGAAATTGCGGGCGTGCAGGTCAAGCATATTCTGGGCGAAACCTTTTTCAGTATGGCTGCCCTTCGGTACGGGGATTACGTGGCGAAAGTACGGGCAACGCCATTGTCTACTTCGGTCAAACTACTGACTGGCGAAGAAATCGATACAAGCAACCATGATTCAGCTATTCGGGATGCAGTGGTGAAGTTTTTCAAAAAGCAGTCGGCGGAGTACGAAATTCAGGTACAGCTGTGTACCAATCTGCAAACGATGCCCATCGAAGATGGATCGGTCGAATGGCCCCAGCAGCAGAGTCCCTACCAACCCGTTGCCCGGCTGGTCATTCCTACTCAGGAAGCTTACAGTCCGGCCCGCCGTGTCTATGCTGACGACGTACTCTCCTTTAATCCGTTTCACTGCCTGCCCGAACATCGGCCGCTGGGTAACATTATGCGGATACGCCGTAAAGCCTATGAGGTATCGTCGCAGTACCGTCACCACATGAACGCCCAGCCCCGTCTGGAACCCCGTAGTATTGAAGATTTGCCCGATTGAATCTAGCCGTACAGCGTCCGGAAGGTCAGATTGATGCGGGGTTCGGTGCTTTGAGTCGTACGCGGAATACGGTGTTCCCAATAGTGTTGCGTTTCGCCCTGCATCAGTAACAAACTGCCGTGGGTTAATTCTACGGAACGAACCAGTTTTTTGTCGGTATAATGCCGAAATTGAAAGATCCGACTGGCTCCTAGACTCACGGAAGCGACTACTGGATTGGTACCCAGTATTTTTTCATTGTCACGGTGCCAGCCCATGGCGTCCTGCCCGTCGCGGTACAGATTCAGCAGTACATTGGTAAAACGATCATCTGGATCAATACGATCTTTAATGATCCGCAGGGCTGGCGTCCAGTCGATGGGTTGCATGGTAATACCCGAGTACGCATACGCCTTATCCAGATCGCCCGCCCAAGCCGTTAGCCGCGGCTGCATGACTTCTTTACCGAATATCCGGATGGGCTCCTGTTTCCAGGGAATTTCCTCGTACAGCTGCTGCAAGAGTACATCGCTTTCTTCGACTGAAAAAAACGATTCGTAGAAAGAGACTTCGCCCTGAAAGGGTAACAAATTGGGGATCTGGTTTGTATTCATTCGAAACAAAACTACTAACGCTTCCTTGGGTGCTCAATCCGAAACTTGCGGAAGATGTTTATCTTTGAAAACCTCTGAATCTGCTTTTATGAAACGATTGCTTCTGCTTTTCAGTACCCTTTGCTGGACCTGCACCTTATCGGCTCAGGTTTATCCAACCCTGGGGAAAGTCGTACGACTCGATCCGGCTCTGGAAACCATTCTTCCGGCAAATGCGACCATCGAAGTGCTGGCCTCCGGTTTTCAATGGACTGAAGGGCCCGTCTGGGTAGCGAAAGGTGGGTACCTCCTCTTTTCGGATACGAAGCAAAATACCATTTTTAAGTGGCACCCTACCAAAGGCCTGAGTACCTTTTTGAATCCAGCGGGTTATACGGGGAACGGTAGCTACGGGGACGAACCTGGATCAAATGGGTTAATTCTCAACCGTAAAGGCGAACTAGTCGCCTGCGAACACGGGGATCGCCGCCTATCGGTCATGCCCTTATCGGGTGGCGGAAAGCGTACCCTGGCTGATCAGTGGCAGGGCAAACGCCTGAATTCGCCTAACGATGTTTGCCAGCATTCCTCAGGAGCTTACTATTTCACTGACCCCCCGTATGGGTTGCCTCAAAAAGAGAAAGACAAAACCCGAGAGATCGAAGCCTTCGGCGTCTATCGACTCGATCCCGATGGTACGGTTACGCAGGTCATCAGCGATTTGAAACGGCCCAACGGCGTAGCTTTATCCCCCGATGAAAAAACCTTGTACATCGGTCAGTCGGATGATACGCAGCCGTACGTGATGGCCTACCCCGTTCAGCCCGGCGGCTCTTTGGGTAAGGGCCGAATCTTCTACGATCTTACCCCACTGAATCGACAGGGCTTATCCCGGGCTCCGGACGGTTTGTGTACGGATGTTCGTGGGAATGTTTATACCACGGGTGGCGGCGGCTTGTTGATTTTGAGTCCCCAAGGCAAGCTCCTGGGCCGTCTGGAGCTGAGTGCTGCGACGTCCAATTGCTCCTTTAGTCCGGATGGATATTTGTACATAACCGCAGAAAACTACCTATGTCGCATTAAAACACTTACAAAAGAGCAGTAAGATCGTAAGTGTTTATAACGTATAGTTTAAAACGGTACTCTACGAATGAAACCCTATTTCAGGCTTCTAAATCATCGTAAACCACCCCTTAAATCCCTGATTTTAAGAATCTATTAATCAATAAAAGGATTTATAGAGCTGCCGCGTACAGCTACTTGTATTCTCGTTTTGTGGACTTGGACTCATTAGTATCCTAAGTATATCTACCTAAACCCTTCCTTGAAAAGCAGTAACTAGCTGGTAATCAATAAAATTTTATAGGTTTACCGTTGGATTTCCCCGCCGATCAGACTTTCTTTGAATTAGGCTGTCTATGCTTTTCTTGGAGCTATTCTTCGCTCCTCTGACAGCTCCGCCCGTTTCCTTACCCGAATACCAAAACACGTATATTCTCAACTGATCCAACGTCAGACCGAACCACTATGAACACTTATCATGAGTATGTTATTCACAACGGAGAGTTTATTGGCAAATTTGAAGAAATGTACCAGCGATTCGAGGATCCCTGGATGCAGTCCCGGCAGCCCAACCCCTACGGGCGTCAATGTGCTATTCTCAATCTGAAACGCTTTGGCATTGACTCACTCATTGAATTTGGCTGTGGTTTAGGGTATTACAGTAACTGGATTCACCAGGAAACGGGTATCATTCCGATGGCTTACGATATCAGCGAAACGGCCATTACTAAAGCTCGCCAGCAATTTCCTCAGCTAGATTTTCGCACGGGTGATATTGTAAAAGTACTTCAGGAACCCTTACCCGTTGATGCCATACTACTGGCTGAAATTGGCTGGTACATCCTTCAGGATCTGGACGAGATTATTGAGCTGCTTTACAAAAATTACGCGGGCAAATACCTGCTTAATAATCAGGTATTTTATAAGGGTACGCAGCGTTTTGGCCGAGAGTATTTTACTACCCTTCAGGAATACATCGATTACATGCCTTTCAAGCTCATCGGATATACGGAAGCGACGACGGTCGAAGATTCCACCATTGATACGTCGACGCTCTTTAAAATAGAGCCTAAATAAACCTTTGAAGAAAACGCTTCCTATTTCCGGCCCGATTGTACTAGAAAACCGAGCTTTAAGGTCACTCGTCTAAAACAATCCTTACGGGGACACTTTTCTATCGAACTTACTCCAACGTCCGGTTCTGATGGGTCGTTTCAGGAACTCTTTTGCCTTGTTTTTTCCGCACAAGTCATTTAATCTTTTTAATAGAATTCTAATTCCGCTCGACTAAATGACATTTTATTGCTACTTTTCGATTCAAACAAGCGACCAAAGAATTAATTCAGGTGAATAACTTATTCCAAACTTCTCTTGTCTTCCCTAAGGGTAGGACGCTCTTTTTTATAGTCAAGCCAGCAAGCCTGCTGTTTTCATTTTCCAGTATAAATGGCAACTGTTGAGAAACGTCCCGCCGCTAAGATTACCCCAAGCACTCTATTCACATCTTCATAACTTTATAAGTTCGTTTCATGGCCACTCTATTAGAGCTGGAGACATTCGGTACCGCCGAGATCGGTTATTTGGGCGTATTTGAAAAAATATTGCCTGGAGATATTAAGCGGGCCTTTTTTGTGTATGGCGTTCCTTCGGATCACCAGCGGGCCAAACACGGCCATTTGCAGTCCCATCAGGCTTTAGTATGCCTGAACGGTAGCTGTCGGATTGAAATTACTAATCAGTCAGGAACTACGCAGTATGACTTAAACTCCCCACAAAAATGCTTAGTCGTTGAACCCGCCGACTGGCTGATGATGGATCAGTTTTCGAAAGGTTCCGTTTTATTAGTACTTTCTAATTATTATTACGATTTAGACGACTATTTCTACGAAAAACCATGATTGCCCACCTGGACTTGGGTCGGGAAAACCGACCTTACGAAACGGAGCTGTTAGCCGCGGCTCAACGCGTGCTTACTTCCGGATGGTACATTCTGGGAAAGGAACTAGCGGCCTTTGAAACGGAGTGGGCAGCCTACTGCGGTACCTCTCATTGTTTGGGAGTGGGCAATGGACTGGATGCTCTGACACTGATTTTCAAAGCCTTGGAACTTCCCGCAGGTAGTGAAGTGATTGTACCCGCTCATACCTACGTGGCTTCCGTATTGAGCATTACTAATGCTGGGCTTACCCCCCGATTTGTGGAGCCAGACACTGCTAGCTATAACATTGACCCTCAGGAAATTGAAAGCCAGATTACCGAAAAAACACGGGCAATTTTGGTGGTACATTTGTACGGCAAATGCTGTGATATGAAGCCCATCTGGGAGCTAGCCCGTCGGTATAATCTGAAGATTGTGGAAGATGCCGCACAGGCTCACGGAGCCCTCTATCAGGGTCAGAAAGCGGGAAATTTGGGTGATGCGGCGGCTTTTAGTTTTTATCCGACCAAGAACCTGGGAGCCTTGGGTGACGCCGGAGCCGTCACGACGAATGACGCCGAATTGGCCCGTCGCGTTGGACTACTCCGCAATTATGGCTCAGAGATAAAATACTACAATGAGTTGCAGGGAACCAATAGTCGTCTGGATGAAATTCAGGCGGCCTTACTGCGGGTAAAGTTACCACACCTAGAGGCTGACAACAGACGGAGACGGCACATTGCTCATCGGTTTTTAACGGAAATCCACAGTTCCCTTTTGCAATTGCCCCCGGCTCAAACGTACGATCAGGACGTTTGGCATTTATTTGTGGTACGGGCCCGGCAACGGGAGGAATTCATGGCGTATCTGGCCGAACAAGGGATTCAAACGGCCATTCACTATCCGGTGGCTCCGCACCAGCAAGCGGCCTACGCCGAATACCATCACCTTTCTCTGCCGCTAACGGAACAATTGCACCGTGAGGTGGTGAGTTTACCGCTGTACCCTACCCTGACGGATCAGGAAGTGGACCAAATTATTCAAGCGGTGAACGCTTACAGCTTGGTAGTAGCCGAATGAGGTATAATATTTTCGATTTTCAGTCTACTGTTTTCAGTGGGAAAGGCTACCGTTGAAGGTCTATTAACTATTGGGCTTTCGGCGTTTTTTAGCGGCGTAATTTTTGGGATATACGTTAAACCAAAACTGGAAAAGGAAACTCAAAACTGAAAATTCTACGCATGGACATCAGTGTCATCATTCCGGTTTATAAAAGTGAAACAACCCTTGCCCCGCTGGTCGAACGGATTCTGTCAACCCTGCGGACATACCGGATGGAAATTGTACTGGTGAACGATGGGAGTCCGGACCGTTCGGAAGCCATCTGTACGGAACTGGCTGAACGTTTTCAGCAAGTGAAGTTCATTTCACTTCGCCGCAATTTTGGCGAATTCAACGCCGTCATGTGTGGCCTGCATTACGCCACAGGTCGATACTGCGTGATGGTCGACGATGATTTTCAGAACCCGCCTTCCGAAATTCTCAAGCTCGTCGCCGAAGCCGAACGTGGTCAGTATGACGTCGTGTACTCCTATTACCAGACCAAGCAGCATTCGCTTTTTCGCAATACGGGCAGTTGGGTCGTTAATCAGATGACGACCCGACTGCTCGACAAACCCCGCGATCTGTACTTGTCGAGTTTCAAGTTGATCCGGCAAGAGGTCGTACGGGAGATGATTCGCTATACAGGACCGTATCCTTACCTCGACGGACTTATTTTCCGCGTGACCCGTAACGTGGGCAAAGTAGCCGTTGAACACCACAAACGCGAGGGCGGCTCAAGCTACACCCTACGGAAACTCATTTCCCTGTTTCTCAATATTCTCTTCTGCTATTCACCCCGACCCATTCGGCTCGTTACAAACACGGGATTCGTCTTGATTCTTTTAAGCATTCTGGGTAGTTTAACCGAACTGGCGACTTCGTTCTTAAGCAAACATTTACCCGAAACGGACCACCTAATCTGGCTGACGGTCATTTTTCTGGGGGGCATTCAACTCGTCGGGCTGGGTTTAGTGGGCGAATACATCGGGAAAATATTCATGACGCAAAACGGACTGCCCCAGTTCGTCGTCAAAAAAACGATCCTTCCGAAAGAAATTTTTTCATGATTGGTAAACGTCAGGAATACGAACGGATGCACGCCACCGAGCAGTCGCTTTGGTGGTATCGAAGTCTACACCGACGGGTAGCTTATACCCTTACCCAACGCTTCGGGGAACGAAAAGACCTGGCTATTCTGGATGCGGGCTGTGGCACGGGCGGACTGCTCGAAAGTCTGCGTCAACAGGGCTACCAGCATCTGGAAGGCTTCGACGCTTCCGAAGATGCCGTTGCTTTTTCGCGGGATCGCGGCTTTGATGTTGCTTTCCATAACCTGCTGGCGGTTGAAAGTTATCACCCAACCCGAACGTACGATGTCATTATCTGCAACGACGTATTCTGCTATTTGAACGATACGCAGATCGTGCAGATTTTGAAGGAATTCCGGCGGCGACTGCGGCCCGGTGGTGTATTCATTACTAACAATAACGCCTTCTCCTGGCTGGGCGGCACGCACGCGGTAGCACTGAAAATATCCAAGCGATTTGTACTGTCGGAGTTAACTACATACGCTCAGCAGGCGGGTTTTCACGTCTGGAAAGGCGGCTATTGGAGTTTTCTGTTGTTTCCTCCTATTGCGGTCGTTCGGAGTTGGCAAAACTTCCAGCTGAAACGGGGCTGGGTCAATGCAGAAACGCTGTCTTCGGACGTACACTTGCCCGCTGCTCCCGTTAACCAGTTATTGAATGGGTGCATGAAACTGGAAGAAACGCTCTTACCCCTGGCTCCGCTGGGTAGTTCAGTATATACTGTAATGGAAGTGACCCATGGCTGAACCCGTGTGGATTCGAATGCTGCTGCTAGTCGGCTGGTTCCTGGTTTTGCTGTACGTCTGGGGCAATCAGAAACGGACGGAAAATGCTCCCTGGCTTTTTTATGTACTCATCGGTCTGGTACTGCTTAGTCGTAGCTCAAACATCGTAGAGTACGAACCTAATGTAGATACCAGTACTTGGCTAACGAGTACGCTCACCATCCGACGGGCTTCCGATCCAGTCTGGACCTGGTTAAATTACACGGACGGACGGCCCTTCACGGTTGCTCCCCTCTGGCTGGCAAGTCTCCTGGGCCTACCCCTCACCTACGGCGGAGCCGAATGGCTTAGCGTGATTTTATGGTGCATTACCCTAGTGGCTTTGGCGGGAATACTCAAAGCCCTCGGCTGGAAATCCGGACGGGCTTTTATTTTCGTGGCGGCACTGGCGGCCTTTGTCGGTACCACGGGCTACATCGACCACGTAGCCTACAACTCGGAAGTCGCCAGTATGTGGTTACTGGCTCTGGCTCTTTGGGGCTTTTTTTACTGGGCCGAACGCCCGGTAACCTGGGGTGCTCTGGTGGTGGGTTTGCTGCTGGGATTACTGCCTTACGCCAAATTCCAGAATGCTCCGATGGGACTGGTCATTGCCGCCTTCGCGGGCTTTACCTGGCTACGGTCCCGCCAGTGGATGGCCGTGGTTCTGTTGGGTCTTGGCGGTTTGTTACCTACGCTGGGCTTTGTGGCGTACTACGCAGGCTTAGGTCAGTTGGAAACGTTCTGGAATCACTACTTCCTGTATTATTTCTACTACAGCTATACGGACGAGTTTTCGAAACTGACCACCTGGGAACGCTTCACGCCCGTACGTTTCCTGTACCTGACCCTGGCCAGCCCGGATATGCGGTGGTACGCAGCCGGTCTCCTGCTCGCAACGGTCGGGTTATTCGTTCATTTCCTGCGAAAGACGAAGACTACGTACGACTGGCTGGCTCTGGTCCTGCTACTGACCACCTATTACGCGATGTTACAGTCAGGCAATAATTTTCACCATTATGCCTTGTACATCCCCTTTCTGGTACCTGTTGCTCTTGGCATCTGGGCCCGGGATTTACCCGTTCGCACGCAAAAAACGGTACTGAGCATCGTCTTACTGGCCGCTGGATTTCAGGCGGGTTATAATCTCAATCAACGCGGACCGGTACAGCCTACGGCGAATGAACCACTGACCCAACGTGTGGCTTCGGTCATTCGGGCGAATAGTAAACCCGAAGAACGGATGGTACTCTGGGGTTGGTTCGATCGCCTGTACGTGTACGCTCAACGGCCCATGGGTTATCGGTATCCGTATACCATTGGTATTTTCTGGCCCAGTCCGCTGCACGAGGTTCGGGTCAAAGATTTCATTCACGATTTGGAAGAAAACCAACCAGCGATTTTCGTGGACGTCTGTGGTACGGCTCTTACTTTTTACGGTACTACCGCCGAACGGCACGAAGCCACCCCCGAAGTGGCCCGGTACATTGCTTCGCATTACCGACTGATTCAGGACATCGAAGGGGTACGGCTGTACAAACGCCTGCATCCCTAGATTTCAACGGCTCTTTCATTCCGCTTCCCGAAGGTTCATTCGTTCGGGAAGTTTTGTTTTTAGACTGGTACGTTCTTTTGAAGGATCGTTTACCCTTCAACAACCCATACGTCATTCACTCTAAACACTTCTTCATGAAAGCTGCTGTGTTTCACAAAGTCGGCGATATCAGTGTCGATAACGTCGATGATCCCGTCATTGAGCATCCCCGCGATGCCATCATCAAAGTCACTTCAACGGCCATTTGTGGCTCGGATCTGCATATTTACGATGGATTTTTCCCGCAACTCAAAGATCAGATCATGGGTCACGAGTTTATGGGTATTATTGAGGAAGTAGGCTCGGGCGTTAGTAACCTGAAAAAAGGCGATCGCGTCGTAGTTCCCTTTCCCATTGCCTGCGGTCACTGCTATTTCTGTAATCACGGCCTGCAACCCCACTGCGAAAATTCCAATCCCGAACATTACGGTCCCGAAGGCGGCCTGATGGAAGGTCGCGGCGGTGCCTTATTTGGGTACACGGATTTGTATGGCGGTTATCCCGGGGGTCAGGCGGAGTACGTCCGCGTGCCTTTCGCCGATTACGGCCTGCGAAAAGTCCCCGATCTGCTGCGGGACGAGCAGGTTTTATTCCTTACGGATATTTTCCCTACGGGCTGGTCGGCCATTGACTGGGGAAATCTGAAGGGGGGCGAAACCGTAGCCATTTTCGGTTCGGGTCCGGTAGGGCTCATGGCTCAAAAAGCCGCCTGGATTCGGGGAGCGGGCCGGGTGATTGCGATCGATCCGGTGAATTACCGACTCGAACGGGCCAAGAAAGTAAACAAAGTCGAGACGCTTAATCCGCACGAAGTAGACGTTGTAGAAGCTATCCGCCAAATGACCAATGGCCGGGGAGCCGACGTTTGCGTAGATGCCGTGGGGGTTGAGGCCGAGCGTTCGTTCCTCGATAAAATGAAAGCGGTGATCAACTTCGAGAAGGGTTCCATTAAAGTTATCGAACTTTGCATCAAGGCCGTACGGCGGGGCGGCATTGTTTCGGTAGTCGGTGTATATGGTACGCCTTACGATAATTTCCCGATTCACAGTCTGGTTGATAAAGGGCTTTCCATGCGATTTGGTCAGGCTCCGGTACAAAATTACATCGATGAATTATTCCAGCTGGTGGAACAGGATCGCGTCGTACTGGACGACATTATCTCGCACGTCCTGCCGCTTTCGGAAGCCTCCCACGCGTATGACATCTTCAAAAACAAAGAAGATGATTGCGTGAAAGTGGTACTAAAGCCCTAAGCGTTTCCAGTGGCATACCTAACAAGGGCCGATAGCAGTACGCTACCGGCCCTTTCGATACATTGAAGGTTAACTTTTGGGTTACCAGCCTTCGTTCTGCACCAGATTCGGATTTCGCAGGGTTTCGTCGGTGGTAATTGGTAGCACGTACATGGCATTTCGCCAGAGACGATCTTCTACCTTAAATCGTTCGTACCGGAATCCACCCGGAGCATTAGCGTCCACGACGGGTTTCATGCCGTAAATAGTTTTCTCGGTGTTTTCCGCAATTTTCCAGCGGCGTACATCCCAGAAACGGTGATTCTCGAAAGCCAGCTCAATCCGTCGTTCATTGCGGATGCGTTGCCGCATCTGGGCCTGCGTGAGTCCGGTAGCCAATTCCTTCGCTCCCGCCCGTTTGCGGATCAGATTTACGTATTTCAAAATATCGGCGTTTCCTGGATCGTACTCATTTAGAGCCTCGGCGTAGTTCAGGTAAAATTCGGCCAGACGGAAAATAATACCGTGTACATCCCGGCCCTGCCCCTGCCCAACGGTGATGTTTTCATCAGCCAGTTTGCGGTTGCTATACCCCGTTCGGGTGCGATCGGTTGCGGTACTTTGCTCATCTTTTCCGCCCGCGTAGGTTTCAATTTTACGTCCTTTCCAGGTTGAGCCGTTGTACGTAATGTCGGAATAGAAACGAGGTTCGCGGTTCTCGTAAGGGCGAGCTGGGTCGTAGCCGGAGGTCGGATCACTGATGGGTAATCCATTCGCCATTTCGTAATCATCCACCAGGTTTTGCGTGGGCGATGCCCCCGACCAGCCATTGCTGCCGTATGGGAACAGATAGCGGTCGTAATCCTGATTGGATTCCCGCATCCGTACCCAAATTACTTCGTTACTCTGCAACGTACGGCTTTTGTACATCTCCTGCCGATCCTTTAGCGTAGGTTCCAGCGTATAATTGAGGTCAATGACGGCCTTGGCGGCATCGGCGGCTTTTTTCCACTTTTCCGGATCCGAAGCGGTTGCATTACTGCTGATATCGGGTCGGAAACCCGTCTTTCCGGCAATGGCCCACAATGGACTCGCCGAGTACAACAGCATCCGGGCTTTCAGGGCCAGACAGGTCCCTTTGGTTACCCGCCCGACCTGATTGGAAGGATACGTAGCCGCCACGCGTTTATAGGCTTCATCACAGTCGGCCAGCACCTGCTGCAAACAGGCATCGTACGAACTGCGGGGTTGGTTCAGACCTTCCATGTCCGTCTGTTCCAGTACCCGATTCACGATCAGTACGCCCCCAAACTGACGCATCAGATCCGCCAGATAGTAAGCCCGCAGGAAGTATACTTCACCGATCCGGTTTTGCAAAAAGCCGGGATTATTGGCATCATCCGGTGTTTTGTACTTTTCAATCCCCTCCAGCAATGTATTAGCCTGCCGAATGGCTACGTAGTTTTCCCGCCAGGTATTACCGATCGGGTTATTGTTACCAGACCAGGAGCCATTGTTGAAACTCATAGAGCCCATCCAGGTCGAAGCGTCCTTGGATTCGTCGGTGCCCGAAGACATCGAATACCCACCTAGGTACGTATACGGCCCGCGAATGCGACGGTAGAGGTTATTGACGACCTGATCGGTCATGACGAAGCTGGTGAAAATATCTTCGTCCTGTTGCTGGGTTACAGCGGCCCGGTCCAGAAAGTCGCTCTTACAACCCGTGGCCAGTTGCAGAGCCAGAAATAAAGCAAGAATACGCGTATGTTTCATAGAAGTAGGCTTAGAATCTTAAATCAATACCGAGGTTCCAGATTTTTTGAATGGGGTACATGGCTCCGTTACCATCACCAATTTCAGGATCCACCTGAAAATCCTTGAGTTTATCCCAGGTATACAGGTTCATCCCATTGACGTACACCCGGAAGTACGAAAGCCCAATAGGTGCCAGCCATTTTTTAGGCAGTCGGTAGCCCACTTCCAGGTTTTTGATGCGTAGATAATCCGCACTTCGGATCCAGAACGTGGAACCCCGGTGGTTGTTACCGTTGGTAGAAGCGTGTAAGCGGGGATACGTAGCCGTTGCTGCCGTTTCAGGGGTCCAGCGACCCAGGTGGAAGGGTTTTACTTTTCCACTCTGGAAGAATTCATACACGGCTTCATTGTTGAGCATAACGTCGGTGTGAGCTGCTCCCTGCAACAATACTGACACATCGAAGCCCTCGTAATCCACGCCAATGGAGCTACCGAAGATGATTTCGGGCGTGCGGGCGTAGCCAATGGCCGTTTCATCGAAGCTGGTCTGGACGCGGTCGTACTCGTCGCCCGTCAACTTACGGTACTTCAAATCACCGGGGCCATAGGTTGAAAAGTTTTGGAAGGGGCTGCTTTTCACATCTTCTTCATTCTGGAAGAAACCCTCGGCAATCAGACCGAATTTCGTACCCACGGGGCGTCCCGTGCGTCGCATCCAGGGATACGGCCGGGCCACTTCATCCTGATACACAATTTTGTTGCGGGCGAAGGTGACGTTGGGCTTAATGAAGTAATGCACCCGACCGATTTTATTGTCGTGGGTCAGCTCAAACTCAAAACCTTTGTTATCGACGATACCGATGTTCTGGGCTTTAATATCCTGACCAAACACGTCGGAAAGCGTACTCCGGCTGATGAGAATATTGCTACGCCGCTGACGGAACAAATCGAGTGTAAAACCCAGACGACCACCCCAAAAGCGGGTTTCAAGCCCTACGTCCAGTTGCCGACCGCGTTCCCAGGTTACGCCGGGGTTTCCGATGGCCTGCTGAAACCAGCCGTTGGCCCGGGCGGCATTCGTACCGAAGTAGTACGCATCGCCATCGCCACCACCACCCCAGGAGGTAAACCAGAGAAAACGCTGAGCTGCCGATGGGTATCGATCCCCGCTGGAACGATCATTCCCTACTTCGCCGTAAGAAGCCCGGATTTTCAGAAAATCATCCGCCCGCAGGTGTTCTTTGAGGAAACCTTCCTCGGAAATTACCCAGCCCCCCGAAATAGACGGGAATAAACCGTAGCGGCTCTCGCGGGGGAAGTTCTCCGAACCCTGATAGGAAGCACTCACTTCCAGCAGGTACTTCTGCTTGTAGTTGTACGTTCCCCGGAAGAGAAGCGATTGATAGGCGTACGGAATCTGCGATCGGTACTCCTGCAAGCGGCGATTCCAGAGTAACATGCCCGTCAGGTCATGATCTTTAAATTGACGGTTCCAGTTTAACGTAGCCTCGAAGTAGGTATTCCGTACGGCATCGCCGCCACCAAAGCTACCGTTTGGATCGATCCGCGTGTCCTGACCAAACTGCTTGTAGCTGGTGATCTGTCCCTGAGCATTGTAAATCGGCTCAAACAGAGCGTAACTACGCGTGAACGAAGAGTTGGGCGTATTGGTATTGTCATACGAGAACGAAGCCTTTGCACTGAGGTTTTTCGTAATAAAATCAAGTTTTCGGGTCAAAGCAAAGGTCCCTTGTACCGTGTTGTTATACCAGTGGCGGTAACCTTTCTGTGAGAGTTCTCCGTAGATATTCTGCGTAAACGTACCGTTGCCAAACATCGATCCGTCCGGATTGAAGATCGGGTAAATGGGCGGCATTCGGTTAGCCAGGTTCATGATATCTCCGGCCGAGTTGTTTCCGTCAGTACGGTCCGTGAGAATCCCCGCTAGATCCAGCCGGGCCGACAGCGTGGAGGTAATATCCACGTCTACATTGGCCCGTAGGTTGTAGCGTTTCATGATATTATTACCGTTATAGCCCTCCTGGTTTTCCTTGGTATGCCGGTAATTTCCTTCCTGAAAGTTATACCCCGCCGAGATAAAATACCGGGCTGTACTGCCTCCCCCGCTCACGTTCAGGTTAGCCTGGGCCACGCGGGAGGGCTGCATCAGAAACTTGTAGAAATCCGTGTTGGGCAAACTACCGTTGCGGTACCCTTCCAGTTGCTGGTCGGTAAAGGCGGGCTGCTGACCGTCATTTCGTAGGGCTTCGTTGTACAGCGTTGCGTAGTCGTACGAACCCAGGTACTTGGGCAAACGAGTCGCCTCCTGTACCCCGATGGACGAACGAAAACTCACCTGCGGAGCTCCGGAGCTGCCTCGCTTTGTAGTCACGAGGACAGCTCCGTTGGCACCCCGCATCCCGAGCACGGCGGTAGCTGCGGCATCCTTCAAAATAGTCAGACTTTCAATGTCGTTCGGGTCGAGGTAATCCATGCTCCGTTCGACCCCATCCACCATCACAATCGGCGTGGCGTTGTTAAGCGTATTTACGCCGCGGATGTATAGCGTACTACCATCCACGCCGGGTTCGCCGCTGCGTTGGGTCGTAATCAAGCCCGGCAAACGGCCCGCCAGAGCGTTAGTCAGGTTGGATACGGGGCTCTGTACCAGCTCTTTCGTACCGATCGAAGCGACGGCACCCGTAACGGTCGCTTTTTTCTGCTGACCGTAGGCTACGACGACCACTTCATTAAGACTGTTGCTATTCGGCTTGAGCTGTACGTTGAGTTTCGAACGACCCGTAACGGGCCATTCCTGCTTTTCGTATCCAATGTAACTAAAGACAAGCACTGCTTCGCGGTCGGGTACGTTGATGGCGTAGTTACCGCTGGCATCGGTAGTAATGCCCCGGTTCGTGTTTTTGATGGCCACGTTTACGCCCGGCATGCCGGTGTTGGTTTCGTCGGTTACGGTTCCGGTGATGGTCAGGTCCTGTACGCTATTGGCCGCCAGTAGTACACTGTTTTCTTCCGTAGTCAGGGCTTCCTCCTGGGCCATGTGCAGAATGATGGTGGACCCTTTCACCTTGTACCGAATCTGCGAAGCATTCCCGAAAAGCGTTTCCAGAATATGGAAAAGCCGCTCGTTCTGAGCCTGTAAGCTCACCTTTCGGGTGGCCTGAATAACCTGCGGACTGTACATAAATTGTACCGCCGCCTGCTTGCCGATCTGTCTAAGGGCCGTACTAACTTCTTCATTACTAATGTTCAGGGTGATTCGTTTATTTAGTAGTTCCTGTCCGTTGCCATCAAACGCGGCGGCCAATGTCGTACCCAGAATTACTAATAGAAACTGACATATAGATAAACGCATGATTCTGAGTAAAATCTTATTCGGTTTCCTATTGTTTTTCATAGATTTGTGGTTGTACTGGTTTGAAAAAAATTGGTATAGCAAGCCCCGTTTCCGGCCGGTAAGGTCGGAGTAGATCTGAGCAAAGATTTGGGACTTTTCGGGCGGAAGATGGTGGTACATCTTTCGCCCTTTTTTGTAGTTAGAGGGTAAGTTTTGTGGATGTATTACAGTGGCATAGAGTCATGGTTAAGTGAGTGAAAAAGGATGGTATACGACGGCAGCGGCCTGTACTCTTTTGGATCATTCAAATGTTACTGGCACTTCTTTCCCTGAATGAAAATCTGGCCGTCTCTAACTTCGTAATGGGCGTTTACGGTTCGGCAAATCATGTCCAGTTTTTCAAAGAGTGGTTCCTGGCCTAGCTCGGCGGTCAGCTGGCATTCGGAGAAAACGGTACGATTATACGTTATCGGTATTTGATAGGTTTTTTGTAGCTGATCAAAGACCTGAGGTAAGGGGGTACGATCAAATGAAAGCGTTTGGCCTAGGGCCTCTGGCGTCGGTTGCGGAGCCTCTACCAGGGTTCGCTTTAATTCGGGTTTCTTTTCCGTGAATACAACTTGCTGATTGGGCGTCAGAATGACCGGCTTGGCCTTTTCCTGAGTCGTTCGGGTGAATACGGCCACTTTCCCGGTTCGTACCACGACTTGTACGTTTTTTTCGAACGAACGAATGGTAAAGCTGGTACCCAATACTTTAGCCACCAGTTCGTGAGCGTACACCACGAATGGTTGCTCCGGATTACGGGTTACTTCAAAGAAGGCCTCTCCTTCCAGATAAACGTTACGTTGCTTTTCATCGAACGTTTTTGGGAACCGGACCTGACTGCCGGGTTCGAGTTTAACCCGGCTGCCATCCATCAGCGTCAGCAACTGAGGCGACGAAGTGCGATTGGTAATTGTACGCAACTCCGTCGTCTTCGTCGCTTCAACGTGGGTCGTACGAAACGAGGGCTGATAAACGTAATAAAACAGGCTTCCCATACCCACGACCAGTACGACGGCAGCGGCTACGCGAATTTTCTTCCAAAAATGAGGTTGAGTAGGTACGGTTTGGGCTTCACGGGATAGACGAGCATCAGTAATCCGGTTTATCTGTTGTTCGAAATCGCTATCGGAAAGGTTTTCCTGAGCTTCCTGTAGGGCTTCGACGAATTGCCGGGCCGCCCAGATCCGGTCAGCTCGCTGCGGATGCGATTGCAGCCAGTTCTCCCAGAAAATCGTATCCGCTACGGTCGGTTTTAGTACCCATCGACGAAAGGCCTCATCTCCGATAAAATCTTCAATTTGATAGTGTACATAATCAACCATAACGAGCAGCAGGCTAGGTAAAACCCCGTTTTATAAGGAAATAGTACAAGACTAGCCGACCTTACTCAAAATGGATTAACTTTTTTTAAGCAAACGAAGTAAAAAAAGGTAAGAGCATGATTCTCACCAACATAGGAATCTGATTTTTTAGCTGATACAAGGCCCGGTGTAGGGTATTGGCCGCCGATTGCCGCTCGATTCCCATGATCTGAGCGATCTCTTCATTATCGAGGCCTTCGTAAAATTTCAGGAAAATGACTTCCTGTAGACGCTTAGGTAATTGCTCGATGGCTTGTCGCAGGTTACGTTCATTTTCCAATGACAGCTCGTCACTGATCCATTCCCGCTCGATATTGAGTCCATCCGAGTAGTCAAGGTCTGTATCAGCCAAGTCCGTACGATCATCGAGTCGGTTTCGATTCCGCAGATCCCGCAGGAGGTTATTGCGTAAAGCTTTTAATAGATAAATTGTAACGCAGGGGGTTTCTACCAGGTACGCCCGCCGGTCCCACAACTCCAGAAATAAATCCTGAATGCAGTCCTGAATCAGCTCCCGCTCTTTCGTAAACCGGGTAGCGTAGTTGAAAAGAATCCGGTAACGTCTCTCAACCAGCAGATCAAAAGCTTCACCCTCGCCATCTTTGAAACGGACCCAAAGCTGAGCCAGTAAAGATTCATCCGGTGGTATAGCGGAAGACTTTTTCATAAAAAGAGAAACGTATGTTTTGGTTGCTACGGGCGACTCCTCGGGGCAATCAATCCTTTTTCGAAAGAAATACTCAGGCTTAGAGAATTAAAGTATTGTAAATTTCTGCGAAAAATTATTATCAAACCAATTAACCCCTTGCTTTTATTTAAAAAATTGGCAAAGCATTCGGTTAAAATACGCATACTATTTGTAAAGATAGAGAAAGTAGGTGCCCTTTAAAAACAGTTCAAACAGATCCAGAATTCGGAATTTAGGAATTTATACGAAGTTTATAGGTTTTTCAAGAGCCTTTTTTAGTGTTTGTATGGTTTTTACGGTGTATAAAAGTATAGATCAATAGCAATGCCAGCCTTTTGGGCTGGCATTGCTATTGATCAGTATTCGTAAGAAAATAACTAGAATCGATACGTAAGTATACCCGAGAAATTACGCGGCTGAATCCGGTCGATGAACGAGGTACGGTACGCATCGTAGCCAACCGTTCCGAAGAGGTTATTGGCCAGTACGCGTAAACCCCACTGCTGATTGATCTGGTAGCCCAGCTGAGCGTTTACCAGCGTATACGCTTTGTTGTACCAGGGTTCCTTGCTCGTATCGAGTCCGTGCGTGAGGTAGCCCACTTGCGTCCAGTCGTTGTAGGGACGTTCGCCGAGGTAGTATACGCCCAGACCTACGTTCAGGTTTTTCAATGAACCCCGGTTGACGGTGTAGTTTAGCCAACCGTTGAAGGTATGTTTCGGCGTGTTGTTGGGAGCTGAGCCTTCTACGTTTACGACGGTGTTGCGATACTGAGCGTCGATCATGGAGTACCCGACAATCGCTTCGAGGTTTTCCAGGATACGGCCCGTCAGCTCTACCTCTACCCCTTGACGGCGATCATCGCCACTGGCCCGGTAGACATTCCGGCCATTGACCTGAATGGGTGCATTGTTGACGTCGTAGAGCTGTTCGATCAGGTTTTTCTGCTCGATCCGATACAGCGTCAGGTTAAAGCGTAAGCGGTTATTCAGCCAGTCGGATTTGATCCCGGCTTCAATCTGGTTGACAAAGCTGTTGCCGAACGTATTGCCGTTTTCATCGACCTGGCTTACGTTTTCCGGCCGGGTACTGTTGGTGTACGAAGCAAACAGATTCAGTCCTTTTTTCACCGTTACCATGATTCCACCCAGCGGATTCCAGAAGTGCGTGCGGGTAAAGGCGGAATTCAGCGGAGATGTACTTTGATTGGTGCTATAACGAATGCCCACGAAGGCTTTCAGCCAGTCGGTTACCGAGATAACGTCCTGAGCCGTCAGACCCATGTTGGTGGTTTTACTGAGTGTTTCACCCGTTTTCGTAAAATTAGCCGTCCCGTAAGGCAGCGTATTGGAGATCGTTGCGGGATCGAAAACGTTGATGATACCGGGAATATTGATCGTATTATAGGCAGACTCGGTCAGATCGGTGAGTTTGTAATCGGCTCCGATCATGAAGGTATGACGAATCGCTCCCGTCTCGATTTGATCCCCCACCAGATCAAACTGAATCACCGTGTTTTTGTCCAGACGCGGCTGGTTGTGGCTGATCGAACGGCGATACAGGTTCACCTGTACATCGTTTGTATCTTTTTTCCTGGCCAGAGCAGTCAGTGAAGTACGGATGGCGTCGGCATCGAAAACCGAGCGGTACACGGCTCCACGAACGTATAACTTATTGTCCGTGTCCAGATACCGTTTGAAGCTGGCCGTGTAGGTGCTGTGTTTCACCGTCGAAATGTCGGAGTTGAAGCCCAGCATCCGGTTGTTGGGAATGTCGTAAATTTCGTTGGCGACGTTACCGACCGAGAGGTTCACCGTACCCGCATCGATGGTCTGATTCACGTTGTAGAAATCCATTTCCAGCGTGATCTGGGTTTTATCATCGGGACGAATCGCCAGCGAGGGATTGATATAGAAGGATTCGTACTCCATGCCCTTGCGGAATTTTCCGCCCGTCTGGTAGGCCCCATCAATCCGGAACGCTACTTTCTTTGAATCACCCAGTAAGCCCTGTACGTCGAACGTGGGGCGGAACAAGCCCCAGCTTCCGCCGCGAAGCGATATTGAACCTTCATTGACGAACTTCGGCGTTTTCGTCACCACGTTTACGATTCCACCGGGAGCCCCCAGATCCGTAGCCTGGCCAGAGGACTGACCCAGTCCCTGCGTCAGAGCCGCCGAACCTTTCATCACCTGAATGTTTTCGACGCCCTGCATATCGGTTGGATAGCCCATCCCGCGGAAATCCGTCATAACCCGAACGCCGTTTTTCAGCGTAGGAATGCCTCGGAAGCCCCGCGAAGAAATACTTTCCTTCACGCCCCCGTAGGTCGAATAGGTATAAACGCCGGGTACGTTGCGGACGCCTTCGATGACCGTCAAGGCTCCCTGCTGTTCAATGAGTTTATCGGAAATCACCGAAATACTCTGAATCTGATCGCTGGGTTTGAGCGGTAAACGTGTAATGGCTTCGAGTTTTTCGGGTTGCTTACCCCGAGCACCGAATACTTCCACTACTTCCAGCTCGCCCGTAGTGGATACCAGGGTCAGATTCAGTTTCTGGGTGTGGTTTTCGCGGATCGTGATTTTTCGGTATACCGTCTTGTAACCGATGCTGGAAACTTTTAACTGATAGGAACCCGTCGGAATTTGCAGGATTCGGAAATTCCCGGATTCGTCGCTGGACACCCCGTAGCGGGTACCTTCCAGCATGAGGTTGGCGGCGGGTAGTGGTTCACCGGTTTCGGAAGTTACTTTTCCTTCCAGACTTCCGATCTGAGCCCAAACAAGCTGAGCCATCAGCAGGAAAAAGACAAGCGAAATAAAACGTTTCATCATGGGAGATTAGGTAGGCTTGAAAGGACAAGGGAATGTTAACAACGGATAGACTACTGATCAAAAACTTGCAACAGTCCGTATTCTTATTATTTAGATTAATTAAAAATTAATGCAAATTTGTGGGCAGACTAGCGGCGGCAGTTATCGCAAACGGGATAAAAAATATCGCAAAACGGATTTTTTGATATGGAAGTGGATGTACGCATTCAGGGAACCGAACAGTGGCTTTGCCACCAGACTTTTGCAGCAGCAGACTCCGGTCAGCTTTCCGAAAAACACGTGAACGTCCATTCGCCCACCCTGGGTACGATTCAGGAAAAACAAACCCTTGCAGGAAGCTATTTCATTTGTGATATTGATTTCCAGGTTGCTACGCCGACGGTGCTGGATAAGCAGGTGCACGGCGAGGCTTTGCAGATGCATTTTTTGCTGGAAGCCAACAGTACCCTCACGATCAAAGGACTGGGAGAGTCGCGGGTATTTTCGGCCTATGAACACACACTAGGCTATTTACCCGAATCAGAGAGTCTCTATCGTCTTACGCCCGGAGCGGTACCGCTGGAGTATTTTACAGTGGTGATTCCAAGCGAAACGTATTTCCGGTTATTGCCGCCGGAGAGCCCCCTTCATCCCGATTTTTTTGGTCAGTGTCCGCATTACTACATGGCTCCCCGAAACGGTACCGTTAGCCCGGAAATGGCCCGGATCATTCGTTCCATGCAAAGCTGCCAGCGAACGGGCGACCTGAAACGGCTCTTTCTGGAAGCCCGCATTCTGGAATTGCTCATGCTACAGATCGAGCAACTGCATACACAACCCCTCGACTGGCAGCGGGCCGACGAACGCAAGCTGCTGGAAGCCCGGGAGATTCTTCAGGCCCGTTACCAGCATCCACCTACCATTCAGGAGCTTTCCCGACTGGTGGGACTGAATGAATTCAAACTCAAAAAGGGATTCAAAACCAGTTTCGACACGACGATTTATCACTACGTAAGTGAATTACGGATGCAACAGGCCCGGCAGTGGCTACTGGATCGGGAGAAAACCATTGGTGAAATTGCCCACAGCGTCGGCTACAAGAACCACGCCCATTTTACGGCCGCCTACAAGCGTCATTTCGGCGAACTGCCCAGTCAGTATTCCAGGGAAAAAGAATAGAGCTTCGTTACTTTAGAGAAAATTAAGTCCTGTTTCTGTACGCTCCTATCGCAACGCTCGCGTACCTTCGTTTCCAGTTCATACCATCATCCCCTGGTTACGCTTTTCGATACACAGGATTTAGCTTTTGGCGTACATGTCTTCGCTTTTTACGTTTAATCAGTTTCCTTTTCTCTTCTTTCTTATCGGCTACGGAATGGCCGCCGTACTGGGTCTGGTTTCATTCAAGCCCAAACCTTCGTACCCGCTGTTTTTAGGTCTGGCCCTGCTTTTACTGGCGTATATGCGGCTGCCGGTGATTTTCTATAATCGCGAACTCAACGTCGATGAAGGCCAGATGCTTACGCAAGCGATGACGCTGATGAAAGATCCGGTCTACTGGCGATCCGTGGATGGTACGACGGGTGGGCCATTAGGCAGTTACTTCCTGTTGATTCCGGCCCTGTTGACGGGTAATTTCAGCTATATGACGGGTCACCTTGGGGCGGTACTGTTACTGGGGATGACCTTTGTTTTTCTCTCCCTAGCCCTGAAAAACTGGTTCGGAACGCGGGTTTCACAACTGATTTCATACCCAGTTCTGCTATTCTACGCCTTTACGCAACTCGGCGATTTTGTGCATTATTCCAGTGAGCTGGTACCCGTCACGCTGCTTTCCAGTATTGTTTATCTGTTTTCAACGCCCGGCTTTTTAGCCCGGGGCACGTACCGCACTTCCATCCTGTTGGGCGTATTGTTTCTGGCGATGCCTTTCGGAAAAATCCAGAGTCTACCCCTACTGGCCGCGTGTCTGGGTTACTACCTCTACAGCGTTTACATCCGAAATGATTTCAGACCCTTTGTGGCCTGTGTCGTTTCGGGTTTATCGGCTCTGCTCGTGCTCGTCTTGGTGCTATGGATAAACGGCGTCCTTGACGATTTTCTTTTCTATTATATTCACGCCAACTTCAACTACGGCGAAGGCGGTAGCTGGGGTCAGAATTTACTGAATCTCCCGGCCCAGTTCAGCGTTGCTCTGGATTACACACTCATTCTTTTATCACTCATTCTCAGTGCAGTACTAGCGGTTTTCCGCTGGGGTACGCTCAAGAAAGACGTCTTCTTTTTTTCGCTGGCCTTACTGATCATGGGGATTCTGGCCGTGTCCAGAACGGGTACGGGATATACGCACTATCTGTTCTTTCTGGTCATTCCTTTTATTTTGCTGAGTGCCTCCCTGCTGGGAGCGGTTTCTTCCCTATCGTGGGTCTCCTCACTCACGCTGACGGGAGCTTCGCTGGCTTGCCTGGTAGGGCTGATGCTGGTGCATTACAAGAAAGATCATACCTTAAATTACTACGTTTCTACGCCCACGTACAATCGTACCTTTCCCATCTCACCCGTGGGTGCTGCCATTGATCAGTACAAACAGGCGGGGGATTATTTGGTGGTCTGGGGTTGGAATTGTCAGTACTATATCGAAACGCAGTTACCCCAGGGGGTGGCCGAAAACCATACCATTCGTTCCTCTTTTGAACATCCGCTACGCGAGACGTACCGGAAACGGTTTATGGAAAATATGCAGCGAAATCGTCCGGCGGTGGTGGTCGATGCCGTCGGTAAAAATAGCTACTGGATGCAGGACCCTGCCACGCAGAGTTACGAGAGCTTCCCCGAGCTGAAAGCCTATCTGGAACGCCAGTATGTATGGGTGGGAACCGTAGATGGCGTCCGCATTTTCGTACGGGCCGACCGCTCACCGAAGCGGTTGGGATAGTTTGAAGGGAGTGATCTGGGTTTTAGGTTTGAAAGGATTTGATGTTTAAACAAGTTTAAAGTTTGAGGCTAGTGGCCCGGTGAATTCATTCAAACCTTAGACATTCAAACTATTTCAAACGTTAGATCTTCCTTAAACCATCTCAAACGTTAACCCTCTTCAAACTCTATCAAACTTTAAATCCCCTCAAACCAACCTCAAACTTTCTTCAAACCTCCAACCCTGACCGAATTTCCCTATTTTTGCGGCACAAAATAGGATTGCTTTGATCCTGACTTGTTTATGCTACGTACACATACTTGCGGCGAAGGCCGCCTTACCCAGGTTGGCCAGGAAGTAACCCTGTGCGGCTGGGTGCAACGCATCCGCGATAAAGGAGGAATGATCTGGATCGACCTGCGGGATCGATACGGCATTACTCAGTTGATTTTTGAAGAAGGTTCTACCGATGCTTCCGTTACGGAAACGGCCCGTTCCCTGGGTCGTGAATACGTGGTGGCAGCTACGGGGACCATCGTCGAGCGGGTTGCTAAAAATCCAAATTTGCCTACGGGTGATATTGAAGTGAAGGTTACGAAGCTGGAAGTATTGAATCCGGCCAAATTACCTCCCTTCCTCATCGAAGACGAAACCGACGGTGGCGACGACATCCGGATGAAGTACCGCTACCTGGATCTTCGTCGGGGTATCGTACGCAAGAACCTGGAGCTTCGCCATCAGGTGGCTCGCCGGGCTCGTCAGTACCTGGATGATCTGAATTTCATTGAAGTAGAAACGCCCGTTTTGATTAAATCGACGCCCGAAGGAGCCCGCGATTTCGTCGTACCGAGCCGGATGAATCCGGGTGAATTTTACGCCCTCCCCCAATCGCCGCAAACGTTCAAGCAATTGCTGATGGTATCGGGTTTTGACCGGTACTACCAGATTGTGAAGTGTTTTCGGGATGAAGATTTGCGGGCGGACCGTCAGCCAGAATTTACGCAGATCGATTGTGAAATGTCGTTCGTTACGCAGGAAGACGTCCTGAACACCTTTGAAGGACTCGTTCGTCACCTGTTCCGTACCGTAAAAAATATTGAATTGCCTGAGACGCTCGTTCGGATGCCGTACTCCGAAGCCATGCGTCGCTTCGGTTCGGACAAACCCGATATTCGTTTCGGTATGGAGTTCGTGGAGCTGAAAGGCGAAGATGCGGACCTGACTTCGGGTAAGAACTTCGTGGTCTTTGATTCCGCTGAACTCGTGGTAGGTATCGCTGCTCCGGGTTGTGCTGAGTATACCCGCAAGCAAGTCGACGAATTAACGGAATGGGTAAAACGCCCACAGGTAGGTGCCAAAGGGCTGGTGTACGCCCGCGTGAATGCGGACGGTTCGGTCAAATCGTCGGTGGATAAGTTTTATACGGAAGAAGAACTCAAAGGCTGGGCCGAGAAATTCGGTGCCAAACCCGGTGATCTGATTCTGATTCTGGCGGGTGCCGCGGACAAAACCCGGAAGCAACTCAACGAACTGCGTCTGGAACTGGGTAACCGCCTGGGTCTGCGTAACCCCGATGTATATTCGGTTCACTGGGTGGTTGACTTTCCCCTGCTGGAATGGAGTGAAGAAGAAAACCGCTACTTCGCCATGCACCACCCCTTTACGAGTCCGAAACCCGAAGATATGGACCTCATCGCAACGGATCCCGGCAAGGTACGGGCCAATGCCTACGATATGGTCATCAACGGCGTGGAAGTGGGCGGTGGTTCCGTTCGTATTTTTCAGAAGGATATTCAATCCCGGATGTTCGACCTGTTAGGCTTTACGCCCGAAGAAGCCCAGCATCAGTTTGGCTTCCTGCTGAATGCCTTTGAATTTGGTGCCCCTCCGCACGCGGGGATTGCTTTTGGTTTCGACCGTTTGTGTTCGCTCTTCGGTGGAGCTGATACGATTCGTGATTTCATCGCGTTCCCGAAAAACAACGCGGGTCGTGACATCATGATTGATAGTCCTTCTACGATCGCTCAGAAGCAACTGGACGAACTGAAGATCAAAACGGCTCTTTAAACAAGTTTTTTATTTTTTAGTATTGATAGAAAGGGGTTTAAGTCGGGAAACTGACTTAAACCCCTTTCTATTTTTTTCACGCTCACCCAACTTTGCAGCAGCTACATCTGATCCGTCACGTACTAAATGCGGTTAACGAAACGGCCGGCAGTTGAAACGGCCAGATGGTGGGTATAGGTTTGGAAACCTGCACCAGTTGTTTAGGGATACCCGTCTGCTTTCTTCAATCAAGCTTTCAACACCAGAGGGGTTCCATATCATTAGCTCCGTATACCATGAGGACTACGGACAACCTGTGCCGCTACCTTTATTGAGCTTTACCCTAGCAAAACTGAAAACCGCAGCGGCAGCCACTGAAAACTAAAAACTCAAAACTCTTCTTAATTTCCTATTTTTGATCAGAGCAAAGCTAACGACCTCTTTATCCTATGATTTTCAAATACCTGGCCCTTGGATCAGTCCTATTTCTGACGGGACTTAACTTCTCGAATGTACCCGGCAATACGCCTCCCGAATCACCGGAAACTACGTTTAAGACCCTGTGTTCGAGTTGTCACGGTGATGTACAGGCGTTCGTTGACCGCAAGTGGAAACACGGCACGACCAAACCCGAACTCATGGCCAGCATCACGCACGGGTATCCTGATTTTGGCATGCCTGCCTGGGAAAATACGCTGAAACCTGAGCAAATTGAAGGCATTGCCCAGCTCATTCAGACGAGTATTGAAAAAGGTAATCGGTATAGTTTCGCCAGTAAGCCCAAATCTAATGTATTTAAAACCGAAGCTTTTACGGCTAAACTCGATACCGTAGCTGCGGGGCTGTCGAATCCCTGGGGACTGGCTTTTCTGCCCGAAGGAAAGCTGCTGGTTGCGGATCGAAACGGCAAGATTTACCTGGTTGAAAAAAATCAGCAAAAAACCGAAGTGACGGGTGGTCCGAGCGTACTGGCCGAAGGTCAGGGCGGCTTACTCGACGTCGTACTACACCCGGATTTTACCAAAAATCATTGGGTATACTTTTCCTATTCGGCTTTTAAGGACGCTCCGGAAGGAAAGCTATCGACCACTGCCGTCATGCGGGCTAGGCTAGACGGCACGCAGTTAAGCGATCAGAAAATCATTTTTGAAGCCCTGCCCTACTCCAAAACCCGTCATCACTACGGCTCGCGGATGGTCTTCGATAAAAACGGTCATTTGTTTGTGACGGTCGGTGAACGCGGTAGTGAAAAGACGAATCCGCAGAACCTGGATAGCGATTTGGGTAAGATTCACCGCATCAAAGACGATGGTACACCGGTCGCCGACAATCCGTTCAAGGATAAAACCAAAGGCACCATTTATTCCTGGGGACACCGGAATCCGCAGGGGCTGCTCATCGATCCGGCAACGGGCACGATCTGGGAAACCGAGCACGGGCCACGGGGCGGCGACGAGCTAAACATTATTCGCAAAGGAGCTAATTACGGATGGCCCGTCATTTCGTATGGAATCAATTACGACGGCAAAGTCATTACCGATCTGAAAGCCAAGGAAGGTATGGAACAGGCTCAGACCTACTGGGTTCCATCGATTGCTCCGAGTGGACTGGCTCTGGTGGAAGGTTCGCGGTATCCGGCCTGGAAAGGTAATCTGCTGGTAGGTTCCTTACGCTTCAAATACCTCAATCGCTGCGTGCTCAAGAATAATAAAGTGGTGAAAGAAGAAATTCTCTTCCCCAATATTGGTCGCGTCCGGAATGTCAAAATGGGTCCGGATGGATACGCCTACGTAGCGGTGGAAGATCCGGGGTACATTTATCGGGTACTTGTCGCGAATTAATCGGCGGCCTACGGAGTTACAAGACCTGAAACGGTTTAGTGAAGCCTAATCGGTTTCGTTAAAACTGTTTCAGGTCTTTTAGTAGGAATGTATTTTTTTGTACCTTCTGCTTTTTTACGTCAATTGTGGTTTAGACCCCGGTAGTGTGTATGCTTTCTTCCGCAGAAAAACAGAGATATCAAAAACATCTTCTCTTGCCCGAGGTCGGTGCAGAAGGACAGGAACGACTGAAAAATGCCCGCGTGCTGGTAGTGGGTGCAGGAGGATTGGGATGCCCGGTTCTATTGTATCTGGCGGCAGCGGGCGTAGGTACCTTGGGTATTGTGGACGGCGATACGGTGGATGAAACCAATCTGCAACGACAGGTACTCTATGATGCCGCCGACGTGGATCGGCCCAAGGCCACCACGGCCGCGGCTCAATTACGTCGGTTAAATGATCTGATTGATTACGAAGTTTTTACGACGCATCTGGTGGCTGAAAATGCCGCCAGTATCATCGAACGATTCGATTTGGTTGTGGACTGTACCGATAATTTCTCCGTTCGCTATCTGATCAATGACGTTTGTGTACTCTCAGCAAAACCCTTTGTATATGGAGCTATTCATCGTTTTGAAGGTCAGGTTTCCGTATTCAACTACCCATCTAACGGCATTTTAGGACCCACGTATCGTTGTTTATTCCCCAGTCCGCCGAGTGGACTTGAGATACCTAATTGTTCGGAAGTAGGTGTACTGGGCATTTTACCCGGCATGATCGGGATGTACCAGGCCAATGAAGTGATTAAGATCATTACCGGGGTGGGTAAAGTGCTGTCGGGCGAACTGATGCTGATGGATTTGCTCGAAAATACCCAGCGAAAAATGAAGTTCAAACGCCGGACTGATGCCGAAATGCTGGCTCAACAAGGCATGGAAACGCACCGAAAATTGGCGGCCAATGTTTTGTTACCCAATGAAATCTCGGCCATTGAACTCATGCGGCAACTCAAACGGGAGCCGGATACCTTTTTACTCGACGTTCGTAATAGTGATGAGTACGAAGTGTGTCACTTGCCCGGAGCCGTGCTGATTCCCATGCCCACGATTCCGACCAGCGTTAAACATATCCCACGCGATCGTCCCGTGATTGTCTATTGTCACCACGGGATGCGTTCGGCGAGTGTCATTCAGTACCTCGAACAGGAACATGGCTACGATAACCTTACCAATTTAGACGGGGGCATTCATGCCTGGGCAGATGAAGTCGATCTTCGGATGGCGAAGTATTGATTGGGTTGGAGTTCGTTTGATGTAGTTTAAGGTTTGAAGGACGTTTGAAAATAGTTTGAAGTTGAAGTAAGCTCTAGCAAAAGATTGAGCTTAGTTCGGTGGTTGCTTAGGTTATAAAGCTTTCATAGGGGAAAGCTATCCACTGCCCCTTGACTCACCCCTGAACTACTGTCACCTTTCAAGTTTTAAACGCTATTCAAACCTTCAACTTTAAAACCTATTTCAAACCTCAAACCCATTCAAACCCCTTACCAGCCGAAATAGCCTTCCGGCGTAATACCTTTTAGCCGCAGATATACGATTCCCTGCCCCCGGTGGTGGATGATGTGATTTTCGAGGGCGTAGAATAATTGCGGCCCCGTTAGTTCTTCACCGACAAACTCCTGCATTTTGCTGAGCTGAGCGGGCGTTTGCGTGGCTACGGTCTGTTGTACCCAATCGTAAAATCGTCCCAGTTCGGCGGCCACATCCGCCTTGCTACGCTGATTCCAGCCTTGAGCCGTTTCGTAGGGATCTTTTACGTTGAGTCGGCTGGCGAGCTGAGCCGTTGTATAAATCATAGAATGCACAAATTGCATTCGAAACGAAAACATCTCGGGCGTTGGCTTGAAGTTCAGGTGTTCTTCCGGCATCTGATTGAAAATCGTCAGCGTATAGTCCCGCGAGCGTTTCCAGGCCTTTTGAAATTCCTGCTGAAAATCAGTAGCCGGAGCGGCTGCCCGTACCGGACTGACGACCAAACCCGCCAGCAATGTCTTTAGCACCTGTTTCCGTTTCATGGTGTGCATGTGTTATGAAGATTACTTTTCCCGCTCAATCAGATTCTGGAAAAAGTCCTGAAGCACTTCTTTTTTCTCATCCGCAATTCGCAGGGCTTTCAAATACTCGAAGCCCTCCTCAAAGTAGCGATTCATTTCTGCTTCCGTCGTCTGCCGTACCCCTAAGCGATCATACAATGCCGTAACTGCCTGTACTTTTTCGATATTGTGGTGATCCTGCGGGGATAGCCAAAATTGCAGTTCTTCCTGATCGCTACCCGTGGCTTTTTCCAGGGCGTCGATGAGTAGGAATGTTTTCTTGTTAGCCAGAATATCGCCACCTACGAGTTTACCAAACTTACCGGGATCGCCGTACACATCCAGCAAATCGTCCTTGAGCTGAAAACCCGTACCCACCGCATCGCCCAGTTTTTTCAAGATGCGAGCGTTTTCCTCGTCCGTCCCCCCAATGATTCCACCCAATTCTAAAGCAAAGCCCAGCAATACGGCGGTCTTCAAACGAATCATTTCCAGGTACTGAGCTTTGGTGACATCCATTCGCTTCTCAAAATTCATATCCCACTGCTGCCCTTCGCACACTTCGGCAGCGGCCCGGTTGAATTTCTTGATGACGGCTTTCAGGTAGGCCGGCTCTACCTCCGTCAGAAACTCATAGGCTGAAACCAACATCACATCTCCTGAAAGAATAGCCACGTTGTCGTTCCATTTTTCGTGGACGGTGGGCTGGCCCCGACGAATGGGAGCTTTGTCCATGATATCATCGTGCATGAGCGTGAAGTTGTGAAAAACCTCCACGCCTACCGCGGGTCGAACCGCTTGTTGCCAGTTTTCGGTGAAGAGAGCGGTAGCCATCACCGTCAGTAAAGGCCGGATTCGTTTACCACCCAGACCCATGATGTAAGTAATGGGTTCGTATAATTCAATGGGAGATTGGCCGTACTGAGTGGTTGCGATGGTTTGTTCAATCGCGGTGGTATAGTCGTTGAGTAGCATACAAGTCGGTCATGTTCCGAGTCTGCCTGCGGGGCATAATTCCGGAACATTCAAAATTAATCTGCCTGAATAACTTTTCAGTACAGGAAAACGTTTTGAAATTAACTTTCCGTAAAAATCAATTTCTTTTTTCAACTTCGTAGGAAATTCCTAGTTCTATGCAACGAATCGTTACCCTTTGCTGCACGATGGCACTGATTCTGGTGTCGCTGGCTTTTATCCCCCGTCCCGCACCGGCACCCCAAGCTGCGAAGGTAGAGTGGTTGACGATTGAAGAAGCCTACGCTCGGAATCAGAAAGAACCCCGTAAGTTTCTCATCGATGTGTATACCGATTGGTGTGGCTGGTGTAAAGTGATGGACCGTGAAACCTTCAATGATCCGAAAGTAGCTGACTATATCAATCAGAAATATTATGCGGTGAAACTGGATGCCGAAGGGAAAAATCCGATTAAGCTAGGCACGCATACCTTCAAATTCGTGGCTCAGGGCAACCGGGGCTATCAGGAATTGGCGGCTATCCTCATGAACGGCCAGATGAGCTTTCCGACCGTTGTGTTTATGGACGAAAAGTTTCTCGATAAGCAGCAGTTTCAGGTCATTCAGGCCGTACCCGGTTTTCACAAAGCCGGTGAATTTCATCAGATCATTACGTTTTTCGGCGATAACTATCATAAAAAACAAACGCCTTGGGAGAAATATCAGAAGGAAATTTATCCAAAGTCTTTTACTAAATAGTTTGATTTGCCTCTAAGAGATTAGAAGCAATGCAATAGGCCCCTGCTTAAGAAGGATCTTACCTTAAGCAGGGGCCTATTGCATTTTCAGGCAAATCATTCTTCGGCCTTTTTCTTCCGTACAAGTCGTCAGAACAGCGGTTCATCTAGTAATAATCCTATGGATACGTTTTAATAATTATATAGTGCTGAGTTTCACGCAGATAAAATAAAATTTTAAAAAATTATGACTCATTACTTAAAATTTTAAATAATCTGAAATAGATTTGTCTAAAATAAAAGTAGGAGCAAATCTATATATACAAAATAATCTACACATTTATTAAACAAAATCAGAATTTTAGTTTGAAATCATTAAAAACAACAGTTCATTTAAACTATTTATAGATAAAACATGAGAATAACTATACTGCGGGTATCGCCTATAAGATTCCTGTAGTATTATCCAGATAAAGTACTACGAGTGCCTCTACTACCTCTATCCTATACCGGAGACTTTTTTAAAGTAATTCCGTCAGCTCTATATCCCTTGAACTAAACTTAAACTTCATTTCCAGCGAGCTTATGAAAAGAAGCTTATCTAAGACCACTTTGCTGGTGCTTACCTGCCTGGGGCTATGGATTTCCAGTGCCGAGATCCCCACGTACGGAAGGGCCACTGCTTTTACGTTACCCATTGACCGTCAGATTACGGGTACGGTTACCGACGAAAAAGGAGCTCCTCTCACCGGGGCTACTATTGCCATTAAAGGCACTACCCAAGGTTCGATTACGGATGCTGAGGGTAAATTCACCCTTTCCGTTCCTAATGATCAGGCGGTTTTGATTGTTTCTTACGTAGGTTACAACAAGAAAGAAATCACCGTTGGGTCTCAAACGGTAGTCAACGTTAGCCTGGCTCCCAACGACGGCAATTTACAAGAGGTTGTCGTTACGGCTCTCGGCGTATCCCGCGAATCCCGTACCCTGGGTTACGCGGTTTCAACGATTAATGCCGAAGTAATGACCAAAGCCCGCGAAACCAACATTGGTAACTCGCTGGCGGGCCGGGTGGCTGGTTTGAGCGTTCGTGGCACGAGCGGTGGACCGGGTAGTAGCTCGAAGCTGCTCTTACGCGGGATGCCCAGTATGAACTCCGGTGGTGCTCCACTTATTGTCATCAACGGCGTACCGATGGATAACACCCAACGCGGCAGTGCCGGTGAATGGGGCGGTGCCGATGGAGGCGATGGTTTGGGTAACCTCAACCCGGATGACATCGAAAACATGACCGTTTTGAAAGGTCAGTCGGCTTCGGCTTTGTACGGTACCCGTGCTTCTAATGGGGTCATCCTGATTACGACTAAAAAAGGTAGAAAAGGAGACTTCTCCATTGACTACAACCTCAATTACACCATGGATCAGCCCATGAACCTGACGGACTTCCAGTACCAGTACGGTCAGGGACAAAATGGTCTGAAACCAGGTTCTGTCGCCGATGCTCAGCAAACGGCCCGTTTAAGCTGGGGTGCGAAGCTCGATGGATCCATGATTACGCAATTTGACGGCAACCAGTACGCGTATTCGGCTCAGCGAAATAACATCCGGAATTTTTACCGTATGGGTTCGAACTTTACCAATACGGTAGCCGTAACCAAAGGCGGTGACAATGGTTCGTTCCGGCTTTCACTCTCGAACCTGGACAACCAGGCGGTTATATCCAATAGTGGTATGAATCGGAAGACGATCAACCTAACGGCTGATCAGAACATCACCAGCAAGCTGAGCGTAAGTGTACTGGCCAACTACATTAACGAAAAGATACACGGCAAGCCTCAGTTAAGTGACGGTCCGCTGAATGCCAACAACGGCATGTTCCTGGCTACCAACATTGACCAACGTATTCTGGCACCGGGCTACAATCCAACAACCGGCGAAGAAATCGTATTCAGTGATGATTCCTACGTGACGAACCCCTACTTTGTTACTAGTAAGTACATCAACAATGTAGATCGTCAGCGATTGATCTCCATGGTGTCGACGAAGTATCAGTTTGCCGACTGGATCTATGCTCAGGCACGCTTGGGTTACGATAATGCCAATGATCAGATTTTCAGAGTAACTCCCTGGGGAACTGCCTTTTCTATCAAATCAGATCCGGCAGGTCAAGGACTCCTGGATGAACAGTCTGTAGCTCGTACCACGGAAATTAACGTGGACGGATTGATTGGTGTAAACAAAAACATTACACCTGATCTTAGCCTGAATGCCCTGCTTGGAGCAAACATTCGTAAGAACCAGTACAGCAAGCAAACCATTAATGGTAGCCCTTTCGTACTGCGTGACCTATATAGCTGGAGAAACGTAGTGAACTACAACCGGGACTATCAGTATACCGCTTCTGAAGTTCAGTCTGCTTACTACAGCTTTGACCTGGGCTTTAAGAATTTCCTGAACTTAACTACGACGGGTCGTTACGATACCTACTCTTCGTTACCGTCGAACAACCGGTCCATCTTTACGCCTTCGGTTTCGGGAGCTTTCGTCTTTACCGATCTGCTCAAGATGAATAAGTTAAGCTTTGGTAAACTGCGGGCTTCCTACGCGTTGACGAGTGGAGAACCCAAACCTTATCAGACTAATGTTTATTACAGTGTAGGTAACTCGCTTAATGGCGTAGCAACGGGTAACTTCTCTACCGCTTTACCTAACTTATTCCTGAAACCCTTTACGAAGAGTGAAGTAGAGTTAGGTTTGGAACTGAAATTCTTCTCGGGTCGTCTGGGTATCGATGCAGCTTATTTCACGCAGGAGACGCAAAACGAAATCATGAACGCGAACTATAGCTTTGCCTCGGGTTATACCTCAGGTGTGGTTGGGACGGGTTCTACGCAAAACCGTGGTTTAGAACTGCAGTTAACGGGTACGCCTATTAAAGCAGCCAATTTTACCTGGAATACTTCGGTTAACCTGACCTCTGTTAAGAACAAGATTCTGAAGACAGATCCTAGCAATAGCCCCGTTATCATTGGTAAAAACCGAGCTACGCTGGATAATGCTACCACAGCCTTCGTAGTCGGTCAAGCGGGTCCGCAGATTCGTGCGTATGACTACAAGTATGCCGCTGATGGTCAGATCATTGTAGACGCAGCAGGTGTACCTGTAAAAGGCGACCTGAAAAACTGGGGTACGGTATTACCTACGCTGTTCGGTGGTTGGAATAACGACTTCTCTTACAATAACTTCAATTTGTCGTTCCTGATCGATTATAACTACGGTAACAAGATTCTCTCGGCTACCGAGTACTATACGTACTACCGCGGCTTAAACAAAGCGACACTCGTAGGCCGCGAAGCGAATTACATCACGACGGGCGTTACAGCAGAAGGGGTAGCCAGTACAGCTAAAACAAGCCTGCAGAATTACTACCAAGGTGTAGCCAACAACATTACTAAAACCAGCGTAATCGACGGTGACTTCATCAAGCTTCGTCAAATTACACTTGGCTACAACTTACCGGCTAAACTCCTGACGGGTGTACCTCTGATCAAAGCGGTTAACGTTTCACTCGTAGCCCGGAACCTGTTCTACATCATGAAAAAGGCGAAGAACATCGATCCGGAATCCTCTTTCGGTGCGAACCTGAATTACTACGGTATTGAAGGTACCGGCCTTCCCTCGGCTCGTACGTATGGCGTTAACTTAAACATTAAGTTTAAATAAGATTTCGAATGAAAAAGAGACTCATTCTCCTTTCTATACTAGCAGGGTCTTTGCAATTCTCCTGTACAAAGCATTTTGATGAGCTTAACGTCGACCCTAACCAGGCTTCTGAAGCTATTTTCAACGCAAACTTGCTGCTGCCGAGTGCTCAGTGGAAATACGTAGAGTCTATCTCGGGTTATAACTCGGTTTTGTTCCAAAGCATGTGGATTCAGGCCTATGCTTCTACTTCCACGGGCGGAGCCAACTACTATTCGAACGGCGACAAGTACGTCCTTTCCAACAATACCCTCTCCTACCTGGACCGGGTCTGGAATAATGCGTACAATGCGGCCAGCTTCGCCTACGAAATGGAGCAACTGGCCAAGAAAAAAGGAGGCATGTCCAATCTGGAGAACATTGGCACCATTATGCAAATCCAAAGTCTGGCGACGGCTTCCGATGTATTCGGTGACATTCCGTACTCGCAGGCTCTGCAGGCAAAAACGGGTAACATTACGCAACCAACTTACGATACGCAGGAAAGCATTTACAAATCGCTCCTGACTCGTTTGGAAACGGCCGTTACTGCTCTAAATGCTAACCAAGCTGCTCCGACCAACGATGCCTTCGCCTACAAGGGTAACATCGGCCAATGGAAACGCTATGGTTACTCGCTGATGCTGAAACTAGCGATGCGTTTAACAAAGGCAGACCCAACAACGGCTAAGACTTACGCTGAAAAGGCGGCTGCTGGTGGCGTATTTACCAGCGTGGCTGACGATGCATACGTAATGGCCGACCTGACCAACAGTTATACCAATGCCAACGCTTCAGCTTTGGCAACGGCGGCGGATTTGTACCAGCTTCGCTGGAGCAAAACGATGATTGATTATCTGAAAAGCAATGAGGATCCTCGTTTAGGCAAAATTGCGGAAGTTCCAGCGGCCGGACTCGCGGCAAACCAGACCGCTACGGGTGGCGACAATACACCAGCCAATCAGTTAGGCTTACCCAATGGCTACGATTTGAGCGGTGGTGCTACGGATATTACTAAAGCTCCCAATTACCCCGGTGCTACGGGTACGGGCAACGACGTTACGCCCTTGGGTAAGTATTCGCGCCCTACGAATGTTTTCCGTAATCAGAGCGGACCGTTATTCGTGCTGACCTACGCCGAAACGGAACTGTTGCTGGCCGAAGCGGCTACGCGGGGTTACACCGTAACTGGTTCGGCAGCTACGCACTACAAAAATGCCGTATCTGCGGGTCTGCAATCGTTAGCGAAATTTGGTACGACAGTGGCGATTGATGCTGCTACGGCTGATGCCTACGCTACGGCTCACCCCTTAGTAGCAGCCAATGCCCTCAAGCAGATTAATGAGCAGTACTGGGCTACGACCAGCATTTTGCAAAACTTCATTGAAGCCTGGAGTAACTGGAGACGTTCGGGATATCCCCAACTTACGCCAGTAAACTATACGGGTAACTTCTCTAGTGGTAGTATTCCACGGCGGGAGCTTTACCCAACCGGCGAAGGTTCACTAAACCCGACCAACTACAAAGAAGCCGCTTCCCGTTTACCCAACGGTGACGTTTGGACTTCCCGGATTTGGTGGGATAAACAATAGTAACGTAAAAACGATAAGGGGCTAGTCCCCTTATCGTTTCTTTTGAATACTAGTAACTTCAACCCAGCGTTGAAGTTTTTTCGTTTCTATACACCCCGACTTTCTCAAACGTACTGCTATCCATGATCCAAAAAGGTATCTTGTATCTTTTGGTCGCCACGCTGACTGCTTCGGTTACGTGGGCACAGAAACCTGTATTTCAGTTACTTCCCCCCGAAAAAACGGGTATTACCTTCAAAAATGAAATCATCGAAACGGAAAACCACAACATTATGGAGTATGAATACTTCTATAGTGGCGGTGGCGTGGCCGTGGGCGACATTAATAATGATGGCCTGGATGATTTATTCTTTACCTCGAATCTGAAAGAAAACAAGCTGTACCTAAATCTGGGTGGCTTGAAATTTAAAGATATTACGCTGGAGGCCGGCCTACAGGGCCGGACCGATGCCTGGAAAAGTGGCGTGAGTATGGCCGATGTCAACAACGATGGCCTGCTCGACATTTTCGTTTGTTACATGGGCAAAGGCGACCTCGACAAACGGCGTAAACAGTTATTCATCAATCAGGGCAATCTGACGTTTAAAGAACAGGCCAAAGAATATGGCCTGGATGATCCCTCCTATAGTTTTCAATCGGCTTTTTTTGATTACGACAACGATGGAGACCTGGACCTGCTGTTGCTCAATCACAGCGTAGGAAAGTACGACAACTTGGAATTGTACAAGTACCGCAATGATGTGGACGAATTGTCTGGTAACAAACTTTTCGAAAACCGGGGTAATCACTTTGTCGAAGTCACGAAAAAAGCGGGCATTCGCCAGCATACCCTGACGTATGGTCTGGGCGTCGTTGTCACAGACCTCAACAAAGATGGCTGGCAGGACATTTACGTAACGAACGACTACAACGAACCAGATTACCTGTATCTGAACAATAAAGACGGCACCTTTAGGGAAGTAAGCAAACAGGCCTTCCGCCATCTATCCCAGTTTTCGATGGGACTCGACATTGCCGATTACAACAATGACGGCTGGGCCGATATTGTCTCACTGGATATGCTTCCGGAGGATAACCGTCGCCAGAAAACCCTGCAACTTCAGGAAAACTACGAGTCGTATGACCTCATGCTCAAGCAGGATCTGCACAAGCAGTTCATGCGAAACATGCTGCAACTCAATAATGGCGATGGTACCTTTAGTGAGATTGCTCAACTGGCGGGTGTTGCCAGTACGGACTGGAGCTGGAGCCCCCTCCTGGCCGATTACGATAATGATGGATACAAGGATCTGTTCGTATCCAATGGCTATTTGCGGGATTTTACCAACAAAGATTTCCTGAAATACTGGGGCGACTACAAGATTCGAAAAGCCATGGACCGGGAGCCCATGCAAATGATGGACCTCATCAAAGCCATTCCGGCGAGTCGGCTTCCCAACTATGTGTTCCGAAACAACCATGATCTGACGTTCACCAACAAACAGATGGAATGGGGGTTGACAAATCCCTGCGTTTCCAATGGAGCCGCGTACGCGGATCTGGACAACGACGGTGATCTGGAACTGATCGTCAATAATATTAACGATCCGGTTTCAGTGTATCAAAACCTGAGTCGTGAATCGGGTACCAGTAATTACATCCAATTTGCCTTACGCTCACCGAAAGGAAATCGAAATGCTCTGGGAGCCAAGGTTACCGTGTACACGCAGGGAGCCCTTCAGTACCAGGAATTGATGCCGGTTCGGGGATATTTGTCTTCGCAACCCCTCACCTTGCACTTCGGTCTGGGTACGCATACCGTAGTTGATTCCGTACGTATCATCTGGCCGGATTTAACGCAGGAATTACACAAGGCGGTAAAAGCGAACCAACGCCTCGTAGTCGAACAGAAAAGTACTCTACCCTGGTCTGCCACGACGGTTCAAAAGCCAACCGTATTCGAGTCGGTAAAGCCCCTTTTTGCCCATACCCACCAGGGTTACGCTGAAAATGACTTCAAGCGACAGCCGCTGATGTTATCCATGTACTCCCAAACGGGTCCGGTACTGGCGAAGGGAGATGTGAATAAGGACGGGCTGGAAGATGTCTTCATTGGTGGCGACCAGACCAATACGGGCAAAATCCTGATTCAGCAGAAAAATGGTTCGTTCCAGGCCCTTGAAAAGCTAGTCATCGGAGATGAGTTGATGTCGGCGGCGGCAGCAGCGGTCTTTTTCGATGCCAATGGCGATGGCTACGATGACCTGTACGTAGCTATGGGTGGCTATTCACTTTTCGAACCCAATTCGGCTTCCCTGCAGGATCTTCTGTACCTCAACGACGGAAAGGGGAATCTAACGCTTGCTCCATTACCCACTGTAAACGCCAGCAGTAAATCCTGCGTGCGGGTCGCGGATTATGATATGGATGGGGACTTGGATGTATTTGTAGGCGGGAGAGTCATTCCGGGCAAATACCCGCTAAGCCCCACTTCGTATCTACTGGAAAACGACGGAAAAGGAACCTTCACGGCCCATCGATTCCCGGTCAACGGCATGGTTACCGATGCTCAATGGGAAGATCTGGATCAGGATGGACGCAAAGACCTCATTCTCTGTGGCGAGTTTATGCCCATCAAAGTTTTCAAAAATACGCCTGAAGGTTTTTCGGATCAGTCTAACGAATACTTTCCTCAACAGGAAAACGGATTCTGGTCCAGTCTTCTGGTGTATGATCTGGATAACGACGGTCAAAAAGACATCATTGCTGGGAACCTGGGTATGAATACGCAAATCAAGGTTTCGCCGCAACAACCGGGCGAGCTGTACTACGCCGATTTTGATAATAATGGCTCCATCGATCCGCTGTTCTGTTTTTACATGCAGAACAAGTCGTATCCCTTCGTGAGTCGGGATGAATTGAACGATCAGATTTTTCCGATGCGTCGGAAATTCATTTCATACAAGGATTACTCCGAAGCAACGATTGACAAGATTCTCTCCCCCGAACAATTGAGTTCCGCTTTAAAGTGGACTGTAACCGAAGCCCATACCGTCTGCTTCCGCCGGGATCAGGGAACGTTTAAAAAGATGCCGTTGCCGATTCAGGCTCAGTTTGCTCCCGTTACGCAGATTCTCGCGGGCGACTTTACCCATCACCACCAGACGGATGTACTCTTGCTGGGCAACAAATCCTATAACCGCCTCAAAATCGGCACGATGGATGCCAACTATGGTTGCCTGCTCCGGGCCAGAGGTCTGGAGTTTGACTACGTCAATCAGATGGAATCCGGCTTATCAGTGAGCGGAGATGTGAAATCGGTTTTGAGCCTGCGGGTGAACAATCAGGATTACTTAGTCATTGGGGCTTTTGATCAGCCCCTGCAATTCTACCAAGTGAAATGAAACGTTTTTTGCTGATTTTTTTTAGTACCATATCCATGGTATGGGCGGAAAAACCGAATCCCGCCCAGCATCTGCAACCTTCGGTTTTTGCCGTAACCATGGTGATGATTCACGATGTCGTCAATCCTCCGGCTGCTGCTCGTTTTTATTCCTACTGCCTCCTGGGAGCCCAGGAATTTGTCTCCCGAAATGATTCAAAAATCCCCTCGCCTACCCGGTTAGCCCGTGATTTCAAAAAACCCGATTTGTCTTCGGTTCAGTCGTACGATTACGCCCTGGCTGCTACCTACTGCATTTTGGAAACGGGTCGACTGATTCTCCCTTCCGGCTACATGCTCGAGGAAGATCAGAAAAAACTGGTTGAAAAATGGCTCGCCGAAGGACAGCCGCAACCAACCATTGATGCCGCCATTGACGCTGCTCAGGTCATGGCTAAACACGTCCTTGCGTATGCACTTACTGACCGTTATAACCAACTCAGTACCCGACTTCGTTACCGTCCGGTGAAAGGAGAAGGTTACTGGTATCCCACGCCTCCGGGATACATTGAAGCGATCGAGCCGCACTGGAAGACCATTCGTCCGTTTATGATGGATTCCTGTAGTCAGTTTGCACCCAAACGTCCCGTTACGTTCAGCAGGGATTCCAGCAGTAATTTCTATAAGCTGGCGTACGAAGTTTACCAGAAAGGCAAAACGCTGAATACGGACCACCGTTTCATTGCCTCCTACTGGGATTGTAATCCTTTTGCGATCAATACGTCGGGTCACATGATGATCGGTTTCAAGAAAATCAGTCCCGGAGGCCACTGGATGAACATTACCAGTATTGCGACCACGCAGGCCAAACTGAGCTTTAACCGATCCGTATTCGTACTGGCCTTAACCGCCATGACCCTGCACGACGCGTTCATTAGCTGCTGGGATGAAAAATACCGGAGTAATCGGATTCGCCCAGAAACGTACATTCAGCAACAAATCGATAAGACCTGGCAACCGTTGTTACAAACCCCGCCCTTTCCCGAATATACCAGCGGGCACAGCGTCATTTCCACGGCGGTTTCCGAAGTGTTGACGTACTTGCTGGGCGATCGTTTTGCCTTTACGGATACGACAGAGGTCATCTTTGATCTTCCTACGCGATCGTTTCAATCGTTTCGGCAGGCAGCCGAAGAAGCAGCCATTTCCCGGCTTTACGGCGGAATCCATTACCGGGATGCCATTGAACAAGGGCAGGAACAGGGAAAAGCCATTGGACTATTTGTGATTGCGAAAGTAAAAAAAGCGGGTGTCAAATCGTTTTGAGGTTGTTACTCATCCGCAACCATGGGCTGGTACTGCGTTGCTTCTTCCTAGTGAATTAGGGAAAGTCTAGTTAATCCGTGTATTTTCAGGAGCAATCTTTTACTTTGCCCCGCAGTTAGTATTCGGACGATAACATTCGCTTCTATGGCTTCTCTTCTCGATTTTATAGGCAATACCCCGCTGGTAGAAATTACGCGATTACATAACAATCCCAAGGTTAAAATTTTTGGTAAGCTCGAGGGGCACAACCCCGGCGGCAGCGTGAAGGATCGTCCGGCCCTGAATATGATTCGTAGTGCGTTGGAACGGGGTGATATTCAGTCCAATACTTCATTGATTGAAGCGACCAGTGGGAATACAGGCATTGCTCTGGCTATGATTGCCCGCCTGTATGATTTGACTATCGAGCTGGTGATGCCGCAGAATTCGACCCGCGAACGCGTATTAACGATGGAGGCCTTCGGAGCGAAAGTAACGCTGCTGGAAAGTATTGAAGCCTGCCGCGACTACGCCCAAAACAAGGCCGACGCGGGCACCCACTACCAACTCAATCAGTTTGCGAATCCGGATAATTACCTGGCTCATTACAAAGGCACCGGTCCGGAAATCTGGCGGGATACCAACGGCACGATTACGCACTTCGTCAGTTCGATGGGTACGACGGGTACGATCATGGGCAATTCTCTGTACCTGAAAGAGCAAAATCCGAACATCCAGATCGTCGGCTGTCAGCCTACTGAAGGATCGTCCATTCCCGGTATTCGCCGCTGGCCTACGGAGTACCTGCCGAAAATTTTTGATCCCAGTCGAGTCGACCGTACCATGGATGTAGCCGAGGCCGACGCTGTAGCGATGACGCGTCAGCTGGCCCGGGTCGAGGGAATTTTTGGGGGCATGAGTTCCGGTGGCTGCGTATCAGCGGCTTTGAAGCTAGCTTCCGAACTGGAAAGCGGCGTCATCGTCTGCATCATCTGCGACCGGGGTGATCGGTACCTTTCGAGTGAATTATTTGGCTAATCAGTGCGAAGCAAAAAGGCCGCGAAGAACGATTTCTTCGCGGCCTTTTTGCTTGTGCTAGGAAATAGCTTAAGCAGCTTTTTCTTCTTCCGTATTTTCTTCCTTCACCTCGAATACTTCGGGCAGATAGGAAGATAGCAGGTTATACCAGGAAATCATTTTACGAATGTCCGAAGGATACACTTTCTCCCGGTCGAATTCCGGAAATACCTCACCCAGGAACTCACGCAGTTCAGTTTCGCTGGCGTTTTTAGCGTCGATTTCTACTTTTTCGCCGTGTTTCTCACGAATGGCCGCAAAAATATCGGGCAGGGGTTTTGAGCCTTCTTCGCTATCGGAATATACGGAAATTTCTTTCAGTACCGAAACCCGGGCGTTTGCTCCTACAACGGTACGGCCTTTTTTCTCGTCGATGGTTTCAACAATAACTCCCGTACGAGTAGGCTTCAAAATGCGGTATAAACCGGGCTTTCCGGAGATATGGGCGATTTCTTTCAACAATTCCATGTAATCGAATTTATTTGACAAAAACTGTTTTTTCCGTATTCACATGATAGCCTCATAACCGTTTGATTATGAGCGAGATCATGACTCCTTACCAAGGCTCAACGTATAAGGCAATGACCTTTTTCGGTAAATGGAACCGCAAAAGTAGCCAATCCTTGCCCGATTACCGCCGAACACCCCGAAAATCCGCGTTCAATTCTCCAATCGCTTCCGCAATTTCGTCGCGGCCTACTCCGTCAACGGAAGAGGTGACGAAGTATTTCGGCATTTCCGAAAAAAATTGTAAAAAGCCATCGCGGTACTTTTTCACTTTCGGTTCTACTTGGGATTTGCTCAGTTTATCGGCTTTGGTAAACACCAGATAAAAGGGTACCCCCGCTTCTGTCAATTGCGTCATAAACTCCAGATCAATGGACATCGGATCGTGCCGAATATCCACCAGCACAAACGTACAGATCAGATTAGGCCGATTTTCGAGGTACCCGAAAATCATGGGTTCGAACTTTTCCCGCTCACTTTTGCTGAGCTTGGCGTAGCCATAACCGGGTAAATCGACCAGGTACCAGGAATTGTCAACCGAAAAATGATTGATCAATTGGGTCTTACCAGGGGTTTGGGAAGTCTTTGCCAGATCCTTCCGCCGTACCAGCGAATTGATCAGCGAGGATTTACCAACGTTCGACCGTCCGATAAAGGCATATTCGGGGCGGTCGGGGGCGGGGCATTTTTGCCAATCGGTATTACTAACCAGAAAAACGGCTTCTTTAATCTTCATCGATTCCAAATTTCCTACAAAGGTACGAGTGAGTTTGGAGTTTTCGGTTTAGAGTTTTCAGTTTGGAGGCCCTGTCGCTTAGCGTTTGAAGTACTTACCGCAGCCGTTTAGCGTTGTTGAATGACCGCCAGTCAACTCAGCTATCGTAAATCCGAAAGAGCGTTAAATGGTCTCGCTGTTCCAGATTTGTAACCCGCAACCCGCCTGCTGTGCATTGGTAAGGCACGGACTTAACAATCCCTTACAGATCGCTTTTGGATTTGCAATCCGAAAGCGCATTGGCCAATCGATTCAAACCATAGCGGTTCTCAATTGAAAACTCTAAACTGAAAACTGCAAACTCTCATCTCCCTCGTACCTTTGTGGTATGGAAATCCTTCAGAATGATTTGTTTTTACGGGCCGCTCGGGGCGAACAGGTCGAACGAGTACCCGTGTGGATGATGCGACAGGCCGGCCGGATTTTGCCCGAATACCGGGCCGTACGAGCTCAGGCGGGTAGCTTCATCCATTTATGTACGACGCCCGAACTGGCGGCCGAGGTCACCATTCAGCCCGTTGATTTGCTTGGCGTAGATGCGGCCATTATTTTCTCCGATATTCTGGTGGTACCGGAAGCCATGGGCCTTCCCTACGAAATGATCGAAGCTCGAGGACCGGTATTCCCTACTACGGTCAAGACCCTGGCAGACGTAGATAAACTGAAAGTAGCCGATCCAGAAGTGGAATTGAAATACGTGCTGGATGCCATTCGAATCACCAAAAAAGAACTCAATGGACGCGTACCGCTCATCGGTTTTGCCGGAGCACCGTTCACGATTCTTTGTTATATGCTGGAAGGCAAAGGCTCCAAGACGTTCTCGGTAGCGAAGAAATACCTCTACGCGGAACCGGAACTCTCCCACCGCCTCCTCCAGAAAATTACCGATACGACCATTGCCTATCTAAAAGCTCAGGTAGCTGCCGGAGCGAACCTGGTGCAGATTTTCGATTCCTGGGCGGGCATTTTGTCGCCGCAGCAGTACCGGGAATTTTCGCTACCCTACATTGCTCAGATCAGCGAGGCCCTTCAGGCGTTGGTGCCCGTGACTGTATTTGCTAAAGGTGCGTTTTTTGCCCGGCGGGAAATGAATGCTCTCAACTGTTCAGTCGTAGGACTCGACTGGAATATGGACATTGCCGAAAGCCGGGAAATGATTCCGGATAAGGTGTTACAGGGAAATCTGGACCCTTGCGTACTCTACAGCGATTTCGACGAGATCAAACAGCAAACGCAGGACATGCTACGTCAATTTGGTGGACAGAAACACATCGCCAACCTCGGCCACGGCGTGTATCCCGATACGGATCCCGATAAGGTTCGTTGCTTCATCCAAACCGTAAAGGAATTTCGTTTTTAACGAATTTTTATACCAGCCAAAAGCCCGTTCGTTCAAGTACTTGAACGAACGGGCTTTTGGGTATACCCTATTTACTTGAATTTACTTGAGGGCTTTATTCTTTTCAATGCGTAGCACGCGAGAAGAAGCCGAAGGGCTAAGCAAGGTAAAGGTAGCATCGCCAATAGTGGTTTCCACCGATTTCTTCGTATCGAAATTCGTTTCCAGCCAGCGAATCACACCCGAGGGGTCCGCACCGTCGTAGGGTAAGGTTCCGATCAATACAAAAAAGGGAAGTGTATTGCGAATGTTTTTGCTGGGCGTAATCGTTGCAGTCGCCTTCACGGATTCAACAGTATTCACGTCCGAACTCATCGTCACGATCATGTACTCCGTAGAATCCGTACTTTTCCGGTTCGTCCAGCTATTGCCTGATTTTCCGCCAATGTTCTTAAGCGTCGTATACCCTTCTTTTTCCATCCGGGTGTAGATATCCACGGGTTTTATCCCACCAATGGCTTCAACCGGCTTGGTCTTGGCACAGGCGACACTTAGCAGTACCAGCAAGAGCAACAGGTAATTTTTCATACGTAAAAGCTTCAATGCCTACTTCTCCTATACTTCAGCCAATAAGGCTTCTGATAACAGAAGAGATTTATTGATGGGTACTACACCTACCTCTTCGCAGACGAGGCCACCCCCTAGGTTGGAAAGGCCCGCGATCTGTTTGGGTGAGAGTCCCAGGGCTACACAACAGGCTGCAATACTAATCACCGTATCGCCTGCCCCTGATACGTCCGCAATCTGACGAATATGGGCGGGCAAATGGCATTTTTGTTCCTGAAAATCAATATAGACGCCGCGTTCAGAAAGGGTAATCAGTGTACCACCCAACGACAAGGCCTCTTTAAGTTGCTGAGCGGCAGATTCAAGTTCGACGGGTTTGCGTACATCGAAGCTGATGTTAAGCCCTTCGCGTAATTCTTTCAAATTGGGTTTGAAAAGCGTGGTTCCTTTATAATGGAGAAAGTTTCGCTTTTTCGGATCTACTACCGTCGGAATATTCCGCTCGCGGGCCATTGCCACGACTTCTTCAATGAGTTCTTTGGAGATAACTCCTTTGTCGTAATCTTCAAAGATGATGACCTGGCAACTGCTGGCAAGCTCGCTGATTTTAACCAGCAAGGCTTCCCGTTCTTCCCCGGAAATCGGAGCGTCCGTTTCAGTATCTACTCGCACCACCTGTTGACTACCCGCAATGATCCGTTCTTTCACCGTGGTAATGCGTTCCTTACTCCGCACAATTCCCGACGTGGCGAGCCCTTTACTTTCCAGCAAATGACACAGCTCATCGCCGTAGGAGTCCTTCCCAATCACCGAGCAGGCAATGGCCTTTGCTCCGAGAGCCTGTACATTCAAAAGTACGTTTCCGGCTCCTCCCAGACGAAATTCCCGATTTTGGGCGACCACGACGGGAACGGGAGCTTCGGGCGAAATACGATCGACGCGACCGAATACGTAGCTGTCGATCATCACGTCGCCGATAACTAATACATTTAACTCATTAAACGCCTCAAAGACTGCTGGTAATAACATATTTTCAATGATCAGTGATCCATCATCCGGGATCGGTACCCTACGTTCGGTAAGCAAGCCGAATGGGGTTACTAAAAAATGTTGTCAAATAAATAACTGAAGCTGATACCGAACGTCTGGTTTTTGGCATTGGTCGCCATGTCCGAGACATTCGTCAGTCCCTGCTGATAAAAGGCCGTTAGCTGAAAGTAATCAAATTGTACGCCTACGCCGCCCTGTACGCCGTAATCGAACCGCTGCAGATCATAATTATACCGAATGCTGTACTCACTCTGTACACTTCCGTTTTCGCGTTCACGGGTTTTGCCGCCAATGCCGCAGGCTACGTATCCCCCGCCAAAGAGTAAGAATTTCGTATTCTTTTCTTCATTACCGATTTTCCACATCAGATTGACAGGTAAGTCCAGATAATTCAGGGTCGTTGTCGCTCTTCGCGTGCCTACCTTGAAATCAGCGATGTAGCCTCGTTGCACAAACAGTAACGTGGGCTGAATACTGAGTGTATTTTTCGCATCCAGTGGAATATCGGAGCCAAGACCGGCATGAAAACCCGCCTTTGAAATGGGGGCATCCAGCTCTGAACTCAACGCCTGACTCATACTGGACACGTTACCACCCGCTTTGAATATTAATTTACTCTGTCCCCAGACAGCCGCTGGAAACAGCAGAACAAAAACCCAAATCAAATATCTCATACAAAACCGTGGATTAGATGACAAAAAAGAGGTGTGTCTTTAACAAATAACCTCCATAAGAATTCGAACATACAAGTCTGACAAACGTATTTTTGTTTAGAATGCGTCGTCAAAATAGTATTTGATAAACAGTCCAAACGAACGATTGGAAATGGACCCGTTCCGGGCCAGATTCGAGACATCAGCTAGTCCCTGGCTGTAGGTAAGGCCCAATACCGTATAATTCCGACGAATCCCAACCGATACATTGAAGCCATAATCCAGACGTTTCAGGCTTTCTTTAAAAGGATCTACGTTTACCCGGTGATAGGCTTCAACGGGTTCAAAGCTCCCGTTGGTGGAGTCAGCTGCAAAGCCAACCTTATTAAAACGCACCTTATTTTTTCCGTAAAAGCCGTAGCCTACGTAACCTCCGGCCGAAGCATAAAACTTCGTGCGTTCACCGCCTACCTGCAGCACCACATCCACAGGAATATCCAGGTAATGCAGGGCATTCCAGCTACGGGTACGTTCGGCAAACCGGAAGGTATTGTTATCACCAGACGTGTATTCTTTTTCCGGATAGCGTTGTTCAGACCAGTACCCCCGCGGACTGTACCGCAGTCCTACGTTGATTCCTAGCATTTTAGGCACCAGTTCAATATTACGGGCAAAGCCGAAGGTAAAGGCGGGTTTAATCATGGGTTCGCCGGTATTCGGCACGAGGCTACGGCTCATGTCCGTACCGTTCAATCCCATCATAAAGACCCATCGGGGGTCAGCTTCACGCTGAGCAAATACGGAAAGGGAAGACAGAAACAAAGAAATACTCAGCAAACAGACTTTTTTCATGCGAAGGAAGTACTACGTGTTGGAACCGCAAAGAAACAAAAGGAATCGGGAATGGCGAGAAAATGCGGCCTACTTCTTCCACCGTAATTTATGTTTACGATTCGTAGCCCATAAAAAAACCGGGAATTGGCATTCCCGGTTTTCCTACTCATAAACGTTTATTTTTTCTTCAGAGACATCAAGTACTCTACCAAATCCGCTAAATCCTGATTACTAAGGTTTTCGTGCAGTCCGGAAGGCATCATGGAGTCGGCTTGTTGCTTCATGCTCTTGACCTGGGTCATTTTCAGGCGTTGGCTCGTACCACCGGGATATTTTAAATCCAGATCTGATTCGGTCTTGCTCGCTACGATACCCGCCAGCGAAGAACCATCTTTCAGTTGAACTTCCCAGCCTTCAAAGCCAAAACTGATACCTGCTGAAGGGTACAGAATGGCCATGTACTGACCTTCCTTAGGCAGTTTAGAGCCAATTTCCGAGAGCTTCGGTCCAAAATCCGCTCCCTGACCGTTGACCTGGTGACAAATCGCACAGTTCTGAGCGAATACTTTAACCCCCCGCTGAACGTCTCCCTGCAGAGCCAGTAATTCATCGATTTTGGGCAGTGGTTTTCCGGTGGTCGTTTCGCCGCTTAAGTAGCTGGCGGCTTCCTTACTTACGGCTTTTCGCCAGGCATTAGCCACCCCCTGTACGGCATAGGTAATGTATTCTTTTTCGATTTTACCATCCTTGAGTAAAACCAGAATTTCGTCTTCACCCATCATCGAGCCGCCCAGATTACGGGTAGCCAACTGCCGTACCCACTTCGGCTGACGTTTATCCAGAGCCAGAGCAGACAGGTAACTGATGGATTCCTTCGTACCCACCTTGCGTAGGGCCGTCAATGCTTTTCGGATTTTAGCTTCGTCTTTACCGTACAAAATCGCCTTTACCTGCGAGCCCCCTCCCTGAACGAGTAGCTGATTCATCGCGATGCGGCCCAGGTTTTCATCCAGCGGATCGAGGGCCGTTCGTAATAATTTAGGGTTCTCTTCGGGTAAACTGTAGCGGGTAGCGTACACCAGGTATTCACCGTTGTTGAGGGTAGCCATTAGCTTCCGTAACGTGGCTTTGGCAGTAGGGTTATTCCGAACGAAATCCGCATCCATGTGCATCAAGGCCAGCTTGGTCAACTCCGCCTGACGCGTCGAATTGCCCTGCAACAGTTTCACCAGTGTTTCTGATTTCACGTTTCCCTGGTGAAAATCAAAGGCCCGGAAATACCGCAGCCGTTCGTTCGATAACGACAACTGATCATCCGTAATGAGTTGGTATAGGTAAGGAATGGCCAGATCCGTACGAGCCCGCCAAACGATGTCTTTTTCAGCGGCCGTTGCCGTCGGCTTCGGATGCAATTTCGTATACGCCGCAAAGTAACTATCCCACTGCCGGTCAGCTCCAACGCCTAAGGCCTCCAGATACCAGCGATCTTTTCCATCGTACTGATCGGCCAACGAAGCCCAAAGTTCAGCAGCTTCGGGGGCCTTCTGATGCCGCAGGGCAATGGCACACTCGCGGCGTACGGCTGGGTTCGAGTCTTTCGCTAGTTGACGGACGTACCCCAGCACGTTCAGGTTCAGCTGACGAGCCGCCCGCAAACCCGCCATTCGCAAGTCGGCGTTGGCATCTTTCAAGGCTTCTTCTACGTACGGCTGTCCCTTCATTTTGGCCAGTACCCAGAACGCCCGAGCCCGCATGCGGGGATTCGCGTCCGAGTGCCAGAGATTTTCAAGTACTGGGACGGCCTGATCTCCTAGCTTCATCAATGCATTCCAGGCCTTGTACCGCACTGACATATTCGGACTTTGCAGGGCCATCAAAGCACCGTTAGGATCATTGTACTGATAGCTGGGAGCCGTATACGATTGGTTGGTCGGAGCCACGCGGTACACCCGGCCCCGCGTCTGATCGCCCGCCTGGTGACCACCCACACCCGGATCGTACCAGTCGGCAATGAGTAAAGAACCGTCGGGAGCCACCGAAACATCCGAAGGCCGGAACCAGCGGTCGCCGTCATTTTTGAGTAAATTTTCAATAGTTGCGGTATACCCCGCTCCGCTCGGTGTTACGGGATAACTCCGGACTACATTGTGGCCCGGTTCACAGTGAATCATTTGATTTCGGTACACGGCGGGTAACAAATCGCCTTCATAGATGACGATCCCCGTAGGCGAACCACTGCCGGTTTGCAACAGGTTAGGTACTACGCCGGGGTCATTCAGGTGCCAGTGTTTGAGGGGCGTTTCCTTTTCTTCGTTGGTACGGCTGGCGGGCCAGTTGGCTCCGGTCATTTCATCGGTGTAGCCATAGTTGCCCCCTTCCAGGACGTAATTGATGCGTACGCCTTTGTTACCATCGTCGTCGTTGTCGGACTGCCAGACGGTCCCGTAACTATCTACGGCCAGCTCGAACGGATTTCGGAAATTGTGAGCCAGTACCTCTATGTTCGTAAAATCCAGGTCACAGCGGAACGCCATGCCTTGTTTGTACTTGTTTTTATTTCCCGTTTGAATGGGGTCGCCATCCTGATCTTTGATGAGATTTCCCTTCGCATCCCGCAACTGTTTCCCTTCGTTTCCGAAGTTGAAATATAGTTTTCCATCCGGACCAAAGACGAAGGTATGCATGCCATGGTCGTGCTGTTCACCTTCAATTCCCTGGAAAATAACCGTTTTTTTATCGGCCTTATCATCGCCGTCCGTATCTTCAAACAACCAGACATAGGGGCTTTGCGACACAATCGCTTTGTTGCCCAGTACCAATATTCCCAACGGAGCATTCAGTTCTGGCCCCTGATACCAGACTTTCTGGACGTCCGCTTTGCCGTCCCCATTGGTATCCTCCAGAATGACGATGCGGTCTCCTTTGTCAGTTGTGGGGTTACCATTAATCGCCGGACGATAGTTATACGCCTCGGTGATCCAGACCCGTCCCCGCTCATCCACGTCCATATTGGTGGGATTCTGCAGCATGGGCTCGGTTGCGTAGGTTCGCACTTGCAGCCCATCCACGGTTTTTAGCGTTCGCAGGGCATTCTCGGGTAGCCGTTTTTGAGCATCCGTCAGTACTGAATCCATTAGAGCATTGATGGTTCGGGATACGGGATTTTGCTGTACGGCAAGCAGCGAAAATAACCCGCCAGCCAGCGAAAAAGCCAGCCCCCAGCGAGCCGGTCTACTCCAGAAAGGATGCGTATTCATTCGTTTAGAAGTATTGATTAATGTTTTGTATTTTCTACAAGGCAGAAAAGATATAACCAAAAAATGATTAAATCCAGTGTTTCCGTCGGAACCATCCCAGTACCGACAGCGAGGAGAGCATCATCAAGGCCAGTGACAGCCAGAAGCCAATCGGCGAACCCGTGGAAGGCAGGTGATCGAAGTTCATCCCGTAGATCCCCGCAATAAGCGTAGGCGGCATGAAGACAATCGTTACCACCGTAAAGATTTTGATAATCTGGTTTTGTTCCAGATTGACCAGACCCATAAACGTGTTCTGGAGATACTCCAGGCGTTCAAAGTTAAAGGTGGAATATTCGAGCAGTGAACTAATATCTTTCAGTACCAGCCGAAGGCGTTCCCGGTGCGAATCAGGAAACAGGGAGCTTCGCAGTACGTTGGAAAGTACCCGCTGTTTATCAATGATGGTTTCCCGCAGCAACATGGTATTTTCCTGGAGCGTATTGATGCGAATCAGTACTTCCTGACGCGGTTTCTGGTCGGCCGTCAGCGATTTTGAGAGTAAGGAAACGTCCCTTGAAATAGATTCAAGCAAATCGGCATCGGTTTCAATGCGGGTTTCCAGCAATAAAATGAAAATGTCGGCTCCAATCTGAAAGGTCTCGTCACCGGTGACTTTCATTCGCTTCACCGTATCGGCGAAGGTTTTCGAGTCGCCCCGTCGGTACGTAAACAAGGTGCCATTCCGCAGAATCATTGAAACCGGATACGTACGGAATCCTTCGGTATCAATACTCAGGAAGTTAGAGTTGGCATTCAATGCATCGTTCTGCTCGAAGAATCGGGCAGAACTTTCAATTTCTACGATTTCCTGGGGTGTCTGAAAACTAACCGTGTATTTATTTTCTACCCATTCCTCTTCCTCCTGACTAGCCGACTGCAAATCGATCCAGATTACATTTTTTAAATGGCCCAGTTCCTTTACATCGTTTTCACGCCGGATTTGCTTTCCTTCCTTGTAGTAAATTCTAACCACGTCTGCTTGCTATTATACTGGTTCGTTTCTCAAAACAAATAACAAGTGTTCAGAGAAACAACTATCCGAACCGTGCTGGGGTAGCAGAAGGCGAAAATTCATGAACGACACCTTCGGATGGGGAATCTTGTTTTGATTCAACAAAAAGGAAAACCCGGCTCTTGCAAGCCGGGCTTTCCTTTTTGGAACTGGTTTTCTTAGTGAATCTTGAAAAATGTTCGACGACACCCTTCACATAGATACCACCGCAGGGGAAGAAAAAACAATAAGTACTTTACAACAAGGGGTCTTCGCCGTCTTTGCGTTGCGATAGATTTACAATAGGGACAAGCGGTGTTTACAGGGTTCATAACTAGCAAGGACAATAGGTGAAAAGTTTGGGGAGAATTTGGAATTACACATCAAGTTAACGCTTACTTAAATTCTTTTAATAACTTATCTTTTGATAAATTTCAGACTTAAATTAATCTTTATTACCGGCCTTATCTTCATAATAAATTATTGTTAAATTTTATATTCAAAGCCATACAAGGTTTGTTTTAACGTATAGATATTATATTATTTTTCTCTCATTTCATACCGCAAAAGTGGGCTTTCTGAGCTTAGGAAGTTATTTTTACACATAGACTCTCAATAGACAAATTGTAAAATAGTGTTTTTAAATACATTTTTGTCCTGCATTAATTCCGCCTAAATGTCCTGGTCTATTACTCGTCTTTTTACACGCGTTCCCTATGAATACATAGAAGCTTTTAGTCAGCATCGTATTCAATTAATTCGTAGTCGAATCTATTTATTAGCTTGGGCTACAGTAGCCTATTTTCTGGAACTAATTATTTTGGATTGGGTCGCGTACCGAAGAGGTCAATCCTTTGATGATGGGATTGGTGGCTACTTAATGTATACGCAAGTCCTTTTGGGACTTTGTTTGCTTACAGCAGTGTATACATTAACTCTCTGGCCCCGGGGAACACTACAGCTTTCTCCCAAAGCCCGAATCGCCTACTACGCCAACATCACGCTGACCTGTTTGTACCTATTTATTCGTTCGCTCTTGGTGTACAAGGCCCGGCAGTCCATCGTATTTTATTTCGTTTCCTTGATTGCGGCACAGATTATCTTTTTGACCGACTGGCGCCCCCGGCTAACCATTTCGCTGGTGGGCCTCCTTTCCATGCTGCTTTTGATTTATATCACCCCAGTAGCCAATACCGATGAAAAGACCATTCGGCTCTTTGAGTGCACGGGAGTGACCGTCATGCTTTTCATTGCTTCCACTTACTTCTATAACACGGAAGTACAGATGTTTCTGAACCTGAATGTGATTCAGCAGCAGAACCAACAGCTGGGTACGTACGCCCAGCTACTGGAACAGGAAAAGCAGCAACGGGAGGAGGAATTGGAGCAACGGAGTCGCGAGCTGACCAGTTATACGCTCCAGGAAGTGAAGTACAGCCGTTTTTTGGAAGAAATCAGGCAACAGATTCAGCAGGAAAGTTTACCGGATATACGCCGGATTCCCGCCCAGATTACCACGTATCTACACGGCGAGGACAAGTGGAGCTACTTCAAGGATGTGTTTGAAAATGTACACCCTCAGTTTTTTGAGCGGATTACCGGGGAATTTCCCTCACTTAGTTCCAACGACTTGCGGCTGATGGCTTTGCTGAAAATGAATCTCAGTACGAAGGAAATTGCGGATATTCTGGGTATTTCGCCTCAAAGTGTCAATACCGCCCGGTATCGCCTCCGTAAACGACTCAATCTGAAACCGGAAGATGATCTGGAAAGCAGAATCCGAAATCTCTAAAGAAATCTCCTTTTCGAAAGCTTTCGCCCGTATTGGGAATGGCACGTGCGATGGAATACTAGCGAGTCAGTTCCCACCGCCAAAGCAAGCCCTCTTCGGGGTGGAGTACCTGGGTTTTCTTCTGGAAACCTACTTTGCTTAAGACTTTGGTCGACGGGTTTTCTTCATCAACCGTATGAGCGACAATGGTACGTACTTCCGGAAAGGTAAAGGCGTAATCGACCAGGGCATTGGCGGCTTCGGTAGCTAATCCACGGTCCCGATGACTAATTTTAATTTCATACCCGATTTCTACTTCGCCCTGATCGCTGGGTTGCCCCTTGTACCCGCAACTGCCAATCAGCAGGTTCTCCGGACGATAAATGATCAAATGTGCTCCCCATTTTTCAAGCGAAGGATCTTTCTTGACCTGCTGATAGAATTCCGGAAAAGCATCCATATTCTCAGTCCAGCGACGCGGTACATTGGCTCCAATCACTTGGCTAAGTACATTATTACCAGCCAATACGGCTTCCCAAAGCGTTAGATCACAAGCTAGTAGACGAAGACGGGACGTTTCGATCATGAATCGGAGATAAATTCAGTTAGGAATTGAATATAGCCTAAAAAAGCGGAAAAGGTATCTTTTCCGCTTTTTTAGGCCTCTTGGAATGATTACTCTTCAAAGGGTACGAAATCCCGGAAGGTTCGTTGCAGACTCTTGTCCTGCTGTTCCTGGCTTTTGGGCTTATTGCGATCCTGCCAACCGGCATCCAGTTCCAGGGCTAACAGGTCGTTTACTTTCATGGAAGCTTCGAAGTCATCGAGATCTTTGGCGAAAGTCTGTCCACTCTGCCCTCTACGAGCAGATTTGAGGTTGTACTTCCGGGCAAAAATGTCTCCCTTGGTCTGTAATTCATTTTTCTTGACGATGATCTTATTGAGCTGATCCACCAGCGGACTAATGGAGCGACCAATCACTTCCGTCGCTTCCAGCGTACCTACCGTTGCGGTCGCCGTACCACCTACGGTTGGAATGATTCGCCGAGCATTAACGGCTCCACCACCATCTCCATTAATGGTCAATGGTACTACTGCCGTTCCTGCCCCAATACCAGCATTCATCACCGAGCGATTTTTCTTACCGGTCTTTGCTCTTCTATATAGCTTACTGAGTTCATCCTGCTTTTCGCTCAATTGAGCAATCAACTCCCAGGCCCGAATCAATGAAGTTCGGTACTGGATGTAGAGTTGTAGGTCCTTTTCACGCTCGTTGACGGCGTTTTCCACCGTTACGTGAATCCGCTTTTCGTCCCGCTTCTGGCTTTTGTCCATTACGAAGAAGGTCAGATTAAAGCCTAGTGTATCCAGCGGGTCCTTGACGAAATCATAATCCGGCTTCCAGATAAACTCGTACTGCGTGTTAGTATTTTTCTTGAGAGCCTCCTTCGGAATCGAACGGTTATCGGATAGGAACGAGAATTCCTGAATATCCTGATCGCCGTTAGGGTCCGTCAGGTACAAGGCCAGGTTCAAGGTCGTATTCTCCCGCAGTTTGATTGTATTTACGTTGGGAACGACGGAAACCACCGGGGGCAAATCCAATTGCGTAACGTCGATCTTTAGACGTCCTTTCGTACGTGCTTTTGTGGGTTGGTCCTCCACAAAAAACTCAACGTATAGCGGTGAAGTCTTGAGTTTGTTAAACTGCGTCTGCGAAGGCTTCCAGGTAAATTCTCCTTGAGCCGATAACTTTGCTCCTTCGGGCAATTGATCCGTAATGGGAATGAACACGATTGGGTCCTGATCCGGATCGCGTACTTCATTTGGATCAATCTGATAGATATTCTGTACGTTAAACTGTACGTAAAAAGGTTTCAGGTCACCAATGATGGGCGGCCGGTTCACGTGTAGTACCCGAAACTCAGCACTCCGACGTACCTGATCGCCCTTATCCGTACTGGCGGCAAAAAGTACGGTAAATGTTTTGCTCCCCTGAATCCGGTCTACGAGATCGTAGCTGGGCGTCCACTGGAAATTCCCGATTGAATCCAGTTGCATACCGTCCTGCCGACCTTCGACAATACTAAATCGAATGGCCGTACTATCCTGATGGCTGGGACGCGTCTGAAGTTTAAAGGAAAAAGGCTTTCCTTCTTCCAGTACATTCCAGTTGGATTGGTCGGGAAAGATGATTCGCAGATTTGACTGGGCGGGTAAAGCTGATTGAGCGACTACCGTCAAACTGAATCCGATCAGAGCAATAAATTGTACGAAAAAAAGTCGCTTTATGAAATATCTCATCATAGTAGCTGTATCATGGCTAAGGCTGTGTACTTCTTTTCACGAAAAAATAGGGTAAAATATTGCACTCAGAGCCTATTTAGCGGTAGAAAGAAAGTACGATCGCGGCAAAAATAGAAAATAAAAACGTAGGAAGCTTGATTGAGAAAATTGGATTTTTAAAAAGTACGAACCTCCCGTTAAAATGGTTTACCTACGACAAAAAAGAATGAGTGATCATCGCACGGTGGGAGAATCACTCATTCCAAGAGATATTTCAAATCGTACGTACGAAAGCTTGTGCTGCTTCCGAGCGGCCGATTAGATCGCTTTCACGATGTTTACGAAGTCCCGTGACTTCAGCGAAGCTCCGCCTACCAGACCACCATCTACGTCCGGGCTGGAAAAAAGCTCGGCTGCATTGGCCGCACTAACGCTTCCGCCGTACTGAATGGTAGTGTTGTCAGCTACTTCTGCTCCGTATTTGCTGGCAATGTGACTCCGCAAAGCAGCGTGCATATCCTGAGCCTGTTGAGCCGAAGCCGTCAGACCCGTACCGATGGCCCAGATGGGTTCGTACGCGATCACGAGCTGGCCGAATTGTTCAGCGGAAAGATGGAACAGGGCATTCGTCAACTGAGCCTGTACCAGAGCGATGTAATCTTCATTCTGACGTTGTTCGAGCGATTCGCCGCAGCAGAAAATGGGTTTCAGTCCGTTTTCCAGGGCGATGTTTACTTTTTCAGCCAGAATTTCGTCGGTTTCGCCAAAGTACTGACGCCGCTCACTGTGTCCGAGAATAACGTAAGGAATGTTCAGCGATTTCACCATTGGAGCCGAGATTTCGCCCGTGTACGCTCCAGAAGCTTTTTGGTGAATGTTTTGAGCACCTATCGAAACCCGACCGGTTGCGTACTGCTGCAGTGTAGACAGATACAGCGAAGGAACGCAGAGTACAACTTCTACGTCGCTGGTTACTTCGTCAGCAATCATGTGTACAATTTCCGAAGTCAGCGCTACTGCTTCTTCGGCGGTTTTATTCATTTTCCAGTTACCTGCAACAATTTTTTTTCTCATGTGCGAAAAAAATATAAAAATCAGAAGATTACTTTTAATTAATCAAATAATGCCTTTGCTGCCTAAGAAAGGGCATTTTGGTTTTTTATTCCGGCGACGAAAGTAGCGAAAATCCCCGAAAGTGCCGAAGTGAAGCTAAAATCGTCGCGTAGCGTATTGATTATGAGTCAGAAAGCTTGTACATTAAAGTCAGTTTTTCCAAAACACGACAGTCATGAAACACGCTTTACCACTCGTACTCCTGTTCGGGCTGGTTTTCGGCCTGACTCCCACTACCTGGGCTCAGGAACGTTTTGGCCTGTATCTTCAAGGTCGTCATAAGACCACCCGTATTCCGTTCGAATTACAAGCGAATCTGATCATTGTACCCGTCAGAATTAACAATTCGGATACGCTTCGTTTTATTCTTGATTCAGGGGTATCGACTATACTCATTACGGACCCTAAAGTTCCCATTGTTCGAGGCATGAAACCCGTTCGGAAAGTACAGATTGCCGGGGCGGGTGAAGGCGGCCATCTGTCGGCAACGGTTATGGTCGGCAACGCCATTCAGATGGGCCACATGCGAGGTGGTAATCAGAATATTGTGGTGCTTGATCAGGATATTCTGCAAATATCGGAGTACGTGGGCATGCCCATTCACGGGATTTTCGGTTATGAGTTGTTCAATCACTTTGTCGTAACCATTGATTTTTCCCACAAAGAACTTCTTTTGGAGGAACCCAGTCACTATCGCTATAAACGCCGAAAAGGCGATCAATTCGCGATTACCATCGAAGATGCTAAGCCTTACCTGAACGCAGTAGCTCTGGTAGATAAAGCTCGTACGGTACCGCTTAAGGTGGTTATTGATACCGGAGCGGGTCACGCACTTTCGCTGGATGTAAACTCGCGTAATCAGATTCCCCTGCCCAATAAAGTCATCCGCACGCAGCTAGGCCGTGGATTGAGCGGGGTAATCAATGGTAGTCTGGGCCGCGTGGAAAAAATCCGGATTGGCAACAAACTCGAACTCACCAATCTGATTGCCTCCTTTCCCGATAGTCTGGCCTACGGCATGAAACTGGGACGGCATCTCGAACGACAGGGTAATATCGGTTGCGAATTATTACGGCGATTCCGAGTAACCTTCAATTACCAGCAGCGATATGTCGTACTGAAGCCCATCCGCCGCCGCCTGCGGGAAGCGTTTGAACACAACATGAGCGGCATGGACATTGTAGCCAAGGGCGTTGATTACGACGAATACCTGATTGAACGTATTGAACGAAACTCACCCGCTGAGCTTGCCGGACTCGAAGCTGGCGATGAGTTGATCAGCGTCAACGGAGAAATTTGCCGCGATCTTTCCATCTCTGATTTATACAAGATTCTACAACGTGGGGAAGGCAAGGAAATTCTCATGGCCATCCGTAGAAAAGGACAATTAATGGTGACTAGTTTGGTACTCAAACGGGTCATCTGAACGCTGGAACGCGTTTTTGTGGGGTTAAAAATCAATACTAGCCGGAAATTTTTCGGCTAGTATTGACCAACGTTACTACTTTCGTACACCCGTTGAACCCTTAAACGCCGCCACGTTTATGAACACCCGCCTTTTAGTACTCTTGCTGGGTACACTTGGTACATCAGCTTTTGCTCAACCCGGTATCGATCCGCCTTCCCGAAAATTTTCCGTGGGTATACTCGGCGGAACGCTCGGTTATGGAGCTGAGCTGGGTTACAGCCCTCGTGAACAGTCCTCCTGGCAGTTCCGGCTGGGATTTACGCACATCGGATACAAAAAGCCTTTCGATGTGGATGTGAACGATGACTCTAAGATTCATCTTTCACCGCTCGTTCGCATGAATCTATTGCAAGCTCATGCGGACTGGTTTCCCTTTTCAAGAAGTTCTTTTCGTCTGACCGGTGGATTGGGTTATCAGGTTAGCCCAAGCTACGCCGTACTGGGAAGCTCCGATACGGGTTTGAAGATTGATGACTTTGAGATTAAGCCGGAAGACTTTGGTGAAGTACAACTCAAACTTCGCTGGTGGCAGGTAACGCCGCATTTGGGGTTGGGCGTGGGCCGAGCCGTTCCTAAAAATCGGTTTGGTGCTGGGTTCGAACTAGGGTGTTATTACCTGGGAAGTCCCAAAATTGATTTTAGTACCACTGGCCTGCTCGACGCCACTACCCTGCCCGATCAGATTCCCCAAATTGAACATAACATGCGGAACTACAGCTTTTTGCCGTACTTACTGGTTTCGCTCAAATACCGGCTGACGCCCTAAATCCGGCTGATCCCGTAAAAATCCATAGTTTTGTCCGGCTAAAGCTCATCTATTGCATGAAGATTCCTTTTCGCGTCGGACACGGCTACGACGTTCACCAATTAGAAGAAAACCGCCCTTTCTGGCTCGGCGGCATTCAGATTCCGCATACACACGGGGCCAAAGGGCACTCTGACGCGGATATTATTTGCCACGTCATCTGTGATGCCCTACTCGGGGCGGCCAATCTGCGAAACATTGGCTACCATTTCTCGGATAAAGACCCGCAATGGAAAGGCGTCGATTCCAAGCTTCTACTGGCTCGCGTTTTGGAAATGATTCGGGAAAAAGGGTATGAAGTAGGGAATGTAGATGTAACCGTAGTTTTACAGGAACCTAAACTCAATCCCCACATTCCAGCCATGAAAGCGGTACTGGCTGAAGTAATGCAGGTCGATGAAGAGGAACTCTCCATCAAAGCCACTACTTCTGAACATCTGGGTTTTGTGGGAAAAAAAGAAGGAATTGCGGCTCACGCCGTGGCCCTGATTGTGCGGGCAGATTCGTAAGGCCTGCGTCACACAGGCACCACCAGTAACGCCCCGATCATTCCAGAAGGTTATGAATCGGGGCGAGCTATTTAGTACTTTCCGGTATAGGTCCTACTTGTTTCGCAACAGATAAAACGTGCCCACCTTACGGTTCGGTTCGTCTTCCCGATTGCCGTACGAATAGATTAATTCGTACTGATAGAGGTCAGCAGGCATAGGGTTGCCCCGCGAATCTTTTCCATTCCAGCCCAGCTCTCGATCGTTGGGCGTGAAGTCCTTGTTTTCAAAAACCGTATTTCCCCAACGATTCAGTATACGGAACAGCTTTACCTTTTCTAGCTTATTCCCAAATACGGTTATCCGTTCACCGGTACTCGGACCGACGCCATCGGGTGTAAATGCTTCGGGTAGACCTACCCAGCATGAATCCATTGGTACGGCGGTAGCCTCAGTAGTTGAGTCCGAACAAACACTAAGATACGAGGCTTTCAGCGTCAACTGATGAACGCCCGAAGGAATGGACACTTCCGGGTGTTGGCCCGTTGATACCGGACTTCCATCCAGATACCACTCATAAGCAGTAGCTCCCACCGATGCATTGGTCAGCTTTACGGGTACGGCCGAACAGAATGTTTCACCTACGCTAAATGCTGCGGTGGGAGCCTCACGTACCTGAATTGTTCGTTGTAACGTCCGTGAAGCACAGCTACGAGGCGTACCAAACACCGTGAGTTTGATAGTTTTGGGACCACTATTCTGGTAGCTAAGCTGGGGAGAAACATGGGCTGAATCGAGCGTGCCATTTCCCAAATCCCAAAGAAAACCCGTGAGTTGGGTTTGGGTCAGATCGCTTGTATTCAACAATCGTACGGGTTTCCCGATACAAGCCAGCGAATCGACGCTAAAACTCGCCTGCGGCCGAATGGAGGTCTGGATACGCTTCTGCGTTGAATCTGTCCCACAAGGCGTAACGGCTACTAAGGTAATGGTATAGGTAGTTTCTGGTTGCTGAAAAATAAACGTAGGATTCTGTTCGGTAGAGGTTCCTTCCCTACCAAACCGCCAGAGCCAGCGAGTAGCGACGGGAACCGTGGCATCGGTAAACTGTACGGGTACGCCCGGGCACACGACTGATTCACTCATGGAAAACAGCGGTTTAGCCGTACTGGGCGACACTTTTACCTGAGCCGTAGCCTGATTTTCGCCGCACTCGTTTTTAGCCGTCAGCGTTATGGTATAGGTCTGTAGCTGATCACGGGAGGCATATACGTGGGCTACGGTATCTTCGCTAGACGCATGTTTGGGCGTACCATCCCCAAAATTCCAGACGGATACGCCTGCATTTCCAACGGTCAGATTGGAAAACACAAACCGGGCTGGAGCACAGCGAATAACAGTAGAGTCGACACCAATACCCGCTTTAGGCAGCGGCTTTACAAGGATCGTCAGGGTATCCCGCTTGGTACCACAGGTATTTTTCAGCGAATGGGTAATCAGAAACCTTTGTCGGTCAGTCGTTGTATTTTCCAACCTGGTCGAAGCAGCATACGCTTCACTAGTAGTAGCGTTGCCGAAAGACCACTCCGAAGTAAAACCTGTTTGCTGAGCCGCCCGGGGCTGAAACGTTACATTCAGGGGCGTACATCCCTCCCGCACGCTGGCTGTAAACATTGCCGACTCCGGAGCTGCGATAACGGTAAGCGTTACGGAAACCTCCGTTCGGCATTCGCCCTCGCCTAAAACGTAGCGATACGGATAGGTACCAGCCATTTTGGGATTAAAATACGTTTTCCCCGATTGCTGCGAAACTAAACCCGGCTCTCCTTGCCAGTTTCCCCAGGTTTCACTCGTCGTCAGAGGCAATAGAGCCGTACCGAGACAAAGGCTGGTATCACGCGAAGGAGACAGAATTTTTAATGACCGTACTTCTCTTACGTAAAATGTATCGGGTTTTGGTGTGTAGGTACCACAGGCGTAAGGCAACTCGGCGGTTACGATATAAGGCTGTGAGGAAAATTCCAGTGCCCGCTCCTGACCGATAGCCAGAGGCTGTCCGTTCACAAAGTACCGGGCATTCGGATTCGGGTTTGGAATGCGGTACCGAATGGGTGTACATACACTGGGCTGGTGCTGAATAGTCAGTTCGGGCTTGGCTACTGTGCGAACACGGATGGTACGTGGGCTGGATGTTTCACAATCATTTAGAGCAACAAGCGTGAACTGATACGAGGTTACGTCTTTTAATTGCACCCGTAACACCGCTGACGTAAGCAATGTATTGGATACGAGGGTATACGCTCCCCCGCTGATTTGCCACTGGTACCGTGAACTTCCCAGCGAAACCGTCCCATCTAGTGCCAGTATACCGCCATTTTCCAGACATACTAGTGTGTCGCTACCCATGACTTTTACGCCCTCCAGTCGCAATTGGGCTAAAGGGGTTTTTCGGGTGGATATGGTATGAGTAGTGGTCGTAGTACCGCAACTGTTTGTCGCACGAAGCGTAACTTCATAAGCGTCCTGGGAGCTAGAGAAAATATGCGTAGGGTAAATATCCGTAGAGGTACCCCCGTCGCCAAAATCCCATTGGTACGTCATTTCATTCCGCGAAGGGCACGAAGTATTGCCGATGCGTACGGCATTTTCCTGACAGATATCCGGTACGCTGAATTGAGCCCTTGGACTACTTTTAAACGTAATCGGAAAAATATCCATATCTACCGGGGGCTGGCAGGTATTATCCGTGCGTAATTCCAGGTTGTAATCAACGCCGGAACCACAGCTTCGGGTAAACTCACTCAGATTATAAGTATGCATGCGGGTGATTTCGTTATCCTTCGAATAATCGAGCGTTTGCGTGAACTCATCTTTCTTGCCATCCCCCCAGCTGATCGTATAATTTGTAACGGGACAATGCCCCGCCGGAATAATTACTTTTACGCATAACGAATACAGCGAATCCTTTTCCGTAACGCAAATTAAAGGTTGGTCACAGGTACGAATCGTGGCTTTTTGTGCCCATGCGGTGTAAGTAAACACTAAGTATAAAAACGAAAGATAAGCTAATTTCATGAATAGTGGGGATAGATCAAACCGCATAAAAATAGCTATTCATTCCTTATCATACATTTATTTATACTCAATAATAAATAGTCTTTTTTATCTTTCCGAACCATTTATTCAACGCACCTTCACCTATGCCCCGTTTTTACCTCACTTTTTGGGTAGTACTCCTTTGTTTTCTGACCGACGCCTACGGTCAAGATCCACAGTTCTCTCAATTCTACGCCAATCCATTAGCTCAAAATCCCGCCTTTACGGGAAATGCCCGTATGGGTCGCGTCATCGTCAATTATCGGAAGCAGGCGTATGGTCTTAATCGCGATTTTGAAACCATGGCCGCTTCTTACGATACCTACCTAGAAAACACGGACTCCCGTACCGGCCAGCCTTCACTGGGATTGGGACTACAACTCATGCGGGACAAACAGGGTGGGGGTACCTTTCTGGGTAGCACCGAAGGACTCTATACGACCAGTGCTTATCTATCGGCGTCGAAACGGCTGGCTCGTTTTGGTACGGATGGGAAGTACAAGTGTTGGAGTGGTATGCAAATCGGCGGGGTGAGTCGGCTTATTCGAGGACAGAGCCTTCTATTCGCCGACCAGTTTTCGGGATCCGGTGTTTCGCCGAGCTCCATGGATCCGGTTGCTCTGGCGAATGGTATCACTCGAAATTTCTTTGACGTTAACGCGGGATTACTCTTTGAAGTAGATCCACAAGAAAACGTGGCTCTTTACGATCGGACCGAAACGATGTACTGGGTAGGCGGAGCCATCCATCACCTCAACAAGTCCCTGCCAAAGGACCCCTGGTTACCCCTTAGCCAGCGAGTGAGTCTACAGGCGGGCCTCACGATTCCCTTTGCCCGGGTACTGAGTCTGGAACGGGGCCATACGCCTACCCCTTACCGCGTGCGAACCCATACGTTAGCAGCTAATCTTCGGCAACAGGCGGGTCTGGCTCAACTGGATTTTGGGTACAACTGGCGGTACAGCCCCCTCATGCTGGGGGCATGGGTACGAGGGATTCCGTTAAACAAAGTCAGTAAAAACTTCCAGCAGAATGCTCTGGTGTTTTTAGTGGGTATCCAACCTACCGATTTTCCGTTTCAGCTCGAACTTAGCTATGATTTCCCCCTGTCTACCTTTCGAGGGTACAGCGGCGGAGCCTACGAACTTTCCCTTTGGATGGGTTTGGAAAAGCTGGGAATGTCAACCCAACGTTTTCGGCAGTTCAAGTTTCCTGCCTTATAAAAGTAAAGCGGCCTGTTCACTACAGGCCGCTTTACTTTTTTGGATCTATGTGACGACTACTTATTCGTAGGTGACGCGACCGATGATACTGCGGCCGAGGGTGATTTCATCGGCGTACTCCAGATCGCCCCCAATGGGTATACCCCGGGCAATCGTGGTAATCTTGATGGGATACTGCCGGAGTCGTTTCGTCAAATAAAACGAAGTGGTATCTCCCTGCATGGTGGGGCTTAAAGCCAGAATCACCTCCCGAATTTCGTTTTTCGGATCAGCCACCCGGTCAAGCAGCGATTCGACCTGTAAGTCAGCTGGTCCTACGCCTTCCAGTGGGTTGATCAGTCCTCCCAGCACGTGGTACATGCCGCGAAACTGAGCCGTATTTTCAACGGCAAGCACATCGCGGGTATCTTCCACCACGCAAATCAACTGGCTGTCCCGACGGGGATTGGCACAAATCTGGCACAGATCCTCATCAGCAATCGTATGGCATTGCCGACAATAGCGGGTTTGGGTACGCAAATTCACCAGGACCTCGGCCAATTGGGAGGTCTGTTGTTCTTCGCGTTTGAGCAAATGTAAAGCAAGACGAAGAGCCGTTTTTTTCCCAATTCCGGGGAGCTTACTGATCTCCTCAACGGCGTCTTCTATGAGTTTCGAAGGATAATTCAAGAGCGTTGTGTGGCTGGCGGCCTGTCCATGCTGATTTTTCTCGTCGCCAGCATCGACTAAGCCAAAAACAAAAAAACGGTTCTAGAGAACTTCAGCACTGATGCCTCGTTCGCAAATGGCATTTCGCATGGGAGCCAATTCTTCAAAAGCTCCTTTTTTCACGGCACATTTTCCCTTGTAATGAATCAGAATAGTACACTGTTCCGCTTGTTCGGGTGTATGACCGCATACTTCCATAAGCGTGTCGATTACCCAATCGAAGGTATTCACATCATCATTAAAAACGACCAGGTCATGTTCTTCTTGTTCTTCCGTTGCTTCCAGAACATCTACGTCTTCTTCTTCCCAGGGTTTCGGTAAGGTGCTCATTAACATGGCTATATCCAGTAAATCAGTGGCTTATTTAAGAACAAATGTACCCTTTATAACCCGCATACCCAACCGAAGGTTCAAGGAAGTTTATATTCTTGTATGAAGAAAAAAACAGTATTTTGTTGATCCCGTTGTAGGTTTGCAGAATGTTTGGCCGGACGGCTTTACGACCCATTGAAAGCTCCGCCCTCCCTCATCAGCACCCTTGTTTTATTCATGAACGCTTACCTGGCTCTTTTCATCCTGCTTGGCTACTTTCTGATGCTTGTGGCCGTTTCGTTTTACACCTCCCGTGGAGCGGATACCAATGCTTTTTTTACCGCAAATAAGCAGTCTCCTTGGTACCTAGTGGCCTTTGGCATGATTGGCACTTCACTTTCGGGAGTAACCTTCATTTCGGTACCCGGTAATGTCAGTACTTCCCAGTTCACCTATTTTCAGGTTATTCTGGGTTATCTGGTGGGGTACTTTGTGATTGCTACGGTACTCATGCCGCTGTACTACCGGCTGAATCTGATATCGATTTATTCGTATCTGGATAAACGTTTTGGTTTCTGGTCGTATAAAACCGGAGCAGGCTTTTTCCTGCTTTCGCGAACCGTAGGATCGGCGGGCCGAATGTTCATCGCCGTACAAGTACTACAGCTGGCGATTTTCGATCGTTTCGGCATTCCTTTTGAGGCGACGGTCCTTTTTGCGATTGTACTCATCTGGGTTTACACCTTCAAGGGCGGCGTTAAAACGATTATTATCACCGATACTCTTCAGACCTTTTTCCTGGTAACGGCGGTCTTTTTAACGGTATTTCTAATTGCCCGACAACTGAATCTGAATTTTGGTCAGCTTTGGAATACTGTACAGTCGACTTCGTATTCGAAGATTTTCGTCTGGGACTGGGCTCCCAAAAATAACTTCTTTAAGGATTTCATCTCCGGAGCTTTCATTGCCATTGTGATGACGGGGCTGGATCAGGATTTGATGCAGAAAAACCTGACGTGCAAGAACATCGGCGAAGCTCAAAAAAACATGCTCTGGTTCTGCGTGGTACTGGTGATCGTCAACTTTGCCTTCCTGAATTTGGGAGCTTTGCTACTGATTTATTCAGAACAGATGGGCATCACCATTCCTGCCAAATCCGACGATTTGTACCCGATGCTGGCCTTAGGTAATCATTTTGGTCTGATTGCGGCTGTCACCTTCCTGCTGGGCATTACGGCGGCTACCTACGCTAGTTCTGATTCGGCTTTAACGGCCCTGACGACTTCGTTCTGCATCGACTTTCTGAACATTGAAAAATACCCCGAGAAAGAACGTCAACGCATCAAAACCTGGGTACACTTGATGTTTTCAGCCTTGTTTTTAGTCGTCATTATTCTCTTCAAACAATTGAATAACCAGTCGATGATCCGTACCATTTTTGATCTGGCTGGTTATACGTACGGACCTCTCTTGGGACTCTATACCTTTGGTTTATACACGAAATGGTCGGTAAAAGACCGCTTTGTACCCTTGGTATGCGTAGTTTCTCCCGTACTCACGTACGTGTTGGTTAGCCACTCCCAGGAATGGTTCAATTACTCGTTTGGTTTCGAAAAACTGCTGTTAAATGGTTTTCTTACCTACGTAGGCTTAGTAGCTCTCAAAAAACCGAATTTATCCTACGGAACAAGTAATTAAAACTATAGATGATTTTTAATTATAAAAGTAAAAAATGTAACTTTGTACAGAATAACGTTATACCTCTAAATATTTCTACTGCTAAACGCTATTACTTTTTTCCTCTTGAAAACAGTAGTAGCGTTTTCAGTACTAGAGCCTGCAAGATTTTTATTTTCAGTTGTTTACAGATTTCGTATCTTAGCTGACATCCACAGCTAGTTTACCATCCAAGCGTATCCACATTCCCCCAAACTTATCATATATGAGTGTTTTTACTTTTCGACGGTCGCTTCGACTTACGTTCGTATGGGCTTTTTTGCTGTCCTTTCGCAGCATAGCTCAAACGCCTACGGACGGTATCATGATGGGTAAACATCTGATTTGCAACGTAGCTAGTTATTCCAACAGCCAGTGGAGTCAGTACTGGGAAGGAACGCGTAAACGCAGTAATGCGAATGTCGGCACCTTTACCAGCCAGAATGTGATGCTGATGAGTGCCTATGGGATCACTAAAAACCTGAACGTTATTGCGGGTTTGCCTTACATCTGGAACCGGTCCAATGGCGGGCACTTCTCCCGTCAGGAAGGTATTCAAGACCTTTCCGTATGGCTGAAATACCGGGCATTCCGGGCAGAAACTTCGGTGGGTACCTTCGCTTTATTCGCGACGGGAGGCGTTTCGGCTCCGGTGAACCAATACATCCCGGATATGTTACCGTATTCGATTGGTCTTCGCTCGAAAACGGCCTCGATCAAGGGGATAGCCCATTACAAATTCAAGGGCTTCTACCTGACTGGTCACGCGGGCTACATTCGTCGCAGTAACATCCACATTGACCGCGATGCATACCAGTACGATGGCGTCATGTACGACACGCATGAAGTAATGGTACCCGATGTAGTCGATGCTTCGGCCCGTCTGGGGTATCTTAACAAATACGTACAAGTGGAAGGCTTCATTGATAATATGACCAGCCAAAGCGGCGATGATATTCGCCGTCAGGATATGCCCTTCCCCACCAATAAAATGGATCAGACCCAGGTGGGCGGGATGGCTAAAGTGCATCTGCACCTGAAAAATGGTAGTTTCTTTACCCTGGTTGGCCAGTACAGTCAGGTAACCGCTGGCCGCAATGTGGGCCAGGCTCGGATGTATACGGTAGGCATCCAGCATACGTTTAATGTTACCGGCCGCTCTTCGGATCTCCCCTAATCCCCCAATACTTATGAATATGCTTCGTCGATTAGGCATTTTATCGCTGATCGTCTTACTCAACAGCTGTGACAAGAGTATTGATCAGCCTTCGCTCACCGTGTACGAACCAGCCGGACTGGATACCAAAGGCGGTCAATGGAAAACCTTCGTATTAGCTTCCACCGATGAGGTTACCGTGCCGGCTCCGCTCACGACGGAATCCAGTGCGTATAAAGCTGAATTACAGGAATTAAAAAGCCTCAACATTACGGCTGACCAACAAAAAACGATCGATTACTGGTCGGCAGGTGGCGTATACCGCTGGAATGAATTGGCCCGTACCCTGGCAGCCAATTACAACTTACCTCCGGTCTACGACGAAATTCAGAAAAAGTATCCCGTACCCGATGCGGCTAATCCCACGGCTGAACCGAAGTTTCCTTTTTGTAATCCCCCTTATGCCTCCCGCATGTTTGCGTACCTTGGCGTTGCTCAGTACGACGCTCTGGTAGCTGCCTGGAAATACAAATATCAGTACAATCGACTGTCTCCGGCGAAGGTAGATGCGGGCATTACTTCTAAACTACCCGTGACCGACCTGCCTTCGTATCCGTCAGAAGATGCCGTGGTAGCCGCGGCTTCGTTTGAAGTACTGAAAGTGATGTTCCCTGGCGAAGTGGCCAAACTGACGGCAACTTACGAAGCCCACCGCAACAGTCGGATCTGGGCGAAGGCTAACGTACGCAGTGACCTCGAAGCGGGTGAAGCACTGGGCAAAGCCGTAGCAGCAAAAGTCATTGCCCGGGCCAAAGCCGATGGTATGGGAGCGGCCAATAACCAAGCTGCCGTAGCCGCCATGATTGCCGATGCCAAAGCCCGAGGCTTGCGGAAGGAATGGACCAGTCTGGATGCTCCCGCTCGCCCTCCGATGTTACCGACTTTCGGAAACGTAAAAACCTGGAATTTTACGGAGGCCCAAAAAGTGACCATGCGTCCGAGCCCACCGCCAGCCTTGGGTTCGGCTGGTTTTGAGAAAGATCTACAGGAACTACGCGATATGGGCAAGAAGCTCACCCGCGATCAGCACCGTATTGCTTCGTACTGGTCGGATGGCGTAGGGAGTTACACGCCGCCCGGACACTGGAACCGGGAGGCGGCCAACCTAACCCGCAAGTACAAGGAGAATGAACTCCGGGCCGCCCGGACCATGGCTCTGGTAGGCACTTCGCTGATGGACGCCGGAATTGCCTGCTGGGATACTAAATTTTACTATTACACGCCCCGGCCGTTCCAGGTAGACCACGCGGTACGCTCGACCATTGGAACGCCCAACTTCCCCAGTTTCACGTCTGGCCATTCGACGTTCTCCGGGGCAGCGGCAACGGTACTGGCGTATTTGTTCCCTAATGACGCCGACGCCATGCAAGCCCTGGCTACTGAAGCATCGTTATCCCGCATTTACGGTTGTATTCATTACCGTTCGGATTCAGATGTAGGGCTGGTTCACGGTAAAGCTGTGGGCGAATACGCCATCAAACGAGCACAACTCGATGGAGCTGGTCGCTAACTAAATGATACCCAACGCCTGACTTCCCCTAAGTCAGGCGTTTTTACGCTCATCTTTCCATGAAAATCTTCTTTTATGCCGGACTAATCAGTCTGATTATTTTCGAGTTAGCCAGTATTTACTTCATCATGCCTCTGCCGGGCAGCCAGCGGATTCCTAGCCTGGAAGCCGCCTATTTTATTCATCGCTGGCGGGTTTCTTTCTGGGTAGGCTGTGGCTTACTGATTGCCTTGGGAATCATTCCCGCTTTTTCAGAATACGGAAAAAAGTGGGTACCGATTCTGGCCTCGCTGGTAACAATTGCCTTGGTTACCTGGATTCACTTGAAGATGAATGCCCAAGCACTTTTTCAGGAGCCGCAACAGGTTCAGTTGGCCCCTGGCTCGCAAAATAAAGTAAATCCCAAACGCCTCGTCGTAGGCGTTGTAATGGGTAAAGAAGCCCGTGCCTACCCCATTCAGTTTCTGGCTTATCACCATCAGGTACGCGATACCGTTGCGGGTACGCCAATTCTAGTTACCTACTGTTCCGTTTGCCGGACGGGTCGCGTTTACGGCTCGCTTGTCGATGGAGAGCCCGAGACCTTCCGGCTCGTCGGTATGGACCATTTTAATGCTTTGTTTGAAGATTCGCGTACCCATAGCTGGTGGCGGCAGGTCAACGGAGAGGCGGTCGTAGGTTCGCTGAAAGGTTCCTATTTACCCGATGTTCCCAGCCGTCAAACGACGCTCGAAGAATGGTTGAAGCTGTATCCCAACAGCCTGGTTTTCCAGGGCGATCCTGCGTTCACCGAGGAGTACAGCAAGGATATGGCTTACGAAAATGGTACCTCCGAAAGCGAATTAACGGGGACGGATAAGCATTCCTGGCACGAAAAATCCTGGATTGTAGGCATTGATGCGGGCCGGACTTCGAAAGCCTATGACTGGAACCGTCTGAAGCAACAACGCATCATCAACGATGTTGTGGGCGATGTACCCGTCCTGGTAGTACTGGCCAAAGACAACGCCAGTTTCTTTGCCTACCAGCGACCCGACGTTTCTACGATTTATGCGTTGAAAAATGATTCGCTCATTACCGTAGGCCATAGCTACGATCTGGCGGGTCGCTCCTCGGAAGGGCGACTACGCCCCATCAATGCTTCCCAGGAATTCTGGCATAGCTGGTCCACGTTTCATCCCAAAACGGAACGGTATTAGACCATTGTTCGCTCATTGCTAAATTTACATTCCCTTTGACTACTCAAAAGATTCTCTTTGTTATTCTAACTGTCTTTGGGCTTCATGCCCAAGCCCAGACACTAATTCAAGGAACAGTTCTGCAATCAAACGGTCAGCCGCTGACGGGTGCAACCCTACGCGTTGCTAACCGAACCCTGCAAAGTGATCCACAGGGAAAATTCCAGCTAACACTGGAACCAGGTCGGTATACCTTCCGCCTTTCTCACGTGGGTTTTCAATCCCAGCAACAGGCCATAGTTATTCAAACTGTGAGTCCGCAAACCCTATTGTTTACCTTAGCTGAATCGGTTGAAAATCTGGATGAAATTTCCATTCGTGAAGGAGCCGACCGTTCGCTTAAACCGCTGCCTAGCGTTCAGGGAACCTACCTGCTTTCCGGACGAAAATCCGAAACGATTCAGATGAGTCAGATGGATGGTAACGTTGCGGAAAAAACAGTTCGCCAAATTTTTGCCAAAATTCCCGGAGCCTTTGCCTACGACATGGATGGCAGCGGAAATCAGGTCAACGTAGCCACTCGAGGACTCGATCCACACCGGGGCTGGGAGTATAACATTCGTACCAACGGCGTACTTACCAACTCGGATCTGTATGGTTATCCGGCAAGCCACTTTTCAGTACCGATGGAAGCCGTAGAACGCATTGAACTCGTACGCGGTAATGCCTCTCTACAGTACGGAGCCCAGTTTGGCGGCCTGCTTAATTACGTACTGAAAGGACCGGATTCCAGTCGCCGATTTAGCTATGAAACGATGAATACGGCCGGAGCTTTCGGCCTGCAAAGTACCTTTCATCGCGTGAGTGGGAAACTGGGTAAATTCACCTACAATGCCTATTTCCACCGCCGTACCTCCGATGGGTATCGCAAAAACAGCCGCTCGGTAGCCGAAGGTGAATTCGTTAGTCTGGGGTACGCTTTTCGTTCGAATCTGACCCTGAAGGCAGAGTTGGGCCGTTCGTACTACCAGTACCAGATTCCCGGGCCCCTGACGGATGCTCAATTTGCTCAAAACCCGCGGCAGTCTACCCGTTCACGGAATTATTTTAGTCCGGATATTTATCTCCCCTCCCTGCGACTCGACTGGCAGATTTCGCCGCGTACCACCTTCCAGGCCACAGCTTCGGCCGTACTGGGCTGGCGAAATAGTGTTACGTTTGAAGGCTTCGCTAACCAGCTTGATACCATTAACCGGGCTACTGGACAGTACAAAAACCGGCAGGTGGATCGGGATAAATTTAAGAGCTATACGCTGGAAGCACGTCTCTTGCATCGGTACCAAATCGGATCAGTCAGTTCCATACTTACCGGAGGAATTCAGCTCATTAACAATGACTTGCACCGCCGGCAATTGGGCAAGGGGACGACGGGGACGGATTATGACCTGACGCTGGTGGGTGATTACGGTCGGGATATTCATTACAAAACGAAAAACGTAGCCTTCTTCGCCGAAAATCTCTTTCAGTTGACGCCCCGGTTGAGTCTTACGCCGGGCGTACGAGTAGAATGGGGCGAAACCCGATTATCTGGTCGCCTGGCTTATAGCGAAGCCGCGGCTCTTCCCCCTCGCCTGGATCACCGTTTCCCGCTTTTGAGTCTGAATGGGCAGTACAACCTGGGGAAGGATTTGGACCTGTATGCGGGCTGGTCGCAGGCGTATCGTCCGGCTATTTTTAAGGACATTATTCCGAATTCGATTTTGGAGCGGGCCAATCCGAATACGAAAGACGCCCACGGCTTTAACTCCGAACTGGGGATTCGCGGTACCCGGCTCCAGAGTCGACTGACCTTTGACGTTACGCTGTTTCAGTTGATGTACCGCAACCGCCTCGGTAGTCAGGTCATTACCGAAGGTTCACAAAGTTTTGTCTATAAAACCAACATTGGTGACAGCCGTACGCGGGGCGTGGAAGCCTACGCCGAATTCGCCTTCGTACAACGCTCCCGCAGCCGGGTTTCAGTCTTTACGGCGACTTCCTACATGGACGGTCAGTACATAGCAGGGCAAGTTTCGGATGGCGTAGAGAATCGCTCGATTCGGGGTAATGCGGTTGAATCCGTCCCTAAGTGGATCAGTCGCAATGGACTACAGGCCAGCTATCACGGACTTTCGACGACGTTACAATTCAGCTACGTAGACAAGAGCTTCGCCGACCCGCTTAACACCGTTACCCCAACGGCCAACGGAGCCCGGGGCGTAGTGCCGGCGTATGGTCTGTGGGATTGGTACGCCAGTTATCGCCTCGGTCGCGGCTTTACCCTTCGCGGGGGCGTCAGCAACCTCACCAACCGTAGCTATTTCACCAAACGTCCAACGATGTATCCGGGTCCTGGGGTCTGGTCATCGGATGGTCGTAGCTGGCAGCTTAGTGTAGGATTAAAAATTTAGATCTGGCTCCTTTGCGAGCGTATTTTTAGAAGCAATCCCCTTTCTTTTGTGCCACAGGTTCGCCAGAAAAGCGAATCTGTGGCTTTTTTAGTGCCCAATCCAACGTAGTACAGCCATGATTGAAAAAAGAATCGGTCAACAACGCGTTCATTTTTTACACGTCAGTCCAGAACTGGACGGGGGTCGGTACGCCGTCAAATCCATTGTAGGAGACACGTTAAGGGTAGAAGTAGACTTGCTACTAGACGGTTTTGATCTACCGACGGGTGAATTATTGTATCGCCATGAGAGCGAAGCGGATTGGACCCGCGTTCCCCTGTCTTCGCTGGGTAACGACCGATACGGAGCCGAATTGTTGACCCTCCAGCAGGGTGCCTATACCTATACTTTCGAAGCCTGGGTAAATCATCCGCTGACCTGGCAACGAACCATTACGCAGAAAGCCCGCGATTTTCAGCCCGTCGCTACAGACCTGCAAATTGGGGCGGGGTTTTTGCTAGAAATGGCTGCCACCGCTCCGGAGGCTGATCGCGCGTCGCTTGAACAAACGGCTCACTGGCTTCAACAACCCGAAGCCTATCATGAAGCCATTACGTTCGCTTTAAGTGGCCAAATGACCGACTGGATTCATCACTATCCGTTACCAAAAAACATCAGTCGGTACGAAAAAGAATTGCCCTTGTACGTAGATCGGGAGAAATCCGTTTTCTCAGCCTGGTACTCCCTATTTCCGCGTTCGACGTCTATGGATGCACCGCAGGCTGGCACCTTCCGTACTACCATGGAACGTCTGCCTCGATTGGCGGATTTAGGTTTTGACGTGTTGCATCTCCCGCCGGTGCATCCCATTGGGCATCACCATCGCAAGGGAAAGAATAACGCCCCAGTGGCCACCCCTGGCGATCCGGGTGTTCCCTACGCCGTTGGAAATGAAGCAGGCGGGCATTTGGCCATGGCTCCGGAGCTAGGCAGTCTCGCCGACTTTAAAGCTCTAATTACGGAAGCTCAGCGTTGGGGCTTAGAAGTAGCGATGGATCTAGTGGTACAGTGCTCGCCTGATCATCCCTGGGTACAGGAACATCCCCAATGGTTTAAACCGCTTCCCGATGGAAGTTTTCAATACGCCGAAAATCCGCCACACAAGTACCAGGATAGCTATGCTCTGAATTTTGAAACCGACGATTGGCCTGCCCTTTGGGAAGCCTTCCGGACAATCATCTGTACCTGGGCTGAATGGGGTGTTCGGATCATACGTGTGGATCAGCCCCATGGAAAGCCCTTTGCTTTCTGGGAATGGCTTATTCGGGAAACCAAGCAAACCTATCCAGATCTGATCTTTCTGGCCGAGGCTTTTACTGCTCCGAAACCACTCCAGTATCTTTCTAAACTAGGTTTTAGCCAAAGTTTTACCTATTTCATCTGGCGAACTACGAAGGCTGAACTAACGGATTACTTGACTGAACTTACCCAGAGCGACCAGCATTACTATTTACGACCTAATTTCTGGCCCAATACCCACGATGTCAATCCGTTCATTCTACAAACGGGACTAGAACCTTTGTACCTGATACGGTATTTTTTAGCGGCTACGCTGTCGTCAAACTACGGACTTTTCGGCCCCAGTTTTGAGTACATGGTACACGAGGCCTATCCGGGCAGAGAAGAGTACCTGCATTCCGAAAAATATGAAATCAAGCACTGGGACTGGTCGCGCGAGAATAAGTTGACCCTTTTCATGCGGATGCTCAATCGCATTCGACGGGAGAATTCGGCTTTACAACGTACCAACAACCTAACCTTTGTTCATCTGCCCAATGATGCTCTGCTTGGCTACCTGAAAACCCACGCCAATGGAAATCGAATTTTATGCGTGGTCAATCTTGATCCATACCAACGGCAAAGTTCGGGTATCCAACTGCCCCTTCATCTGATTGGTAAACCAGATCACCAGCCCTTTATCGTGCATGATCTACTGACCGACAATCGCTGGCAATGGCAGGGCGAGTGGAATTACGTAGAACTGGACCCAACAATTCTACCTATGCATTTGTTTCGAATTGAAGACGTCTAACTAAACGAGAGAAAATTTACACCTATCATTCCGTGAATTCAAGCTCCTTTCCCATCCCTCCTCGCTTTAGTGACCCTGAAAGCCCCGATCTCACCCTAGTCCTAGAAATGCCGTATTAACCCTAGGTCAAATCTTAGAAAAGTACAATTTATAAACAGCTAATAAAGTGCATTCTGAAACGTAGCAAAGAAAATTATTCAAAAAAAAATGAAAAAAATTTATTAACATAAAGCACTAATATTCAGTGATTTACAAAATTCAATAAAGAGAAATAAAAATTTTTTTCATTCGAGTAGGTTACATTTTGCCCTCCCGATTGATATAGGTGTGAATTCGGGACATAAATATTGAAAAAATGAAAAACTTTGCACGCCTTTCAGCTTACACTTTATTGCTTTCTGCAAGCCTTTTTTCTTTAACTTCTTGCAACAAAGAAGATGAAATCAAACCTCAGCAAACGAAAGTCGTGCAAGAATCCGAAAGAGATGCCAGCATCCCTCCGCTGCCATTGATTCGCCGCTAATGAATAATGATTATCGTAAAACATATACAGGTCTCACCTAACCTTTAAGACATAGTACTGCATTAGTATTTAAGTATCCGCTCTAGCAGTACTGCATTCGCCAAATTTAACTACCTTCGGAAAGCACCGCCAGGCTTCCGAAGGTTTTGGCATTTTTAGGGGTTTATTGTTATTTTGCTAGTGTAACACGCGGGTAGTCTTATGTTTGGCTTTTTCAAGAGCAAAATAGTTGATTGGATAGGAGTTTGGCTGCTAATATTGGCATCCCTGGATATTTCAGCTCAGCATAAGTCAGCCTCTGCCGAAACTGCCATTCGACGTTTACAAACTCAGGGGGAAGTGGCCTTTCAGGACGGGAAACACGCGGAGGCCATGATGTACTTTAAAAAAGCCATTGCTCTCTGTATTCGTCATAATAATCTTCCTCGTTACGCTGATCTTTTAATTGAATCCAGTTCTATTCCTTACGGCCAGGGAAACTTATCCGAAGCGATCCAACAGTGCGAAAAGGCTCTTCAGCTTTTGCAAAAATCCCCCGTCGATTCGATACGCTTTAAAGCTTATTCCAACTTAAGTTTTTATCACAGCCTCGTGTTCCAAACGGAACAGATGCAATCGTATCTGGAGAAAGCGGAGCAGATGCTGGAACGCCAGCCCTACTTAGCGAGTCAGACACCGGGATTTGTCGCCGCTTATTACAACCAAAAAGGCGTGTATTACAATGCAGCCGGGGATTTTATCCAAGCCACTACCAATCTTGAAAAAGCACTTGCCGTAGCCAAAAAATATCAGTTATCGGGCTACCTCTCTACTTTTACGAATAACTTAAGTACCCAATACGAGAATTTAGGCAATACGCAGAAGGCGATTATGCTGGCCAAACAGGCTTTGTCCCTGGAGCGAACGCCCTATCAACAAATCGTCTATACGTTGAATTTAGGCCGTTATTACCTCAGTCTTAATAAGCCTAAGGAAGCATTTAAGTACCTCACGCAATCCCAACAAATTGACGATACCTACGGTCGGCTCAATCCAGATTACTTTACGGAATCAAGAATCACGCTGTACCAAAACTGGGGCTCGTACTACGCCGCCACCCAACAGGTAACGAAAGCCATTCGTTCGTATGACCAAGCCATTACACTCGCTCAGACGTACTGGGGTACTAAACATCCTTTACTTTCGGTTGCCTACCGCGTCAAGGCTCAATTATTAGAAAATCAAGGCGACTTAAACGGGGCTCTGGTCAACTACCGACACGCCATTAATGCCGTATGCTTGGGTACCCCCGTGAAGGAATTGCACGATTTACCGGTAATTCAGGAAGGTGTTTTGTCTGAACGCGAGCTCATGTATGCCTTAGTGGGACAAGCCTCCGTCATGGGAAAATTTTCAAATCGAGACCCTTTCCTGCAGCCTGCTTTCGAGACTTACAAATTAGCTTTACACTTGGCCGAACGTATTCGCCTGAATTACGACGTATCGGACGCTAAACTCCTTTTCGGCCAACAGATTTCGCTGGTGAATGAGCAAGCCCTTCGTATTGCCTACGCTCTTTACCAAAAAACGCACCAGTATCAATACCTGAAAACCGCATTTACGCTGACTGAAAGCACGCGGGCTTCTACCCTCTCGGATGCCCGCCGGGAGCAAACGTTGAAGAAAACCTGGGTTCCTAAGGAATTACTTTCCAAGGAAGAGCAGCTCAAAAAAGAGTTAACCAGTACCAAGTTACAATTGCAGCAGCCGAATTCGCGAAAGGAACAGGATAGCCTCAAGCTGGTTCTGGTAGAGCAGGAACTGGTATTGGACAAATTCCGCCAGCAACTGTTACAACGCATTCCTTCACGTCACCGTCAGTCGGTAGAAAGTATGTCGGTGGATACCGTTCGTGAGAAATTACTGGATCAGCAGACGGCCCTGCTTTCGTACGTAATGACCGAGCAAGATTTATTTGTCTTTGTCATTACCCAGCTCCGGGTAAAATGGGTTCGTATTCCTTTCGGTCAAGCTCAGAAAGCTACGCTGGCTGCTTTACAGCAATCGCTTTATGACAATCCAGGACTCTCGCCGTACAAGGGCCATGCGGCGGCCCAACAGGGGTATCAGCAATTATTTCGTCCCCTCAAGCCTTACCTTCAGGACGTTCAGCGGCTTATTATCATCCGTGATAAAGAACTCAATTATTTACCTTTTGAAATTCTGGAATCTACGGCATCAGGACGGGATTTTCTCCTGCGTTCCTATTCGATTCGCTATGCGTATGGAGCTTCCCTAACTCAGGTCAACGCTTCAACTCCCTGGACGGGTGGCCCCAATGGCATACTCGCCATGGCTCCTTTTTCAGAAACGTCTTCGCAGAAAAATTCCTTCCGGGATACTTCTTTGTTAGCCTTACCCGCTTCTCGCGAAGAAATACGATCCGTGGGAGGATTGCAATACGCGAACCGACAGGCGACCAAACAGGAATTCCTGGATCACTACGCTTCTTCACAAATCATTCACTTGGCCACCCATGCCCGAACGGATGATAAAGAGGCCGAGCGTTCTTTTATTGCTTTCTACCCGGATTCAGCGGATTACAAACTCTATACGGACGAACTCTATAACCTCTCGTTTAACCATACGCAAATGGTTGTATTAAGTGCTTGCGAAACGGGCCGGGGCAGGTTGCACCGGGGCGAAGGACTTATGAGCCTTGCCCGTGGTTTTCTGTACGGGGGTTGTCCAAGCGTAGTCACGACGCTCTGGAACGCTCATGATCAAACCGCGGCTTACCTTTCCGAACGCATGTACGCCCATTTACGCAAGGGTGTACCGATTGATCAGGCTTTACAACTGGCTAAACTCGACTTCTTTTCCTCGGATATGGCTGCTCTTTATGATCACCCTTATTACTGGGCAAACTTAGTACTGATCGGTGATGCTTCGGTATTATACGAATCGAAATGGGCGACGATCAACCGTATTTCAGCGGGCTTTTTCTTACTAAGCAGTATCTTTTTAGGACTTTTTTTAGCCCGTTACTGGCAACAGCACCGCTAACTCACCCTCCTGTATATACTACACAAATAAAAGCCCTTCCTCGGGACAGGGGAAGGGCTCTCTGGGTTGGATGTAGAGTACTTTAAATGCGAGAAATCGTATGGCTGACTTTTACGGTTAAGACTACGCTTCGTCTTTGCCGAACCACTTGGCGATACGAATCTGCCAGCTGATTTTTTGTTTATCGAGCCAGGTGATGTCGTAACTAAAATCCGGATTCTCCGTGATTTCCTGATAAATGGTTTCAGCTTCTTTGGGCTGATTGGCCTGTAAGTACGCCACTGTCAGATACCATTTAGAAGCATCTTTAAAGTAGGGACGGACCTCACAGTCAATCACTTGCTGCAGCCTTGGAATGGCTTGCGAGGGTTGTTGCGTCATGACAAACGAACGACCCGCATAGAAATTCTCAAAACAAATCCGGCTGGGCTGTTCCGAGATGCTCGCATCGCCACCCCGTAAGGTCTGGCTAAGCGTATCCTGTACTTGAATGGGACTCAACGTGATGTACGAAGTGAACGCAATCGTCACCGCAGCCGCGGTTCCTGCCGACCACTTCCACCAGGGAACCTGCTGAGGTTCACGGTGTAAGGGAATAACAGGCGTTTCCTTGGCGGGCTCTGCTTCTGCATCCTTCCACTCTTGTACTTTTTCCGCATGAATTTCTCCGACCATCTCGGCCAGCAGAAAATCATCGATAACTGAATCGGCCTGTTGCATAAATTCAACTTCGCGGGCAAATTCAGGATTACTAATCATCTCCTTTTCGAACGCTGCTCGTTCGGTCGAAGATAGAGCATCATGGAGATATGCATCGATCCATTCCATTTGCTCCTGGCCTGATTTAGGTCTCATAGCGAAAGAGGGCTTTGAGTTTTTGTAAACACTTGTACTTTTCATTAATAGCGACTCGCTCGTTATCAAATCCCATTTTTTGAGCGATTTCTTTCATAGATAGCCCGTCCCGGCGATAGGCCGTCAGGATAGTCTGACACCTTTCACCCAGTAGATTGAATAACTGTATGTAGCGTTCCTGTTCTTCCCGTTCTTCCATGATTCGCTGAGCTGAAGCTTCCCACGAATCGTACCCTCCTCCCGTAGCTTCCATCTCTTGGACGTAATCACGCATGAATCCTCGCTGCTTGAGCGTATTCCGCCACCGGTTTTTAGCCAGTACGAATAAAAACGCCTCGATCGTTGTTCCCTCCTGCAACTGAAAGCTGCCATTACGTACAGCCTGAACAAAGTTGAGAACGGTAGTCTGAACCAAATCGTCAGCATCGTGGGCGTCTCCCCCATTTTGCAAAACGAAGTAGCGAACCGGACTAATGTGATGATCATATACGTCCCGAATGGCTTCATTCAATTCGCGACGATCTTTCGAACGGAGCCGAGCAATCAACTTTTCCTGGCTCTGAGTTCCTATCAATACCTTGAAATTTTGCATATATCAATCGAGAGGCCGAAATGTAACCTTAGCTTTCAAAAAAAAAATTTGTCAAGCCCATAAAACATTGATTATCAGATTATTATAAACTATGATTTTTTTGAGATTTTTCATCAGCTTTCCCTAAATTTTATTAGTTTCCTGGCTGCTGTTTTTACAGTAATCATAAAAAAAGGCCATTCCCCAAGGAACGGCCTCCGAAAAAATTATTAGTTGCCTTATCCCAAACGCTGCCGAATAGCTTCGTAAAGCAGGATCCCGTTAGCGACAGAGACGTTAAGTGAAGCAACCCGACCACTCATCGGAATGCTTACCAGTTCGTCGGCAATACGTAACAAAATCTCGGAAATACCGTCTTCTTCCGAGCCCATAATCACAGCCGTAGGAACCGTCAGATCGACCTCATATAGAGTCTTTGAAACTTTTTCGGTACACGCTACTACCTGTATACCCGAGTTCTGTAGAAAACGGACCGTTTCGACCAGATCATTTTCCCGGCATACGGGCAAAAAGTTCAAGGCTCCCGACGACGTCTTCATCGCGTCTGAATTAATCTGAGCACCGCCTTTAGCAGGAATGACAATGGCTTGTACACCCGCACATTCAGCCGTCCGGGCAATCGCTCCGAAGTTACGAACGTCGGTTACCCGGTCCAGAATTAGAATCAAAGGCGTCTGGCCTTGCTCGAATACGTTCGCTACGACGTTCTCTAGTTTGGCGTAGTTAATCGCTGATACGAAGGCAATGACCCCTTGGTGATTTTTCCGCGTAATCTGATCCAGCTTTTGTTTGGGGACTTTCTGCGTAGGAATATTACGCAACCGGGCAAACTCGAGCACCTCAATATTTCCCAGCTCCCGCTGAATGAGTAATTTATCAATTTCTTTTCCGGCCCGTATGGCTTCCAGTACGGGTTGTATACCAAACACAAACTCCGACTTCGACTCCGGGCGTGGCTGCCTGGGTCTGCTATAAAATGGCTTTTTTTCGCCGGGCTCACTGCCCTCTACTCGATTTCCCCGTTTCTCCATGCTTCGACAGCGGGATACCAGATGGGTTGAAACTCTACGAATCGTGATAACTCGTAGTGATCATCCACAAACTGATTATTCCGTTTATTGAACGTAAAATTTATTTCTGAAAATTGTGAATTACGTTTGGTATAGACCCATACTTCGCGGTCCTTGCTACGATTGACGCGGGTGGGCGGTCCCATAATGATGTACACCATACCCCGGTCGGTTTTCCAGCCTTCTTTATAACTGGTAAAGAGATCATTCGCCCGTTCTACGCGTCGGTAGAACGAGGAAATGGTTCGTTTGGCCGTTTGCTGATTTCCGTTAGACATCGACAACCAGTAGCGATCGAGTGAACGCTTAGGTTCACCGCCGTTTCGTAAGTCGTTAATTTCCTGATTGGTACTCATATAAACCAGTGGACGGGCCAGTTGCTGCGGGTACGTATAGCGGGGAAAACGATCCGCTACACCCATGAGGCCAATGCCAAAGGATTCCGTCGTATCCCGAACAAAATAATGCAATCCTTCGTGGTGAATGGTAAAAGGACGGTGCGTGGTTATCTGAGACGTGGAATCCACGTAGAGTTGCTTGGGCTGAGGCCGCAGGGTAGCCATTGGCGGTAAGGCCGCATCAAATTCGAACCCATAATGAAAAAAGCGGAACGTAGTATCGGGCCGTTGCAGAGCCATCAACTGAACGGTATCGCCTTGATGAGCGAAGTTTTCGAGCAGCGGAATTTTGCCGGTACCATCAAAAACGGCATAATAGTCGCCAACCTTTCCGGACTGAAAACGAACGAAGGTATCGTGGGTGGTCATCCCGCCTTTAGCGTCCGTAATTTCTGACATGACCACGCCCGTATAGACTTGCTTATCAGGCTTGGGAACATCAAACCAAACGGTAAAGACCGTACCGCCAGGCGTTACCTTGCGAATGAAGTTTTCGCCTTCACTCAATTTTAAAAGCTGGGTAGATAGCAACTGCTGACGACTACCATAATCCGGCAACATCCAGTACCGAATGCGAAACTCCTGAGCAAAATCGGCCGAGGACAGGTTTCGGTCGGGTTGTAGCCGAACATAGGTCCGGATTTGCGAACCATTATCCAGAAAACGGCTCCGTACCGAAAACAAGAATGCATCGGTCGAACGATTAGTCGGGCTTGTAGCAGGAGTTGCCGTACGATTGGCTGTATTGACTTTAGACGAGGTACAACCCGCTAACAGACCTAGGGAAACTCCTAAATAAATCAGGTATTTCATGGATTCATGGACGAATGATACAAAGATGCGTTTTTTTCTTCGGAACAACCGGCAAAACGCCAAGTGCGTCGGTCACGAATAACGAAAAAGATAGCGATTCTCACCTGTGTACACCCATAAATTTTCTGGTTTTGCCGGGAAGGTGGTATTTTTGCTCCTTCGATACTCGTTACCATCGAAACAGGAGCCACGGATTCGTCCGCATTCCTCCACCCCGTTTTTCATACGATCATGTACAAAACCACCGAAATAGCCTCTTCCGAACTGGTTTCTGATAACCCGGTTCACCAACGCCTGTTGTTTCCCTACATGGAAGCAGCCCGAATCGTGCACGGGAATGTGCTGGAAATCGGTTGCGGTACCGGACGGGGCGTGGGCGTACTGGCTCCTTCAGTCACACACTATACGGGCGTTGATAAAAACGAACCATTGATGACCAAACTGAGTCAGGAATACCCTGATTTCAAGTTCATTGACATGTTCTTACCGCCCCTCAAAGATCTGCCAGACAATCATTTTGACTTCATTGTCACGTTTCAGGTCATTGAGCACATTGAAAACGATGACTTTTTTATTCGGGAAGCCCACCGCGTTTTGAAGCCCGGCGGAAAGCTGCTGCTGACGACCGTCAACAGGAAATATTCCCTGACCCGGAACCCCTGGCACGTGCGGGAATACCTGGCCTCGGAACTCAAAAACCTGATCTTAAAATACTTTCCGACGATCGATACGCAGGGTGTACACGGCAACCAGAAAGTGTGGGAGTACTACGAGCAGAATAAAAAATCGGTGGAGAAGATTACGCGGTTTGATATTTTCAATCTCCAGTACCGTCTCCCCCGCCGTTTGCTGCAAGTACCTTACGACGTAGCCAACCGCCTGAGCCGTAACCTGATTCAGAAGTCAGCCACCGGCCTGGTTTCCGACATTACGTACAAGGATTATTTCCTCACCAACGACGCCGAGAATTGTTTCGACTTTTTTTACGTTGCAACGAAGTGAGTTTTCAGTTGGCGGTTTTCTGTTTATCTCTTCAACGTTAGGCAGTCTGGGGCACAGAAACATGCTGTGTTCACGGACATGCGTTGGCTTCCTAGCTGAAAACTGACAACAGAAAACTGCAAACGTTCCATGCACTTATACATCCACGTTCCTTTTTGCCGGCAGGCGTGTTATTACTGCGACTTCCATTTCAGCACTTCCCTGCAAGGGCGTACGGAGATGGTAGAAGCTATTTGCCTGGAAATCGAACTACGGAAAACCTATCTGCCGGATTCGTCGCTGGATACCATTTATTTCGGTGGAGGTACGCCTTCGCTGTTGGAAGAAGCGGACTTCCAGCACATTTTCCAGACCATTCATCAGCATTTTCGGGTACATCCAGAAGCAGAAATTACGCTGGAAGCGAATCCGGACGATCTTTCGCGGGAGAAATTAGCGTTGTTTCACCGCATGGGAATCAATCGGCTCAGTATTGGCATTCAGTCTTTCCATACGCCCCATTTACAACACCTGCACCGAATTCATTCAGCGGAGGACGCCCGTACTTGCGTGCGGATGGCCCAGGAAGTGGGCTTTGAAAATATTACGATTGATCTCATTTACGCCATTCCTTCTTCTGAGACCGATCCGCATGCTATTTGGCGAAAGGATCTGGCGGAAGCGATGGCCCTAGGGGTACCGCACATTTCAGCCTACTGTCTGACCATCGAGCCCCAAACGGTTTTCGGTAAATGGCTGAAAAATAAACGGATTGCTCCCATTGATGATGAATTTGCTGCCGAGCAGTTCCAAATCTTGCGAGATACCTTACGGGAACATGGGTACGAGCAATACGAAATCTCCAACTTTGCCCAGCCCGGACGGCATAGTCAGCACAACAGCAGCTACTGGCTTCAACATCCGTACCTGGGCGTGGGGCCTTCCGCTCACAGTTACGACGGACTTCGCACGCGTCAGTACAATCGCTCAAACAATCCGCAGTATGTAGCGTCCCTTCAGCAAGGCCTGATTCCGGCTGAAATCGAGAACCTGACCGAACAGGATCTGGTGAATGAATACGTTTTAACCAGCCTGCGTACGCACTGGGGAACGGACGTCGAACGTATTCGCAAGCTTTCGGAAACTGGCCTGCACGTGATTGAAGAAGTCCTTCCCGCACTCCAGCAGAACGGCTGGATTCGCCGGGAAGGCTCAATGCTATTTTTGACGGAAACGGGCAAATTATTCGCGGATCGCGTGGCCGAAGAGCTTTTCTGGGTAGAGGCTTAGAGGGCTTTTTTACGACGCATTACTCGAAAAACGTCACTCCACTACTATTTTTGTTTCAATCCGTTGGTTGCTTTCCAAGAGAAATACCAGTACAACCCCGGGTTTGATCCACTAGCTATTGACGTATGCCCGCCTCGAAAAGCCCTGACACCTATCGTTCCTGGCCCCAACAAGTCCTTCGATTTTTCGGCAAAATACTGTTCTATTTTATCGTCCTTTCGATCGGCGGTACGCTGGTCTTTCGCTTCGTTCCCATTCCCATTACCTGGACTATGATTGACCGGAAGATTACCAACGGAGGAAAATTATACTACGACTGGACTTCTTACGACGAGATTTCTCCGGAAATGGCCCTGGCCGTCGTCGCTTCAGAGGATCAGCGATTCCCACAACATTTTGGCTTCGATTTTGAAATGATGGGCAGTGCGTTCAAGAATAACCTGAAAGGCCGCCGCATCAAAGGAGCCAGTACCATCAGCCAGCAGGTGGCGAAAAACGTGTTTTTGTGGCAGGGCCGCAGTTATTTCCGAAAAATGCTCGAAGCCTGGTTTACCCTGCTTATTGAAGTGATCTGGGGTAAACAGCGAATTCTGGAAGTGTACCTCAACGTAGCCGAAACCGGCCCCATGACCTTTGGGGTTGAAGCCGCCGCCCAGCGATACTACGGTAAATCGGCGGCCCAACTCACGCGGACCGAAGCGGCCCGCATTGCCGCCGTATTACCCAGCCCCAATCGCTTTCTCATTGCCCGGCCGTCGAGTTATGTGCAGCGACGTACTAACAGTATTTCCCGGCAAATGCGGGCACTGGGCGGTAAATCTTACCTGATCTTTTAAAGCGTTTGCAGAAAGCCTGCTTGCACCAATTGGGTGTATACTCGGTGAATGGGCAGGCCCATTACGGTGAAATACGATCCCTCAATGCGATCAATGCCCACCATACCGATGAAATCCTGTACGCCATAGGCCCCGGCTTTGTCGAAAGGACGGCAGGCTTCCAGGTAGTAGTCGATCTCCCATTCGGTCAGTTCGCGAAAGTGAACGCGGGCCGTATCGGCAAAGCTCCAGGCTTGCTCGGCACTCATCAGGCATACTCCCGTGGTTACTTCGTGCGTCTGGCCGGAAAGCAGGCGTAACATTCGCCGGGCATCGGCTGCATCTATAGGTTTATTTAATATTTTTTCGTTGATTCGGACTACGGTATCCGCCGTCAACACCAGATTATTCTCCAGAAGGGAACGAAAGGCTTCTGCCTTTTTGAGAGCCAGAAAAACGGGTACGTCCTGGCTGGGCATATCCTCCGGAAAATCTTCTTCAGTGGGCAACACCTGTACCTGAAATGAAAACCCCGCATCCCGTAAGATTTGCTGACGACGCGGTGAATTAGACCCTAAAATCAATGGTTTGGAAAGAGAAAGCATACTTCGTGTTTTCTTGAGCTGTGTCATACCCAGGGATTGCTCGCTATGCATTTGCTGGTCGCACGCTAAACAACTTATTGGATAGAACCGTTGTACTACGGTTCAGAACTAAGCTTGGTTATGATTGATATTGCAAAAGTACCGGTTCAGCTCCGACTGGGCACGAAAGAAGATACAAAGGTTTTAACAAAACTCGCCAGTGAGACCATGCGGGAAGCCTTTGGTGAACAGAACGAGTCTAAACACATTGACGCCTACATCAGTCAGGCCTTTCACAAACTCAGCGTACAGGCCGAACTGGCTGATACCAAGCACAACACCTTCTGGCTGGCGTTTCAGAACGAAGAACTGGTGGGTTACTGTAAACTCAACCGTAAATCAGAAAAGCCCCGGAATCTAAAAGGATACAAGGCCGTAGAATTACAGCGAATCTACGTGTATGATCAGTACAAAGGACAGGGTATCGGGAAGCAGCTACTCGAGGCCTGTCTGGAACAAGCTCGTCAGGAAAAATACCAAGCCGTGTTTTTAGGCGTTTGGGAAAAGAATGAGTCGGCCATTCATTTCTACGAACATATGGGTTTTGAAAAGATGGGATGGCACTACTTTCTGTTTGGCTTTGACCGCCAGCGAGACTATTGGATGGTAAAACGTTTATAAACCTTGATCACTACATTACGCATCGGATTGCTGACTCTGTTTCTGCTCGGAACTGTGGCAATTCCCTTTGCGTGTAGGGCTCAGAAACCCATTCCGTCCGTAGTCGATTCCACGAAGATCCTAACACCCACCCAGCGGGACAGCATTCGGTTTACCAAACTTCGGTATTCCATGAAAAAGCGAAACTGGACGGGGAGTATTTATGACTTTCTTTTTAAGTACCCGTATAATACCAACGCTCAAAGTCAGGCAGTTTCGAAGATTGAGGACAATCCCTTCAAACCCTACGACGGGAAACGGATTCGTAAAATCGATATCAAGCAACTGGAAGTTTTCGGCCCTACCGTTTACGATACCGCACGCATAGCCACCAACTGGGTGGAACGTTTGGGTAACCGCCTCCACCACGATACCCGGACCAATATCATTCAAAAATCCTTACTGTTCTTTAAAGTCGGCGATGAAGTCAATCCGAACGTACTGCGGGATAACGAACGGATTCTACGCCAAACACCCATTTTTCACGACGCCCGAATTTTTGTTATTCCCGTCAAAGGCGAACCCAATGTAGTGGATGTACTCGTCATTACGCAGGACGTCTGGTCATTGGTACCCGACGGCGGGGTTGGCGGGCCAACGAATTTCAACCTAGCCGTGGAACAGAAAAACGTACAGGGTCGGGCACATGCCTGGAAGACCGGCATTGCTTACAACGGCGAAGCTCCGTACCAATCCTTCGAATTCTTTACCCGCTATACTCTGCCCTACATTGGTAGGTCACTCACGACTACGCAGTTTTACGCCGACTATTTTCGCGACCGCAAGCAGTTTGGGGGCCGTATTCAAAAAGATTTCATTCGTCCGGAAATCAAGTACGCGGGGGCCTTTGAAGTATCGTATTACATTGAAAACAAATTCGTATTCATCGACCCCAATTCCGATACAACGGTTAAGGCTCACGTCAAGTACGGCTATCAGGATGCCTGGTTCGGTCGAGCGTTTCGGTTGGGTTTTAAAGACCAAAAACTGGATCAGCGGTCACGGCTGATTGTGGCGCTGCGAACCAGTGGATACGGCTACACCAATCGGGCTAATCTACCCGACGGTGCTAAGAATTTGTTTCCCGGTTCGCGGCAATACCTGGGTAGTATTGGTTATTCCAACCGAAATTATCAGCGGGATGTATTGATCTACGCCTTTGGCCGGACGGAAGACGTCCCGATTGGTTTTCTGGCCTCGCTCACATGGGGTAAGGAAAAATCCGATCTAGGCATCCGTACGTATTCAGCCCTGCGAATGGCTCATGGTACGTATCTTCAAAACAAAAAGGCGGGATACATCTATCTGCTGGGTTCCTTGGGAGGCTACCTCGAAGATGGGCAAATTCAGCAGGGAACGGTCAATGTAGAGGGCAATTACTTTAGTCCGCTCATGACGGTGAAGCGATCGTATTTTCGCCATTTTATCACCGTACGGTACACGGGCGGAATCAATCGATTTCAGTACGAATACCTGACGCTCAATAATCAGGAAGGGTTACGGGGCATTCGCAGTAATTTCTTGCGGGGTGATAAACGATTGGTCATCAATTTGGAAAGCGTCTTCTTTTCACCTTTTCAGGTATTCGGCTTTCGTACCGCCATGTTCCTTCAGGCGGATCTAGGCTTTCTTTCCTTTTCCAACAAGGATTTGTTTGCCGATATGTACCAAGGCTATGGCATCGGCTTTCGCTTCCGAAACGAAAACCTGAACTTTAATACTTTTCAGATTCGGATGGGTTATTATCCGAATATTCCCGGCAATCGCTCGCCCCTGCGAATTGAAGGTAGCGGGGAGTCGATTCTACGCATGCCTGATTTCCGGATTGAAGCACCGGATCGTACGGATTTGTTCCGTACGTCCCGGCAATAATTTCCTTACTTAGTTGGCACGGGTATTCACGCTTTTTACCGTGTAGCCCTGCTCTTTAAGCAAAGCCAGTACGCCTTTCGGTCCACCCAGGTGAGCCGCACCTACGGCAATGAAACTGGGCTTTTCGTGAATGGACTTCGTAATCACGGGAATCCAGTTACTGTTTCGCTGCCAGAGTAGATCCTGTAGCTGATCTTTAAAATCGGGGTCTTTTTCGCTGGCTTCGTACAAAGCTTCAATGTCTTGCTTACGATATAACTCCAGCATGGTATTGAATTCTTCCTGCGAGTGACCGTACTCCCGAACGTATTTAACCAGTTGCTCTGCACCTTTTTTTGGCCCAGGTTTGTCAATAACCGCAAATTGATCGGCTGCTTTTTCCAGACCCAAAACTGGTTTTTTATCCGTCGTCGCTTTCTGCATGAAGACCATCTCCGGCGATCCGGGCGTACAGCCTAGCATTTTCGGATAGATCATACTCATCAGCATAAAGGGTTTCATCTGCTTCACCATTTCCAGATTGGTCTTCAGTGAATCTTTGAAAAACTGATTGAGGTAGTCGTAGTCCGCTTCCGAAACAAGGTCTTTCAGCGTCTGGCCTTTCAGGTACATACTACTCATCATCGATGAGAGTTCCTTCGGATCATCCATGTCGATTTCGAGGTACAGCTGTTCGGTCCCCTTGAGTTTTTCCAAGGCTACTGGACTGATCTGTAAATCTTTCTGACAGAGTAAGTGAAAGGTCCCGTAGAGGTACGAGGGTTTCGTCAGGCCCTTCCCGGATACCTCATACAGTAATGAAGGCGTGTTTTTTTGACTGAAAGCGTGGGAAGAAAGCAGCAGGAGCAGGCCCGCTCCGAGTTGTTTGAAATACTTCATGGTGGGATGTTTAGGCGGTACTAGTTCGAGCAGTTTAGCAGGAAAGATACGTCAGAAACGTTGCTCTCCTGCTAAATTCAAGATCATATTATTGCAAAGGCCAGCCGATCCGATCCAGGATAAAAGCGTACTGAAAAGCCACTTCCTTGAGGTAATCAAATCGTCCGGTAGCCCCGCCGTGACCGGAACCCATATTGATTTTCAGTAGCGTCAGGTTCTGGTCCGTTTTGAGGGTACGCAGCTTGGCGACCCATTTGGCGGGTTCGTGGAAACCTACCTGCGAATCGTTCAATCCGCCCGTAGCCAAAATATTCGGATAGGCCTGAGCTTTCAGGTTATCGTAAGGCGAATACTGCCGGATGTAATCATAATCCGCCTTGACGGTTGGGTTGCCCCACTGCTCGTATTCCTGGGTTGTCAGCGGCAGACTGGTATCCAGCATGGTATTGATGACATCCACAAACGGCACTTCGGCAATAACTACGCGGAATAGCTCGGGCCGCAGGTTCACGACGGCACCCATCAGCAGTCCTCCGGCACTACCGCCTTGAATGGCGAAACGATCGGAAGCCGTATATTTTTCCCGAATCAGGTACTCGGCACAGGCGATGAAATCCGTGAAGGAGTTCATCTTTTTCTGCAGTTTGCCGTCCTCGTACCACTGTTCGCCCAGGTCACTGCCCCCACGAATCTGAGCAATGGCGTACACGAATCCCCGATCAACCAGACTGAATACATCGGAATCGAAATACGCATCCGAAGAATACCCGTACGAGCCATAGCCGGTCATCAATACCGGATTTTTGCCGTCTAGCTCCAATCCTTTTTTGTGGACAACGGCCATCGGCACCTTCACGCCATCGGGAGCCGTGGCCCAGAGACGTTTCACTTCGTAGGCCTCCGCATCGAAACCACCGGGTACTTCTTTTTGCTTGAGTTTCGTCGTAGCTCCAGTAGTCATGTCGTACTCAAACGTACTCATGGGCCGGTTGAGCGAAGTATACCCGTAGCGGATTTTAGTTGATTTGAAGTCGGGTAAACCCATCGAAAAGGCCGAATACACGGGCTCCGGAAACTGAATGGATTTCGTTGTACCAGTAGTTAACTCCCGGATTCGCATTTCCAGCAAGCCTTCGTTGCGTACTTCAATCACCAGATAATTTTCGTACACATCCGTATCCTCAATTTTCACCTTCGGATCGTGCGGTACGATTTCCTTCCAGTTTTTCCGATCCGTATAGTCCTTGCGGGGCAATTCGTAAATTTTCTGGTTGAGATTCTGCTTGTCTTTGTACGTCAGATAAAAGTGTTGCGGATGGACATCGACTCCGTACATTACGTCTTTCTGACGCGGTAGGAATACTTCAAACTTACCTTCGGGCTGACTGGTCGGCAACAGTTGTACCTCCGAAGTCGTATAGCTGCCCGAGGAAAGGATGATAAACTCTTTCGACTTTGAACGACCGACACCCAGTGTAAAAAGAGCATCTTTTTCTTCGTACAACAGCACATCCTTGGTTTTAGAACCCAGCGTATGCCGGTACAGCCGGTAGGGCCGCAGTGCTTCGTCGTACCTAAGATAATAGATGGTTTTGTTATCCGTACCCCACACAAAACCACTGATATCATCGATTTCATCCGGCAGGATCTGGCCCGTGCGGAGGTCTTTGATTTTGAGCGTAAACTCGGCGTAGGAACCCGTGGTATTACTTTGGAAAGCCAGTAGGTTTTGGTCTTCGCTCATCTGAATTCCCGCCAGAATGAAGGCTTCATGTCCTTCCGCTAGTTCATTTCCGTCGAGCGTCACTTCCTCAGGAGCCGACAAACTACCTTTCTTCCGGCAATTGATGGCGTACTGTTTGCCCGTTTCGGTGCGGGAGTAGTAATAGCATCCGTTAATGAATACGGGAACTGACTGATCATCTTCCTTGATCCGGCTCCGCATTTCTTTGTATAATTTTTCCTGAAAAGGCTTAGTGGGTGCCATCACCGTATCGGCGTAGGCGTTTTCGGCTTTCAGGTACTGAATCACTTCTGGATTTTTCTTGTCCTTTAGCCAGAAAAAATCATCGACCCGCTCATACCCGTGTTCGGTAAACGTTTGGGGTTTCTTGGGGGCGATGGGTGGTTTAGGATAAGCGTCTTGATTGGCCACGGGATTTAATTCTTTGGTGGATGAAGAGGTACAGGAAAAAACAGCTGCACCCCAACTTAAAGACAGAGCAACGTAGAAAAGTTTCATGGGGCTAAGGTTTGACAAGGAGCCATACGAATCAGTACGTTGAAAAGGTACGTAGATTTTCCACTTCTGCTGATAACTTCCCCTATTTATACAAAAAGGAGCCCTTTTACCGGGCTCCTTTTTATTGGTATCATTCTAGTCAGATGCTACTTCACGACCACTAGTTTTCCTTGCATCAACGTGTGGTGACCGGGATACGTACACACGTAAGTATACGTACCCGGCTGCGTGGGAGCCGTAAAGTACAGGCTTTCGGAGCTTTCTGGTTGTAACAGATTCGTGTGAAAAAGCACTTTGGGCGAGTTGGGTACGTACTGCATATCGGGACCTTTCAGACCTAAACCGATGGCCTTCTGCCCTACTTCATCTACCGAACCCGGAGCAACAATGACGCAGTTGTGCGTCATGTCATCATTGTTGTTGAAGACGAGTTTCACCTTTGCTCCCGCTTTTACCTGCAATTCCGTCACGTCAAATTTCAGTCCAGGTTTCGTACCGATCGTCAGTACCTGATCGGGTGCGGCCCAGTCAGCGGGCATTTCCGTTACGCGTTTTTTCGAAGTTACTTTTCCAGTCGAAGTCGTTTTGCCCGTACTGGCCTGCATGGCCCCGTGCTCGTGGTTCATCGGAGCAGCCGTAGCTTTAAAAGGCGTAAACTGCGAGGCAGCCACCTGATCGCCCGGAGCAACGGCATTCAGCGTATAATACCCCACCGGGTGCAGTACCGATTCCTGATCAGCCGATTTTACGCCTTCGGGCTTGATTTCGTAAATGTAGTGCTTGCGGAAACTACCGTCCAGTACCAACCGAGCCTTGCGACCGTCCGCCGATACGACAATGCCTTTGATACTACTTTCTTCGGTATTAATGATCGGACTGCCGTACTGATGGTGGTACTTGTAGGTAAAGCTGGCTACCTTGTAGTTGGCCGGATTAGCGGCCGTTTCCTTATCTACGGGTTTCGTAAATACAATCTCGAACCCATCGGGTTTGGAGTGAATCTCCTGCATTTCGAAGGGCGTTTTACCCGACCATACCAGTCGCTGAATGGCGTACGGAGCCTTTCCGGTGGAAGACCAGCCGCGGCTTGTCATTCCGCCTACTAGCGAACCATCCAGTCCCCATTCCAGTCGCAGCAGACCCGAAGCCCAGCCTTCCCGGAAGGGGAAACAGGCTCCCTGATACTCACCATTCACTTTTTCGAGTTGCATCCGCATCACTTTCGAGTGCCCCTGGTCACCCACGAAATACTGACCTTTGAAATGCGGCCCCAGATATCCGTTCACATCTTCGACCATACCTGCGGTCGAAATTCCCATCAATACGTGTGGAAACCAGCAGGCCGGATACTGATAATGCGGAATTTTCTCACCCGCCGTTGCTACTGGCTCGCCCGTATCGGGAAGCTGGTCTTTGGTGAGTTTGAGCGGAGAGGCCGGATCAGAGGTCCATTTCAAACTTTCCCCGTGACCGTTGAAACTGCCTTTTTTCAATTGCGAAACTTTTCCCGAAGCGACCCAGTCTCCCTGGTTTTCTGAGTAAAACAGATCGCCGGAAGAGTTGATCAGGTAACTCGAAGGTGAGCGAAGACCCGCCGAAATCGGCTCGATTTTACCCTCGGGTGAAATCTTGACCAGCCAACCCCGCCACTTGGTCAGGCTGGCTCCGTAGCCCACCCAGCCCACGTTCAGCGTCACGAGCATATTACCGTCCGCATCAAACACGGGACCGTAGCTATACTCGTGGTAATTTCCCACAATAGGCAATGACGTTACGGCTTCGTAAACGTCGGCCCGGCCATCGCCGTCTTCATCCGTAATTTTCGTGAGTTCGCCGCGGTTTGAGGTATAGAAGGAACCATTGCGATACGTTAGTCCCAGGGGTTCGTGCAGCCCCTGAGCAAAGCGTTTGTAATAGGGTTGCGTTCCGTCTTTCTGGTACGGGTTTTCGATCATCCAGATTTCACCCCGCCGGGTGGCTACGGCCATGCGGCCGTCGGGCAGGATGGTCATCCCCCCCACTTCCAGAATGGCATCCTCGGGCAGGGGCAACGTACGCAACTGGTAGAAATCGTTCTCAGTTAAGGGTTTCTGGGCAAACGAAGCGTTTACCGCAAGTAACGAAGCTATGGCTAGGGAGCAGAATATCTTTTTCATAGGAATGCGTAAGCGATTACTAATGATCCTTTTGTCGGGGTCCGATGTCTTACCAAATCAATTCGTATTGCACGGACGGACTGCCCGATACGCGTAATTCCTGCCCGCCGTTGTTTGTCACTACCTGAGCTTTCGCTCCCGTTTGAACGTAGTAGTCACCATCAATCAGGTACAGGCCTTTGCTGAGGGCGGTAATCGTTTTTCCCTTCGCCAGTCGGTAAGCCAAATTCGATCCATCTTTGAGCGAAACGGTGCGGCTCAGGCCCCGTCCATTTTCATAGGGACGAATGAAATCCGTAAATTCTCCACCCGCCAGCTGGTACCGGAAGGTTGGATGGCCCACTTCGTCGAGGCGATAGCCTTTGTAAACCAGTCCTGCCGTTGAATCGGGCGTGGTACTGCCCGCCATTCCCAGCGGACTTGTTCCCCACAGAGCCAATACGGGTGATCCCAGCGGACTAGCCGTCTGGGCTTCGCCGCGTTCGTGCCAAGCGTCGCTCATGTTGATAAACGCACCCCGCCAGCTCATCAGTACCGTGGCCTGATCGAGATCATAGCTGTAGTGTACGCCCGAGGGATCCCCTAAATGCAACACGCGAAGTTTCTTGTGACCGTCGCCTTCGTTGTAACCCGGCATGTACACAAACGAACGCACCTGCTCGACCTGGTCGCGGGGATGTACCGTAATGACGGGTACGGGGTCCGTATCGGGTACGGAGCCAAAGCCGTGTAATTCCTGCAAATGAGACCCTTTCCGTTGCACATACAGCCCCAGTACTTTGGGCAGCCAGGATTTATTTTTGGCGTGGAGTAAGGTAAACTTATGTTCCCCGGCGGTTAGCGGTACATCGATAGTACGGGGCTTGTCGAAGGACAGTTCGCCATCGAACACCGTCCGGCCATCGATGATGAGTTGTCCCAGTTCCATCCATTGCAAAATAAACTGGTAATTATCCGCTTCGGGAGCCTGGATCGTTCCGTTGAATACAATGAGGAAATCAGACCTTCCGTCGGCCAGTACGCTGCTGAGTTTTTCGGCGGTACCCGTCCGTACGGGTTTCGCCTTCATCGTATCCAGCTTGGGAATGGTATTAAATTTACCCGTATAAAATGTATACTGAACTGGACCCACCGTGACGGGGGCCTTGTCGAGTAACTCCATCGAAATATTTCGCAATGCTACCGGACCATGATCGCCCTGGAAGGCCAACGGTCCACGAGCTTTTTCATCCGTAAACAAAGCGGCCCGCGTGGGTCCGAATACTTCCAGATTCTGGTGAACAATCGTACCATTCAGTACTACTTTCACAAACCGGGCATTCGCGATTTTCTTGCCGGAACCATCAAACTTCGGAGCCTCGAACTCCACTTCCAGGTGTTGCCACAGGCCGGGAGCTTTGGCGGCATTCATGCGGGGCGGGTGGCCTTCGTAACCGTTGGGCTTCCGGTTTTCGTCCCAGCGTTCGTAGATACCCCCGCAGTCAGAAGCTTTCGGGTGTTGCACACCCCAACTATCGTACAACTGCACTTCGTAACGGCCCATCAGGTACACGCCTGAGTTGGCCCCCTGCGGTAACATGAAATCCAGACTCAGTTTCAGATCGCCGTGTTCGGTATTCGTCACCAGATAATCGGTCTGACTGCTTCCTTTGCCCGGTGTTGCCAGCAGTACGCCGGTTCCCTTTTGTCCTTTTAGAGCCGCGTCTTTGGGAGAACCCGTTACGCCTCCGACAATACTCCAGGTTTTGGTGGGATTTTTAAAAGCGGATACGTCCGTCAGCGGTAAAGGCGTCTGAGCAGAGAGGGCTGTCCAGCAACCCATACTTAAGCCCAACATCCACCGCCACTTGGTTTCATTTTTCGGTAACAAGTTGATTTTCATTGTAACTAGGTTTTGAAAAAACGTATCTTACTGCATTTTACGCACGAACACCCCAGATCATCCGGGGTGTTCGTAACGTTCGATAAACGAATCGATTCTTTACCAGAAAATCGCGTACAGAATAACAACCAACAGCATAATAATGGTAGCTCCAACGGCAAAGGTCGAATTCACTTTGAACATCTTGGAGTCAATTTCCAGGCCTTTGTTGCTTGGTTTTTGCAGGCCTAGCAGAATCATTACCGCCACGCAAATCAGAAACACAAAGCCCATCGTATCCAGGAACGGAATCGTATACACGCCGTCGGCCCCTTTCACGGCGAAGCCCAGCGGAGCCAGGAACTCCAGGTTTACCAGATTCGGCAGCGAGTACTTAAAGAACAGCGAAAGCAGGAACCCGCCCACGATGGCGAATAACGCCCCGGCTGAGTTCGTTTTCTTCCAGAAAAAGCCCAGAATGAAGGCGGCAAAAACGCCCGGAGACACCAGACCCGTCATTTCCTGAATAAACTGGAAGCCCCCCTTTTTATCAATACCCATGTAGGGCGAAACTAAGATGGCAATAACCATAGCGACCCAGATCGTTACGCGACCGATGCCTACCAGTTGCTTTTCACTAGCCTCAGGAGCAATGTATTTTTTGTAAATATCCAGCGTAAAGATCGTTGAAATCGAGTTGGCTTTACCGGCCAGCGAGGCTACTACTGCCGCCGTCAGAGCCGCAAAGGAAAGACCTTTCAAACCCGTAGGTAAGAGATTCAATAATACGGGATACGCGTGATCTTTATTGACCTCACCCGTGGCATCGAGCATTTCCTGCTGGAATAATCCCTTCTGGTACAGCGTATACGCCGCAATACCGGGCAGTACTACAATAATCGGCATCAGTAACTTCAGGAACGCGGCAAACAGAATACCTTCGCGAGCCGTCTTCAGATCGGCTCCCAAAGCCCGTTGCGTAATATATTGATTGCAACCCCAGTAGTTCAGGTTAACAATCCACATCCCACCGATCAGTACCGTTAAACCGGGTAGTGAAGCGTAATGCGGGTGATCTTTCGGGAAGATCATGTGGAAGTGATCCGCCGATTGCGTCAGCATCAGATCGAAACCTTGTAATAGACCTTCCGTACCGTTTTCCGTCGATACCAGGTTGATGGCCAGGTACGTGGTGGCCAAACCACCCATGATGAGGAAGAACACCTGAATTACGTCGGTAAAGCCGATTACTTTCATCCCACCGATAGTGATGATGACGGCGAAAACGGCCAGCCCAATCATACAGGCTGTGAAATTCAGACCCGAGATCGTAGATACGGCCAGAGCACCCAGGAATAAGATCGACGTCAGGTTTACTAGCACGTACAAGAACAGCCAGAAAATGGCCATAATCATGGATACCGTGTTGTTATACCGCTGCGTCAGAAACTGCGGCATCGTGAAAATCCGGTTCTTCAAATAAATCGGCATGAAGAAGACGGCGACAACAATCAGCGTAGCGGCCGCCATCCACTCGTAGGTGGCGATGGCCAGACCCATGGCAAATCCGTCTCCGGATGCTCCGATGAATTGTTCGGCTGAGATGTTGGAGGCGATGAGTGAAGAACCGATGGCCCACCAGGTGAGTGACCCCTCGGCCAGGAAGAAATCAGTAGTAGAAATGTTGGCGGATTGCTTCTTTTTGTAGATGTAATAACCATATCCGGCCACAATCAAAAAGTACACCAGAAATACTATATAATCGAGGGCTTCCAGCTGTTTGTTGGGCATTAGTAAAGAGCATTAAGAAGTACAGTAGCATAAAAAATCCTCGAAAATTACTCTTTTCTTGCTGTTTCGCTTAATAGTAATAGGGATTTCGCGGAATAAGTCAATTATCACCGCTATATAACTGTATTTCCCTGCGTTTTGTACTATCATTTTTTTTGTGAACCTTGTACGGAGTTAAGGGAACATTATCATTTTTCAAGTCATTTTGTCCAACCCTATCCCATGGAATTTATATCCATTGCCTTCATTGGTCTGCTCGGAGCTGCCGCTGGTTTTGGCGGAGCTGCCCTACTCGGCCGCTTTCGGAATGTTCGGGAAAAAGAAATCCGCTCGGAATCGACGGTACTGCTCGAACGAATTGAGAAGGTATTCAAAGTCGTGCTCGCCGAAGGTCATTTCTCCGAAATTCACGACTATACGGATCGGAAAGACCTGTTTATGGGCCTGAAAGCCGGTTCGAAAAAAGCCCTGATTGTTACCAAAGCCAAGGTACTGGTCGGGTACGATTTCAGCAAAGTGCTTATTCGTTGGGAAGATGGCGAACGCCGAATGGTCATTGAATCACTACCCGAACCGGAGATTCTCAGTATCGACTCCGATTACAATATCTACGACATTGACCAGGGCATGTTTAATCGCTTTAACAAAGAAGAATATACGAAGCTCCTTTCGGATGCCAAGCAGGTGATTCATAATAAAGCCGTCGCTTCGGAATTGCCGCAGGTAGCCCAGCGACAAATTCGGATTTTACTCAATCAACTGGCTGATACCTCGGGTTGGAAAATCGATTACCAGTTGCACGAAGCTCCGACTTTATTAACACAAAAGCCGCTCTGAAACAGAACGGCTTTTGTCTTCCCACTTGTTACGCGGAAAGCACTGCTCCAAACTTCCGGTACAGAGACCAGCACACCGGGAATCTATTGCTTCATAACGTAGCCAATGTTACGAGTGAGCACTGCTTTCGCTGCAAAAGTCTCACTGAATCCCTGACTTTCTCATGAGATCACTCGTAACACGGACTGACTTTTATCATTGAAAGCTATTCGATGGTATTGGCTCGCTGCACGTACTGGCGGAGGGTTTCCCGCTGGGCCTGATAGGTTTCAACGCTTTTGTTGAGTACTATTTTTTTAGAACTGCTTCCGAGGATCGCCCCAATGATGGCCCCGGGAATGATGCATACCGTTCCCAGAACTGTCGATTTTGTATCAGCCGTCAGGCTAAGCAGTCCTCCTTTTCTATCATCTCCCAACGCCTGGCCCCAAATGGCTCCAGTGGCTATTCCTCCTAACATTCCCAATAGAATTCCTCGGCCTATTTTACCCTTTCGACGAATGCGTACGAATTCAAGCTGCTCGACGGGCATTCGAATCAGTACCTCAGACGACCTGCGTCTTTTTAAATTCAACGTCGAATCGCCCAGGCTTTGAAAAATGTAGGGAGCGTAGGGTCTGACGTCTGGTGATACCCTGGCATAAAACTGAACGATATACGGAATACGGCTCTTCGCCAGTGAATCGGTTTGCACCTGAGCCCAGGCCGTACTTCCTAAAAAAAATAATACTCCTGTAATGATCCCTCTCATACGGTAGCTGACGCCTCCTCGCTAACCAGTTGCTCCAAAAATTCAACCAGTAGTCGTACGCCATAGGCCGTACCTGCCCGCTGTGGAGCAAAGTCCGTATCACCATAAGCGGTACCGGCAATATCGAGGTGAACCCAGGCGGGATGCTCATTCGTGAATACTTCCAGGAATTTGGCAGCAGCAATGGCCTGCGAATGCGGCAGTCCCGAGAAATTACGGATGTCCGCTACATCGGATTTCAGGTGATCGGCGTACGCTTCCCACATCGGTAACCGCCAGAGCCGCTCGCCCGTATGCTCGCCCGCCCGCTTGAGCTGTTTGCCCAGCGAGTTATTTTCGGTAAACATACCCGCGGCGTGATACCCCAGCGTACGAATAATACTGCCCGTTAGCGTAGCCAAATCAATGACTACGTCCGGATTAAAGTTTTTGATGGCATAGGCCAGACCGTCCGCCAAAATCAGTCGCCCCTCGGCGTCGGTATCGGTTACTTCGATGGTCTTTCCGGCGTAGGAGGTAATCACGTCGCCGGGTTTCATGCTCTCGCCATCCACGCTGTTTTCGGTGGTGGGCACTATACCGATCAGTCGCACGGGTAGTTTCAGACGGGCAACGGCTTCCATCGTGCCCAACACGGCGGCCGCTCCGCCCATGTCCGATTTCATCAGGTGCATGTTTTCGGAGGGCTTGATGGAAATTCCGCCTGTATCGAAGGTAACGCCTTTCCCTACCAGAGCGACGGTTTGACTGGCTCCCGTCCCTTCATACTCCATGACAATGAATTCCGGCTCATTCCGACTCCCCTGCCCTACGGCCAGCAGTGCCATCAAGCCCAGCGACTGACATTCACCCGCATCATAGACCCGCACTTTAAAACCGTGAGCATCGCCCGAGTGCATGGCCCAACTCGCCAGGGTTTGGGGCGTTTTAAAGTTCGCCGGGGCATTGAGCAAGGGAAATACCCGTAGCTGCGTTTTTGCCAGGATTTCTCCTTTCTGGATAAAATCCGAAAGGTCTTCCGAATGCCGTAATTCAAGCGTTCCCGAGAATAGCGGCGACGGTTTCACCTCATCTGTTTTATACAGCCCAAAGTTGTAGCTGGCCAGCCAGATGCCATTCACGACAAACTCCGCCCAGGCAGCGGGAAGCGTACTCAAATCCACGCCCAAAGTCTCGGGCAATTTGTCTTTGTTTTTAAATACCAGTGAGCGAAAAGCTTTAATGATCTCCCCTGAACCTGGATTCGTGCCCAGACCCAATACGTAAATGCGAAGGCCAGTAGTCGTAAAGAAAGTCTGGATCTCTCCCTTTTTGCCCGTTACTTCGGCTTGCAGAAGGGCCAATGGTACGGCGGTTTGCTCGGTTAGAACGGCGAGCGTAGGTTCCAGCGTTTCGAGCTGTACGGGAATAATCAGAGCCTGAATAGTCGCTGAAAAGTCAGAAACGGTCTGTATCTTCATAAATCGTTTATTGTCGTACAAAAAATCTGTATTTGCGTAGGTTTGCATCAAACTTGTTGCCATACGCCGACAAATCTAAGATACTTTATGACATTCGAGGAATTTCAACGTTCACTGAAGGACGATACACCGCCTGCTTCCCTAAACCCTATTCTGGAAGGCCTCTGGTACGACGGGAAAGAGGATTGGGAAGCCGCCCACAACATTGCTCAGTCGGCCGAAGGTACGCCCGCCTATGACCGCCTCCACGCCTATCTGCACCGCAAGGAAGGCGACACCTGGAATGCCAATTATTGGTACCGACGGGCGGGAGCGGCTACGTACACCGGCAGTTTGTTGAGCGAATGGGAAACGCTGGTTCGGCAGTATCTTGAGCGGAGCTAAACGAGCCGTTTGACTTTTTTAAATTTTGCAAAGTCCCTTCGTATCCCAAGGCGTAACTTTGTCTAAAACGGATGAATTTTATCAGCCACTTACGCCGAGAGCGATTCGATCGGCGTGGAGTTAAGTGAAGTAACCATGTCTGAGACGATTGAAGCCTCCAGCTTCGGGGCGTTGCAACAAGCTTTTGAAGGGGAATTATATTATACCAAGTCAACGGTACACGAAGCCCAGCGAATCCTGTATTCCACTGACGCCTCGGTATACCGGGAAAAACCGCTGGCCGTCGCCATTCCCAAATCCGTTACAGATTTAAAAAATCTGCTGACGTTCGCCCGCAACCATCGAACGACGCTGATTCCACGTACGGCGGGTACTTCGCTGGCGGGGCAGGTCGTGGGTTCGGGGATTGTGGTGGATTTATCGAAATACTTTACGGAAATTCTGGAAATCAATACCGAAGAACGCTGGGCCCGCGTACAGCCCGGGGTCATTCGGGATGACCTGAATAAAGCACTGGCTCCGTACGGTCTGATGTTCGGACCGGAAACGTCTACGGCCAACCGGGCGATGATTGGAGGCATGGTGGGAAATAATTCCTGTGGCTTACATAGTATCGTCTGGGGCAACACCCGTGATCACTTGCTGGCGGCCAAAGTACTACTATCGGATGGATCGGAAACGGAATTCAAAGCCTTAACGCCCTGGCGGTATGATCTGAAACGGGAGGCTACCGAAACTTCGCTGGAATCGGATATTTACCGGGGTATTCACGACCTCTTATCCAATCCCCAGCATCAGCAAAACATTGCCGAGCGTTTTCCTAAACGTTCGCTCAGCCGTCGCAATACGGGTTACGCCCTGGATGCTTTGCTGAATCAAGAGCCGTTTACAAGTGGGGCTTCCGACTTTAACCTCTGTGCATTGCTGGCGGGCTCGGAAGGGACGCTGGCATTGGCGACGGAACTGAAGATCAATCTCCTTCCTCTACCTCCCTCGGAAGTAGCGGTGGCCTGCGTGCATTGTACGTCCATTCAGGAATCCCTTCAGGCGAACCTGGTAGCCCTCCAGCACCGACCCATGGCGTCGGAACTGGTGGATCAATACATTCTGGATTTTACCAAAGACAATCCCGAACAGAGTAAAAATCGCTTTTTCATCGAAGGCGATCCCGCTGCCATTCTGATGGTGGAGTTCATGGCCAAAACGCCGGAATCGCTTCAGCAGCAGGTCGACCAGTTTGTAAGCGATTTGCAAAACCGGGGACTAGGCTACGCAGTACCTGTCATCTACGGTGAAAAAACCAAGCAGGTCTGGGACGTTCGCAAAGGGGGTCTGGGACTAATCCGGAATTTACCCGGGGATACTCAACCCGTGAATTTGATTGAAGACTGTGCCGTAGCTCCCGAGGAACTCCCCCAGTACATCGCCGAACTTGAAGCCATGCTACGGCGGCATAACATTCACGCCAGCTACTACGCCCACGCCGGAGCGGGGGAGCTGCACGTGGAGCCCATGATCAACCTGAAAACGTCAGAGGGACAGGCCTTATTCCGGCAAGTACTGGCCGAAACAGTCGAGCTGGTGAAGAAATACCGGGGTTCGCTTTCGGGAGAACACGGGGATGGACGCTTACGCGGCGAGTTTATTCCGCAGATGATGGGCGAAGAAGTATACGATCTTTTCCGCCAGATCAAACGCCTCTTCGATCCGCTGGGGGTATTGAACGCGGGGAAAATCGTCGATACGCCGCCCATGAATCAGTTTCTGCGGTACGAAGCTGATAAGCCCGTTCGCAAAATCAATACGTACTTCGATTTCAGTGCTCAGGAAAATATTCTACGGCTGACGGAAAAGTGTTCAGGTTCGGGCGACTGCCGGAAAACGGAGCTATCAGGTGGGACGATGTGTCCCAGCTTTATGGCTACCCGCAGCGAACGCGATACGACCCGGGGTCGGGCCAACGTCTTACGGGAATTCCTGACTAATTCAACCAAGAAAAATCCCTTCGATCATCCGGAAATTAAGGATGTGATGGACTTGTGTCTGAGCTGTAAGGGCTGTAAATCCGAATGCCCGAGTAGTGTGGACGTTTCCAAGTTGAAAGCCGAATTTCTGCAGCATTATTACGATGCCCACGGTGTACCCTTTCGCTCAAAGATGGTGGGGAACTTTACGGCCCTGTCCCGCATGGGCAGTCGAATGCCACGCCTGTATAACTGGGCCATGCAAAGCAAATTACCCTCGCTGGCGATCAAGAAAGTGATGGGATTCGCCCCGGATCGTTCCATGCCGACCATCGCGGCTCAGACGCTGCGGCAATGGTTTGCCGAACACGAATTCCGACTCAATACGACGGGCCGCGTGAAGTTCAAGCGTATTCTGTTCTTCTGCGACGAGTTTACCAACTACAATGATGTAGAGGTGGGCAAGAAAGCAATTCTGCTCCTGAGCGGATTAGGTTATAAAATCGAGATTCCGTACCACGTGGAATCCGGACGGACGTACCTCTCGAAAGGGATGGTAAAAGAAGCCCGTAAAATCGCGATTAAAAACGTAACGCTACTGGCTGAAGTCATCAAGGACGGAGCACCCATCGTAGGATTGGAACCCTCGGCGATTCTTACCTTGCGAGATGAGTACCTGGAGCTGGTCCCTGCCGAATTGAAAGCTCAAGCCGAGGAGGTAGCCAGTCGGGCGTTTATTTTCGATGAATTTTTATCGCAGGAACTAGATAAGAAAAATATCAAGTCCGATCAGTTTACGTACGAAAAACGACTCATCAAGCTGCACGGGCACTGCCACCAGAAAGCCTTGTCGAGCCTGACGCATACCAAGAAAATCCTTTCCTTACCCAGTCAGTACGAAGTTCACCTGATTCCTTCTGGTTGCTGCGGCATGGCGGGCAGCTTTGGCTACGAAGCCAAACATTACGAGGTTTCGATGCAAATTGGAGAGCTGGTACTCTTCCCAACCGTTCGAAATCAACCCGAAGAAGTAACCATTGCTGCTCCCGGAACCAGCTGTCGCCACCAGATTAAGGATGGAACGGGCCGTATCGCCCTTCACCCCGCGGAGATTCTTTGGGAAGCCTTTGTACGCAATGAAATTCAATAAAAGATTCAGACCCTGAACCTACAAGCCGGACTGAATTCCGAAGCTCTGACTAGCCCCCTAAAAAACTCCTCACTTTGGGAATTTTTAGGGGGCTAACTGCCTTCATTCAACGCCTAACAAGCTTGATTAGAGGGTCTTTTACTTCGGATGAGCTAGCCGGTTTTGAATAGGACCTCAACCTTTCGTAGTCACTGAAACATTAGACCATTCAAACTGCCCAGGCTTCCAACCTTAAACTTTTTCAACCATTCCACCCTAAACTACATCTGGCAATGTTTTTTAGCGGATATTTGGCCTGAACTTTCCGGCTCATCCATGACCGAACTACTTATTTTATTTCTCCTGATTTTACTTAATGGTGTTTTTTCAATGGCAGAAATTGCTCTGGTTTCTGCCCGTAAAATACGCCTGAAAAACGACGCCGAACGCGGTGATAAACAAGCCCGGCATGCCCTTCAGCTCGCCGAAGCACCTGACACTTTTCTCTCTACCGTACAGATCGGCATTACGCTGATTGGTATCCTGACGGGTATCTATTCCGGCGAAAAGCTGGAAGGCGATCTATCGCTATGGCTTCAGCAGTTCGCGTTTGTGGCCCCGTACGCTAGTACCGTCGCCCGGGCGTTGTTGCTGCTGATGATCACGTACTTTACTTTAGTCATCGGAGAGTTAGTACCCAAACGGATTGGACTCACCCGAGCGGAAAGCATTTCTAAGACGCTGGCTTTACCGATGTCCGTCCTCTCCCGTATAACCTATCCGTTCATTTGGTTACTGTCTACGTCTACCAATCTGATCGTCAAAGTACTGGGCATTCGCCGGGGTGATGACAGTATGGTAACTGAAGAAGAAATCAAGGCCATTGTGAATGAAGGGCTGGAGCAGGGTACCATCGATGAAATTGAACAGGAAATTGTGGAGAACGTGTTTAATGTCAGCGACCGGCATATTGTATCACTGATGACCCACCGCAGCGATCTGGCCTGGATTGATCTGAACGACAACGTCGAGCAGTTGCGAAAGAAAATTGAACTGGAACGGCACTCCGTCTACCCCGTTGGGGACAAATCGCTGGACCGGATGGTCGGCGTTATTACAGTCAAAGATTTGTATCTGGCTACACCCGATACTCCGCTGAAAACGCTCATTCATAAACCCTTGTTCTTACCCGAAAATATTTCGGCGTATCAGGTACTGGATGAATTCCGTAAGTCTAAAGTACACCACGGCTTCATTGTGGATGAGTACGGCGTTCTCCAGGGGATGGTAACGGTGAATGATATATTCGAAGCCATCGTTGGTCACATGCCCGATGCCGAAGTGGTTGATTTCACTTTTGTGGAGCGGGAAGATGGTTCGTTTCTGGTAGAAGCACAGATGCCTTTTATTGACTTTCTCAGTCGCTTAGGCCGCCGGGATATTCGTGATTTTCTGGAAGAAGATTTCTCAACGGTCGCTGGTTTTATGCTTCATCACCTCCGCCGCATTCCCGTGGAGGGCGATCACATCAAATGGGATAACCTGACCTTCGAAGTAGTAGATATGGACGGTCAACGGATTGATAAGATCTTGGTTACAGAAGAAGATTCAGAGTAAAAAAACGAAAGGGGCTGAAATCTACGTTTCAGCCCCTAGGAAGTCTCTATGGTTGTTTAACGGGCGTCGGTAGCATTCAAAAAAGCCTCCAGCGACATCCCTTCTCCCTTAAATCCGAAACAGGGATAGGCCGTAATGCCTCCTCCCGAATACAGACGGGCCTGTAGGTATTTTTTAGTGGGATAATACGTTTCCAGTTCAGCTAATCGTTCCTGCGAATCCACTATACCGAACCATAGATTTCCATCAAAAAAGAAAGCATTCGCAGGAATGTCACTTCCTGGTGAAGTAAGTAAAGCAGAACTCATTTCTTTAAGTGGTTGGATGTAAAAATAGGCTTCTCTAAAAAAGATACGTACGCTTAAGGAGTATACTTTTTCTAGCTAAAGGTGTGTAGGTCAATTCTAATACGAATAACCATAAACGTCTCATCTTCAGCCGAGCCTTTTCTATTAACAACCTCTTTTACCCGTTATTCGGTAGAAATGTCTGCCTTTTTGGTTACGCACCTTTAGTGACTGGGCGTATCCCGAACCGGAGCTGAAGCGTGTACTTCCGCGTAGATTTTGGTAGTATACTCATCCAGCAATTCCAGGACCCGATCGTGGTTTTCGCTCTGCACGATCAGACCTATATGGTATTCTTCCTGCATTCGCCACCAGATTTCGGGAGCTAGGTAACCATTCATATCCGGCCATTGCTCCCGGGCTAATGAAATAATAATCCCGGAATAGGTAGGCTTCAATTCAGGTAATTCGTACGTGGTACCCGCAGCCGTAGCCGTTTCAATGCGGGCCCATTCCCGCCACAGGTTAATGCCACTGGCGGCTTCCACCATTTCGGCCAGATGGGCACCTCCCACTCTGGACGCCGTTTCGAGAAAGTAAAATTCCCCGTCTTCGTGGCATTGAATGAATTCGGAATGACTGGCCGAGTATTCCAGGCCAAACGCCGTTAGTAGCTTTTCGTTGAAGGCTCGCAGGGCTTTCTCTTCGGCAGAACCAAAGGGGGTTGTAACGGAGCGGAAGACCCCTCCCCCGTGAGCGACTTCCATCGGCGTACTCAGGTACTGGCTGACCCAGTTGAACTGTACTTTCCCCTTATACGTCAATGCATCGACGTGGTAGACGTGACCGGGCTTGAACTCTTCAACGAGAAACTCGTGTCGCCGGTCGCCCAAGCTATGAATGACCTGCCAGAGTTCATCCTTGTTCCAGACCTTTCGAATGCCCGCGGTGGAGGCTTCTCCCCGGGGTTTTATTACGACGGGAAAGGTGACGGAATCGGCAAAGGCATTGACTTCCGCATCGTTGAATAAGGCTGAAAACGCCGGTACCCGCAAGCCTGCTTCGGCGGCTTTCATTCGCATGGCCAGCTTATCCCGAAAGTACCGGGCGACGGTTTGCCCCATACCCGGCAGACGAAAAGTTTCCCGGAAAAAAGCTCCTTTTTCGACATCGAAATCATCGAGAGCTACGATCCGGTCAATCTTGCGACTTCGAAGGGCATACGCCAGCCCCTTCGCCGTATCGTTCAGATCCAATACCCCATGATCGGGTGTTTCGACAAAAAATAGTTCGTCGATGTGCGAGCGAAGCCAGGGTTTGTGTTCGAGTTTTTTCTCCGTCAGCAGATAGACCGTATTTCCGGCCTCCTTGCAGGACTTTAAAAATTCGTTTCCTTTAAAATACGTAGCAATACACAGAAAGGAGAAAGGCATACGGAATAAGGGATTGAGGTTTTGCTGAAACGCGGCTCCTTGAAGATACTGACTTTAGGTAAAAACCGTATCGATTCCCTAAAAAACCCAAGCCCGGCTTCTCGGCCCTTGGGATTTCAGTTACCTTTGCAGTATGGATTCCAGCCCCGGTCAATCGAGTATCTATAGCTTCCAATTTTGGCTTCTGTGTGCCAGTAACTTCCTTTTCACCGCCAGCTTCAACATGATGATTCCCGAGCTGCCGGGTTACCTTTCTGCCTTAGGCGGCCGTGAATACGTAGGCCTGGTTATCAGTTTGTTTACGCTGACGGCCGGTATTTCAAGACCTTTTTCGGGAAAACTAACCGATACCGTAGGCCGCGTACCCATTATGGCCTTTGGGTCGCTGGTGTGCTTTGTCTGTGGGTTACTGTATCCCTTCATGAGTAGTGTATATGCCTTCTTGCTACTGCGGCTCTTTCACGGGTTTTCGACGGGTTTTAAGCCTACGGCTACTTCGGCTTACGTGGCGGATGTCATGCCCGAGGACCGGCGGGGTGAAGCCCTGAGTATGCTCGGTATTTCGGCCAGTATCGGCATGTCGGCGGGACCACCGCTGGGGAGCTGGCTAACGGCGGCGTTTTCGATTGATACCATGTTTTACGTTTCGTCGCTGTTTGCCTTTCTGTCGATTGGTATTCTGACGAATTTGAAAGAAACCCTCGAACGGCGGCAACGCTTTTCACCGCGACTGCTACTCATCAAGAAAAACGAAATCTTTGAACCCCGCGTACTGGCTCCCGCGGTGGTGATGTTGCTCAGTAGTTACGCGATTGGCTTAATTCTCACCATCGGTCCGGATCTATCGCTTTCGGTGGGCATTTACAATAAAGGTCTGTTTTTCATGACCTACACCATTTCGTCACTGCTGATTCGGCTGGTGGCGGGGAAAGCCTCCGACCGCTTCGGTCGCGTCAAAGTATTACGAATGTCGATTCTGGTGCAGGTTATCGCCATGTTAGGCCTAGCTTTTGCGGATAATTTGTACATGGTACTGGCTATGGCCTTTCTCTTTGGCGTTCCCTGGGGACTCAATACACCGGCTCTACAGGCTTGGACCGTCGATTTGGCGAATCCCTTGTACCGAGGCCGGGCCGTAGCCACCACGTATATCGCTCTGGAAGTAGGGATCGGAATCGGAGCTTTAACCTCGGGCTGGCTACACAATCATTTACGAAACAGTTATCAGATCAATTTCCTGATTTGCAGCGTGATTACCTCGGGAGCATTATTGTATCTTTCCCTCCGCAAATCACCCGCCCTGACGATGTAACCTTATGACCTTTACGGAATATCTTACCCAGAAAAAAATAAACGCCCAGGCATTTCAGCAAGCTGAACCTGAGCGTTTTAAAGAGTGGGAGCAACTATTTGGACAAGTTCATCCCGATAGTTTTACGGCCCAAAAGAAATTCCTCATCAATCCGATCCGCCGCAAGTACGGCCTTTCGGCTTAGGGCTTACTCTTTCTCACCCGTATCGGCATAATCCGGCATTTCCTGATCATTCAGCCGGACCATCTCCGTATTCTTCCGTAGTCGCATGTTAATCAGCTCGACGGTCAGGGAGAAGGCCATTGCTACGTACAGATACGCTTTGTTGACTTCCTGGTGAAAGGCTTCGGCCACGAGCATGATTCCAATGGCAATGAGAAAGGACAAAGCCAGAATCTGCAAGGTCGGATTTCGGTTGATGAAATCAGCAATGATGCCCGAAAAGGCCAGCATGATGCCCATTGAAATCACTACGGCGATGATCATAATCCAGACATTCTCCACTAGGCCTACGGCCGTCAGGATACTGTCAATCGAAAATACGGCATCGACTAGTACGATCTGAATGATCGTCGCCATCAGACTGGAATACTTGGCAGCTCCTAAAGAAGACTCGGCCGACGCTTGTAACTTATGGTGAATTTCGAGCGTACTTTTCCCCACCAGAAATAATCCTCCACCCAGCAAAATCAAGTCTTTCCAGCTGATTCCCACGGGTTCGGTCGTGCCATGTTCAAGAATGAACGGTACTTCAAACAGTGGCGTCGTGAGTCGTAGTAGAGAAGTAATTCCAAAGAGGAGAATAATCCGAAATACCATCGCCAGTAACAGACCGATCGTCCGGGCCTGCTTTTGCTGAGCCCGTTGGAGTTTGTCGACAATGATGGAGATAAAGATGATATTATCTACCCCAAGTACGATTTCCAAAAACGATAAGGTCAGAAGACTAATCAATACGGCCGGTTCGGCCAGGTTCGGAAATTCCATGATTCAGATGAATGTAATAGTATGATTGGGGACGAAGTTTCATTAAAAGCTTTATTCCAGCAGCAAGATATGGTACTGTCGGTACAATTTAGGTTTGGAATGGATTTTTCATTTAGGGAATGGACATCAACCTTGAATTTATACATGGCACGCAAATCTCGTTTCTTCTCTCTGGCCCTGGGCGTGGGTCTTGTATGGGCAGCCCGCCAGTTGGTACGCTATAGTCGACGTTTCGACGTTCGTAATAAAGTAGTACTCATTACGGGAGGGTCGCGGGGCCTCGGCTTGGTACTGGCACGTCAATTAGCCACCCAGCAGGCCAAATTAATTCTGGTCGCTCGTGATGCGGATGAACTTCAACAAGCCGAAGAATCGATTGCCGAACTGGGAGCAGAAGTCATCTCCATTGCCTGTGATATGACGAACCCTGCCGAAGTGGAGGATATGATTGAAGAAAGTCTCAATTACTACGGTCGCATCGATGTACTCATCAACAACGCGGGTATTATTCAGATTGGCCCCGTAGACAATATGACGCTTCAGGAGTATGACGAAGCCATGGAAACCCATTTCTTCGGTCCACTCCATGCGATTCGAGCCGTATTGCCACACATGAAGGCTCGTCAGGAAGGGCGTATCGTTAATATATCTTCCATTGCTGGAAAAGTAGCTGTACCGCACCTGCTCCCCTACTCAGCCAGTAAGTTTGCTTTGAGTGGACTCTCCAAAGGATTGCGTACGGAACTTCTGCATCAGGGCATTCACGTCACGACCGTATATCCGGGATTGATGCGTACGGGTAGCCCACGGCACGCCATCGTGAAAGGAGAACATCAGAAAGAGTATGCCTGGTTTAAAATTGCGGATTCCCTCCCCTTACTGACGGTCAGTGCGGAACATGCCGCCCAACAGATTATTGAAGCCTTAAAGCAAGGAAGAGCGGAACTAACGGTGAGTGTACCCGCAAAACTGCTGGCTGCGTTGGATCATCTGTTCCCGGAGTTGGCAGCCGACATCTTTGGCATTACCAACCGATTTTTGCCTCAGCCCGTACCCGAAGCGGCCAATCCCCGCAAGCACGGGTACGAAGTGGAGTCAAAGATTACACACAATGGCATAACCCAGCCTAGCGATGAAGCTGCTGTGGAAAATAACGAGTTTTAGAAACGAGTTTTCAGTTATACAAAAAAGGAGAAACAGGTCTGCCGTTTCTCCTTTTTTGTATAACTATAAATTCGTTAACCAATTACAACCGGGCCATTCTGATTGATGCTGGAAACGTAGATTTCACTTTCAATTTGTACGCTGGCAAAGGCCCGTTGCATCGCCTCTCCCACTTTTTTAGCCGTATCCCGATCTTTGCTCAGGGCAAACATGGATGGACCTGCTCCCGAGATACTACAACCCAGCGCCCCCGCTTCAATCGCCGCGTGTTTGACCTCGTCAAAACCTGGAATCAAGATGGAACGTACGGGTTCGATAATCACATCAACCAAACTGCGGGAAATCAGTCCGTAATCACCCTTCATAAGGCCGGCTACCAGTCCAGCTACGTTACCCATTTGGGTAATGGTATTTTTCAGCGACGTTTCTTTCCGGAGGATATTGCGGGCGTCTCTGGTATTTACCTCAATTTGTGGGTGGACGATGGTCGCAAACAGCTCGGCGGGGGTATCAATCTTCACCACGTCGAGTTTGGGTTCGTAGCTGCGAATGGCAATAAAACCACCCAGCAAACTCGGAGCCACGTTATCGGCGTGGGGCGTACCGCTGGCAAATCGCTCGCCTTCCATGGCGAAAGGCAATAAATCAATTTGATCCATGGGTCGACCCATGAGTTCATTCAGAGCGAATACACCCGCTACGGAACTCGCAGCCGAAGAGCCGAGACCGCTACCCAGGGGCATTTTTTTCCGTAACTCGATACTAATCCCCTGGTTGGCATTGAGATGCTTGAGGTACGCCAGCATCGAAATACAGGCCGTATTTTTTTCCGGATCGAGTGACAATCGTCCCTGATCGCCTTCAATTTTTACGATTTCCAGGCCGGGCGTAACCTTTTTGCGGAGAATAATCTCATCGCCGGGATTATCGACGGCAAAACCGAAAATGTCAAATCCGCAGGCCACGTTGGCTACGGTCGCCGGAGCGAAGACTTTGATGGATTCCATGAAGTAATTGAGCAAAACGGCCTTTTCAACGCGAGCCGTCCCAAAGATAGAGGGTGAGAAACTTCAAACAAAGGTACAAGGAAGGTTTGGGGGAGTTTGATAGGGTTTGAGGGAGTTTAAGGTTTAAATCGATTTATCGTAGTACTAGCCTCAACCTTTAGACCTTTTTAAACCTATTCAAACTACTTTAAATCTCAAACTCTTTTCAAACTTTAAACGGTATCAAACCGGAATCACATCCACTCCTACTTTAAACGTCTGTTTTCCCGTACTGAAAACGATTCCCCTGAGCGGGGAGACGTCCCCGAAATCGCGACCCCAGGCGGTGGTGATGTGTTTTTCCTGGGGTACCAAATCGTTGGTAGGATCAAAATCACACCAGCCTACACCCGGAGCGTATACCGAAACCCAGGCATGCGTAGCATCTGAACCCTGTAGTTTGGTCTTACCCGGCGGGGGCTGCGTTTCCAGATAACCGCTAATGTACCGGGCCGCAAAACCCAGACTGCGGAAACAGGCAATGGCCAAATGGGAAAAATCCTGACAAACCCCTTTCCGCTCTTTTAGCACGGTTTTGAGCGGCGTATGGATCGTCGTAAAGCCAGAGACGTATTTGAACTCCGTGTAAATTTTGTGGCAGAGCTGCCGGGCACTCTGGTAAAAGGACTGATTTTCAGAAAAACAATCGGCCCCAAAGTTGCGAATTTCTTCATCCCACTGCACAAACGAACTCGGAATCATGTATTCCAGCAACTGCGTTTTCAGGGCATGATTCGTGCGTAACTGCTCCTTCACTTCCCGATTGGTCATGAATAAATCGGTAATGATCGACGAGCGGGTTTCAATCATACTCGTCGCCAGCACGGTCAGCTGCGTATGCGGCTGATGGATGGAAAAATGATGCAGGGTATTACCAAAGTAATCCGTCCGCTGACTGATCTCATCGGGCATCGGCGTAATCTGTAAAGCGAAATTTGTACAATTCTGACGCGGTGAAATCTTTGGCATCAGGCAGGCAATGCCGTGATAGTTATTCACATTACCCGTATACGTATACTGCGTTTGATGAACCAGTTTATAATTCATTTTCAAGGTCCATTATCGTTTCCGTAATCGAATGCTGCGTAGCCGTATGGTTAAAGTACAGATTGGCCGTAAAATCCGATACCGACAAAATCAATCCGTATACTTCCGCTAGCAGTTGATCCAGTTTTTCGTAGGGCATGGCATCGCCACTTACGGTACTCAGCTCGGCTACATCGATGAGTTGAATCTGCGTGGAAGCTCGCAATACAGCTTTCTGAGCATCATTCAACCGCTCGGAAGCGTGGGGCAACTGAGCAATGGTCTGTTCGAGTGCCTGTAATAAGTACGCCAGTGAGGAAGGTACCTGTTTATCCAGCAGAACCATATCCAGCATGTATTCCATCTCGTAATTAGACTTGTAGGCCGAACGATAATTCACCAAAGCAAAGTGGTTCATCAACGTAGCTTCGATGAGTTCGTGCTCAATGAACCGTTCGGTTCGGGCACTGAAGATGGAACGCATGATCACAATCTTGGACAAAATGCGTTCAATCAGTTTGCCCGTTTCAAACAGTAAAAACCCGTTGTTACGCGGTAACGATTCACTCACAATTCCATAGAATGTAAACAGGCTGTATTGCAGCGTATTCAGTATATTCTGAATGTCGTTCGGATTTTGTTTAGGCTGAATCTGCTTAAGCTTCTGGGCAATATTTTCGATCACGTCGATGGTACGCCAGGTTACCTGATTCCAGCGTTCGCGTACGACAATCATGGCCTTCAGGAACGAGTCAATCGTGGAAGCGATCGTACCGCGTTTAGCGTCATTGGCGATGCTGTCGGTAATAATCGCAAACGGATGCTTGTATGATTCCGGGGTTTCATTCGAGAAACCGGGCTCAATTCGAATCAGGCGGGATACGGTCTTGAGCAGGATTTCAATGTGCTCAGTCTTGGTGGTCGTACCGAAATTCCGCTGCAGATTCAGGGAATTAAGCGTAATGATCAGAAACGTAGTTGCCGCCATGGTTCGCTCCCCGTAGCGAGCCGCCCAAAACAGGTTTTCGGCGCTACGACTGGGCAGGGACGTCTGGGATTTCTGGAATAACTGCCGGGGCAGCCTAATACGATCGGGTATGATTTCGGTTTCATCCGACACAATCCAGGTATCCTTGGCGATTCCACCGTACTGATTGGAAAAGGTGAATTTGTCTTTCACGGGTGAACTTCGCGTCAACCCACCCTGCATGACCTGATACCCCGCCGGAGTGGCCGTCAGAAAGGCACGGATGGCGGCGTACCGGGGTTCAATTCGGTCATTGACGAAAGCAGGTGTCGTTGAAAAACTGATCTCTTCCTGAGCTACGTATTCGCTCGGGTGTTGGAGGATCTGAGTCCGTAACTCCTGTAACTGATCGAATGTAAGCTGTCGACCGTACACGGAACGGAATACCTGTTTGCGATTGGCTTTTTTAATGATGAGTCGGTGTAGATTCTCCAGCACATACTGCCGCTCTTTGGCTTGCCCACACCACCAGGTTGCTACGGATGGTAACAGCAGCTCTTCCTTCAAGAAGTACCGACTGACCGAAGGTAAAAAGGAGTTGAGAGCCGTATTCTCGAGAATACTACTCCCCGGCGGGTTAATCACCATCACATTGCCATTCCGGATGACCTGAAGTAAACCGGCTACGCCCAGTTTAGAGCCGCCACGTAGTTCCAAAGGGTCGCACCATTCATCGTCTACCCGGCGAATGATGATGTCCACCCGCTGCAAGCCTTCAATGGATTTCACCCAGACGTAGCCATTCTTGACGGTAAGGTCATTGCCTTGGACCAACGTAAAACCCAGGTACGAAGCCAGATACGCCTGCTCGAAGTACGTCTCGTTATTAGGGCCCGCCGTGAGATACACCACATTGAGCTGATCCGTTTTTTCCCGGAACACCCGAAAGATGGCCTGCTGAATCTGCGTAAAAAAGGGTGAAAGTCGACTAACGTACTGTTTTTCGGCCAGCTCCGGCATGACCTTGCTAATGATCTGCCGGTTTTCCAGAGCGTAGCCCGAGCCTGAGGGAGCCTGCGTGCGATTATCGAGTACCCACATCCGACCGTCCGGGCCACGAGCCATATCAGCCGCGTACATCACCAGTTGGTGTTCCGTGGGCAGTTTTACATCCTGACAGGGACGGAAGAAACCCGTATTTTCAAACACCAGCTCGGCGGGTAAAATCCCATCTTTCACCAGCTTGCGTTCGCCGTACATATCCCGGAAAATCAAATCCAGCAGGATCGCCCGTTGCTGCAATCCCTTCGAAATGGATTCCCATTCGGACTTCTGGATCAAAAAAGGAATGGGGTCGAGTTTCCAGGGACTGTTCATTCCTTTAGGGTCTTCGTATACATTATACGTTACCCCATTTTCCCGAATTTTATTCTTGATCTCCTGTAAGCGATTCTTCAGTTCCAGGTTCCCAATTTTTTCCAACGACTGAAATAATTTCTCCCAGTGCGGCTTAATGCTACCGTCGGCGTTCAATATTTCATCGTAAGAACTCAGCTGCGTTCGGTATGAATCCAGCAAGGAGTGAATCGTATCTGCTACCATAATGTACACGGGCTTCTGGCCTTACTAACTGTCGATTCTAGCCCTCACCTCTGCCTTATGCCCGGCCAAAGGTACGAGTTTCCAACTACATGGTTCTGTTTCGAAACCTAGTAGGAGGCTAGGTGTCAAAATTTTATTCTACAACCATACCATTTATTGATATATAATTTTGATTTACAAGAATATACGGGCATTTACCACTAAATCACTAGTTTGATCTGTACGTATCTACCCTTCATTCATCAATAGAATTATACCAGGGATTACGTAAATACTTGGGCTGAACGGACCACCTAAGCCGGATCGGTTTCAATTTTGCTTACCTTTGCCGCGAATGAAATCGCACCTATTCTCTGCTTCCCCCATCATAGCCCTTACTCCACCCTGAGGTAAGACCACTTCCCGTTCGTAATCTTTCCGGATCATCTATGCCGTCGAAGCTGCTTTGCTTCGTCCGGTTTACTATTCATTTCCCATGACTACCCGATTAAACCTGTTCGACTTATCGCAAAAGGTCGACTACAAAACGGAATTGCTTTCGGGCCTTACCGTAGCCCTGGCCCTGATTCCCGAAGCCATTGCCTTTGCCCTCATTGCGGGCCTTTCACCCCTGACGGGCCTGTACGCGGCCTTTACCATGGGTTTGGTTACGTCGATTTTTGGGGGCCGCCCCGGTATGATCTCAGGAGCCACCGGAGCCGTGGCCGTGGTAATCGTCAGTCTGGCGAAATCGCACGGGGTTGAATACATTTTTGCTACCGTCGTGCTGGCTGGATTCATTCAGCTGGCGGCGGGGCTATTACGGCTGGGCAAGTTCATTCGGCTGGTACCGCACCCGGTCATGTTCGGGTTTGTGAACGGGCTGGCGATTGTGATTTTTCTCGCTCAGCTCGATCAGTTCAAAGTAAACGATGCCAGCGGCACCCTACGCTGGATGAAGGGCCCGGCCTTGTGGCTCATGTTGGGACTGGTAGTACTGACCATGCTCATCATCTGGGGACTACCCAAACTGACGAAAGCGATTCCCGCCTCACTCACGGCAATCGTAGTCGTGTCGGCGGCCGTCATTGGCTTACAGATCGATACCAAAACCGTGGGCGATATTGCTTCGGTACAGGGAAGTTTGCCGCCCTTTCACCTTCCAGCAGTACCTTTTTCGCTGGAAACCCTGCAACTTATTCTCCCCTACTCGTTCATTGTGGCGGGCGTAGGACTCATCGAAAGCCTGCTAACGCTTAACCTGATTGATGAAATTACCGAAACCAAAGGTCGCAGCAATAAGGAATGTATGGCTCAGGGACTAGCCAATATTGTCACCGGATTATTCTCGGGCATGGGCGGCTGTGCGATGATCGGTCAAAGTCTGATTAATATTTCTTCGGGAGCACGGGCCCGACTGTCGGGAATTGTTGCGTCCGTGATGCTGCTTTTATTCATCATGTTCGGAGCCAGTCTGATTGAGCAGCTACCGATGGCGGCCTTAACCGGTGTACTGATCATGGTTTGTATCGGAACCTTTGAATGGGCCAGTTTCAAAACCATCGGCAAAATGCCCACTTCCGACGTATTCGTTATCGTAGTGGTAACGCTGGTGACGGTTTTCCTGCACAACCTGGCGTTGGCCGTCGGCGTAGGCGTCGTGATTTCGGCCCTGGTGTTTGCCTGGGAAAACGCCAAACGCATTCGGGCCCGGAAGTACGTGGACGAGCAGGGAACGAAGCATTACGAGATTTTCGGTCCGCTGTTTTTTGGTTCGATTCACGCCTTCAATGAAAAATTCGACGTCAGCTCCGATCCGCAGGAAGTGGTGATTGATTTTGCGGAGAGTCGGGTGGCGGATATGTCAGCCATTGAAGCCCTGAATGCTCTGACGCGTCGCTACCGGGTGGCGGGTAAAATGGTACATCTACGCCATCTAAGTCCCGATTGTCGAAAGCTTTTACAAAATGCGGAATCGATGATTGAAGTGAATATTCTGGAAGATCCGACGTATCGGGTGGCTTCGGATTTAGAGTAAAGTTGATGGTTGTTCGTAGGTTTCTGCTTTCGTGCTAGCCAATGAAAAGGACTAAGTATACTCCATAAAAAAAGCGGGCTGATTTCTGATCAGCCCGCTTTTTATGATTCACTTTTTCTTACGAAAGGTAACTGCCGATGGAAACGATGTCGGCGAATACGCCTGTGGCGGTTACTTCCGCACCGGCTCCGGGGCCTTTGATGACCAGCGGTCGATCGTGGTAACGCTTGGTCGTGAAAGAGATGATGTTATCGGCCCCTTCCAGCGAATACAGCGGATGCTGTGGCCCGACGGATTTAAGTCCAAGTTTGATTTTTCCGCCTTCCAATGTCGCGATAAACCGGAGCTTCTCGCCTTTGGCATCGGCGTCATCGACCCATTTTTCGAAAACCGGATTGCAGTTTTCCAGTTCAGCGAAGAAGTCGTCCACGGAGGGAGCCAGTCGGCAGCTTTCGGGCAACAGCGGCGTAATTTCAATGTCTTCGAAATCCGCTTGCATCCCGATTTCCCGGGCCAGAATCAGAATTTTCCGGGCGACGTCCTGACCGCTCAAATCATCGCGGGGATCGGGTTCAGTATAGCCTTTGGCTTTCGCTTCGCGAACCACTTCGGCAAAGCGTAAACCCGGACGGAAATTATTAAAGATATAACTCAGCGTACCCGAGAATACGCCTTCGATTTTCAGGAATCGGTCGCCCGAAGCAATGAGTCCCTGTAAGGTGTTGATGACGGGCAAGCCCGCTCCCACGTTGGTTTCATACAGGAATTTCACGCCTTTCTTCAGGGCCATGCGGTGACGACGGGCGTACTCCTCGTACGGAGCGGCATTGGCCGTTTTGTTCGGCGTAACGATGGATACTGATGCTTCCAGCAGCCCTTCGTAATAATCGACAATGGCTTTATTGGCCGTACAATCCACGAAGATACTGTTGGGCAGGTTCAACGCTTTTATCCGTTCGATGAATGCCGACATATCCGCCTTTTCACCGTCGATGTCCAAACGTTCTTCCCAGTGTTCCTTTGAAATCCCCCCTTCGTCAATAACCATTACCCGGCTGTTCGTTACGGCAATGAGGCGAAGTTTCAGATTCCGGTATTTTCGCAGGTAACTTTCCTGCTGCGAAAGCTGATGCAGGAGGGTTTTACCAATCAGTCCCGTACCCATCAGGAAAAGGTTCAGGGTCTTGACCTGATCGGCGAAGAAGCTTTCGTGAATGACATTCAGAGCTTTCGATAGATCTTTCCGCTCGATTACTACGGAAATATTCAACTCCGAACTGCCCTGAGCCGTTGCCACAATGTTAATCCCGTTCTTTCCGAGTACCGAGAACAAGCGGCCCGACACGCCCGTATGCTGTCGCATGCCTTCACCTACTACGGCAATGACGGAAAGGTCTTCCTGAATGTCGATTCCTTCCACGTCACCAATACGGAGTTCACTGGCGAATTCCGTTTCCATGATTTCCCGTACTTTACTGGTGAACTTGGGGTCGATGGCAAAGCAGATTGAGTGTTCGGAAGAGGCCTGCGAAATCAGAATCACCGAAATTTCGTGGCGGGCCAGTACCGTAAACAGCTTGGCCGATACCCCGGCTACGCCAATCATACCCGAGCCCTGCAGGTTGACCAGAGCCAGATTGTCGATGGAGCTGATTCCCGTGATGGTGTACTCGTGCGGGGGAGCCTGCCGGGTTACGATGGTTCCCGGATGAGACGGATCAAAGGTGTTGAGAACCTTGATGGGAATATTGGCTTTGAACGCGGGCGTCAGGCTGGGCGGATAAATCACCTTGGCACCAAAGTGCGTCAGCTCCATCGCCTCAGCGTAACTGACCACCGGAATAGTAAAGGCATTGCGTACCTTCCGGGGATCGGAGGTCATCATACCCGGTACGTCCGTCCAGATTTCAATGACACTGGCGTTGAGAGCTGAACCGAAAATACTACCCGTATAATCGGAGCCTCCGCGACCAAGCGTCGTCGTCACGCCATCTTCGGTTGATCCAATAAAGCCCGTAATGAGCTGGAGGTTTTTATTCTTGGTAAAATGATGCTGAATCAGATGATTCGTCAACTCGAAGTTTACCTCAGCCTGCTGAAACGAAGCGTTCGTTTTAATCAGCTTGCGGGCATCGAGAAAATCGCAGTCGACCCCCTGATCTTTTAGCACTTCAGTCACCAGCGTCGTCGACAGACGTTCACCGAAACTCACGAGCAGATCGGACGTACGCGGTGAAATTTCCCGAATCAAGGTAATTCCCCGCAATAAGTCTTCGAGTTCATTGAATAAACCCATGACATCGGCAATGACCCGACTCCGAAAACGCGGTCCGATGAAATGGTTAATGATTTCGAGGTGACGATCGGACGCCTTTTTCAAAACGTCCCGGTATTCTTCATTACGGGCGGCCCGGTTGCCCATTTCCAGCAACTGGTTGGTAAACCCACCCATGGCCGAGAAAACCACGGCTATTTTTTCACCGCGTTGAAGATTATCATGAATAATGCCCAAAACCGATTCTATGGCTTTGATGCTTCCTACGGAGGTGCCGCCGAACTTTAGAACTTTCATACGCTAATCAACGACTTTACAGCCGTGCCGGATAAGTAGAGGAGCCCTTGGGGGAGACTCATAAAATAAGAGAATCGCAAAGATAACCGAGACGATTGGTTCGCAGCTGAAGAATTCTAAAAACTACGCGTTTGCCGGTACTAAACGTAGGAGAATGCGGGAGTAAAGCAAATTTCTTAGGATAAGCCTAGTCTACGAATGGAAACATCTATAACAAATCCTACGGATAAGTCGGGAAGTCGGAGCGTTTTAAGGTAAGGTTATGGCTGCGATTATAAAAAAACAAAAACTTCCCGGAAGCCATTACTCCCGGGAAGTCCATACTCCTTATGAAACGGGGCTTACGCCACTTTCTCCATTTTTTCTTCCTGATGCCACCATAGTTCCATAAAGCGGGGACCATTGTAGCGTAACCAGTCAAACGAACCCTCTTCAATGATTCGGCCCTTGTCCATGACGTAGACGTAATCGAAGTCGCGTAAGAGGTGCAGGCGGTGCAGCGAGGAGACGATCGCCTTGTCGGGGAAGGCCTCGAACATCCGTTGGTATATCAACGCTTCCGTTTTTGGATCGACGCTGGACGTCGGTTCGTCGAGCAATACTACGTGACTGTGCTGAGCGGCCAGAATTCCCCGGGCCAAGGCCAGCCGCTGTTTTTGTCCACCCGACAGGTTGACTCCTTTTTCCTGAATCTGCGAGTCGAATCCCTGCGGCAATTGCTTCACGATTTCGTGAAAATGAGCAATTTCACAGACTTCCCGTAGTTTCTCTTCCTCGAACGGCAGGCCCAGCGTAATGTTATAGGCAATCGTATTTTCGAAAATTTCCGGCTCCTGCGGGAAAAGCGTTACAGAGTCGTACAAGGCTCCCAAATCCGGATAAAGCTGGCCATCAATGGTCATTTCACAGCCGGGCTTGGGCTGGTACAACCCCCGTAACAGGGCGAGTAAGGTACTTTTCCCACTGCCACTTTCTCCGATCAGGGCAATGCGTTGTCCCCGCTGAATTCGCAGGTTGAGGCCTTTCAGGCCCGTCACGCGTTCGTCAGACTGATGGGAGAAGTGAATATTTTTCAATTCAATCGCCTGCCACTCCTTCGGCATGGTTTCAATGGCTTCCGGACGGTGATTGTTTTCATAGGCGTCGGCAATGTCGTTGGCCGTTTGCAGGTCGGTATTGTAGCGGACGATGTCCGTATACTGCCAGGCCACATCCTGAAATACGCTCGTAAACTGGTTCACGTAGCCGAGCAGCGTGACCAGTCCACCCACGTAAAAAGCCTGTGACGGATCGCTGTTCTGATAAATGTAGCCTAACGTAATGACACCGTAAATTAGGCTGATCATCATTTCGGCCGTAAACCATTTCCATTCGTTGATGACTACGTTCTTCCGAAACGCCGGGAATAGCTTCGAAACCTTCTGCATCAGTCCGGTTTCCATACTATTTTCCAGCCGTAAGGTAATCACGGTAAGGATGTTGGAAAGGCTATCGAAAAGCGTGGCGGATACTTCGTGTTCGCCTTCGTTGACTTCATTCAGCGTCCGAACGAAAGGCTTATCGAACATAAAAATGATGCGTAGAGTCACGATACCAATGCCTACCCCGATCATGCCAAATAGCGGAGAAAAGTACAGCATGGCTCCCAATGACAAGGCAAACTTCATCAGGGCGTGCAAGTACGTAAAGCCATTCTGGAAAAAGAGACGCAGGGCTTCGTAGGCCTTCCGAATCCGGTTGATTGTAGCTCCCGAGTGGTGATCTTTATGCCATTTGACGGGCAAATGCAGGGCCTGGTGGTACCGTTCCTGCAAAAAGTTACGGCTCAGGTTAAAAGCTAGTTCCCGTTCCACCACGCGGGCCGGACCGTGAAATGCCCAGAAAACCAGCCGCAGACCGATATACCCCAGGATGTACCACAGGGAATACCGCAAGGCATGAACACCGTCTTTTTGAAGCTGATTGACCAGCCAGCCCAGCATCAGGGGCAAACTGGCATTGACTAAATTGGAAAGAATAAACAGCGTATACACGCCGACATACCGACCTCTTTCATGTCGGGCATACTGCCACGCGGTACGCAGCAGCGAAACATAAGGATTACGCATGGGGGAAAAAAGGATACCTTAAAAACTGAACTTCCGCGTATTAGCTCTGCACGCGAATCGTTCGGGAATCGTCGGGGTTAGGGATGATGGACACCAATAAAGCATCGGGGGGCCACAGGTTCGGAATCAACGAGGGCCATTCTACAAAACAGTACGCACCTGAATCAAAATACTCTTCTACGCCCAAATCCAAGGCTTCAATTTCTGACTTAATCCGATAGAAATCAAAGTGGTACACCGTTTCACCCGCTTGGGTGACATATTCATTTACTAAGGCGAAGGTCGGGCTCTGTACGGTCTGGCTTACGCCCAGTACCCCGCACAACGCTTTGATAAAGGTGGTTTTGCCCGCTCCCATCTCGCCCTCAAATAGCCACACGGTACGCTCCTTCCCATACGCCAGCACCTGACGGGCCGTTTCTGAAAGTTCTGAAAGCGAAGGACAATGAAATTCCTGGGTTTGCATGATGGGTAAAAGGGCCTCAGGCCGGTACTAGGTGCTGTAAACGATCAACGATGGTGGCTACGGCCGGACAAATCGTAGTATTTGCTAACGTCAGATCCAGAATCTGAACCATTCGCCGTCGGTCGGTATGGGGGTATTCCCGACAGGCTTTGGGGCGTACTTCGTAAATTGAACAGTAGTTATCGCTGCCTAGAAAGGTACAGGGCGAACTATTGAGTACGTAATGCCGATCTTCATCCAGGTGTAAATACCGGTCAATCAAATCCGATGGGCGGATCCGCAGGTGTTTGGCGATGCGTTCAATATCCGTATCCGTAAAAATGGGACTGGTCGTCTTGCAGCAATTGGCACAGGCCAGACAATCGACTTCCTCAAAAACTTCTTCGTGCAATTGCTCAAAAGCTTCGTCTAATTTTTTAGGTTTACGGGCCTTGAGCCGATTTAAATACCGCTTATGTTCCGCGTAACGCTCATTCATTGTACAAAAATAATAGATTAGTTTTCAGTTTATTGTTTTCGGTTTACAGTTATTCTTTGAAAATCAGTGGCTCCTTTTCCCCAGGCCCGGGGGTATGCTTTTACTAACTGAACACTGTAGACCGAAAACTGACCACTTACTGCCATGATTCGTACTGCTCTTGCTGGTTTCGGAGATTCTGCTCATTATCTCCATGCCCCCTTTATTCTGGCCAATCCCGCCTTTCAACTCACGCACGTCTTCGAACGTTCCAAAAACCGGGCAGCGGAGGTCTATCCTTTTTTGCAGACGGTACGTACGTTTGAAGCTCTGCTGGAAAATCCGGAGATCGATCTGATCATCATCAATACGCCCAACGATACTCACGCGGATTATACCCGAAAAGCGTTGCAGGCGGGCAAACACGTCGTCGTAGAAAAGCCCTTCACCCCTACGGTAGAAGAAGCCGAGGAACTGATTGAGCTGGCTCAGCAGCAAAACCGGGTCTTGAGCGTATACCATAACCGTCGCTGGGACAGTGATTTCCGTACGGTCCAACAAGTACTGGAATCCGGCGAACTGGGCGAAGTGCATACTTACGAGGCTCACTTCGACCGGTACAAGCCCGTTTTAAATCCAAAAGCCTGGAAAGAAACCGCTTCGGCTGGTAGTGGAACCTTGTATGACTTGGGCTCGCACATTCTCGATCAGGTTCTGCTACTGTTCGGTCGTCCGCAATCGGTATGGGCCAACATCTGGACCCAGCGGGAAGGCTCCCAAATTGATGATGCTTTTGATTTACACTTGAATTACGGTCGGTTACGGGTACGCTTACGTTCGAGTCTGCTCGTTCGCGAACCTGCCCCCCGCTATACCGTGCACGGCACCCTGGGTAGCTTTCTTAAACCCGGTATTGATATTCAGGAAGATCAATTGAAGGCGGGTGAAATCATGCCCGGCCATCCTAATTTTGGCGTAGAACCCGAATCGCTCTGGGGCGTGCTGCATACGGATGTGGATGGACAGAGTATTTCCCGTAAAATGGAAAGCTTACCCGGCGACTGGGGCATTTTCTACCAGAACGTAGCGGACGCCATTACCGATGATGCCGAATTATTTGTGAAACCCCAGCAAATGGTTACGCAGTTGAAAGTCATCGAAGCGGCTTTTCAAAGTACGCAAACGGGCCAGACGATACACTTATCCTAAATTTTATTCCCTTCCCGAAAGTGCTGACTTTCGGGAAGTTACTTTTCTTTAGCGTAATCTTTACGCAGATTCATACATCAATTAATGACTTTTTAAGGAATTCCCAGCACCATTTCGCACTGCGAATAGTTATACTTATATCGTGAAATGGAGTTATGGAAACAGTTCATACTGAGAATATTTCAATTCGTACCCACTCATTATCCAATCTTTGGCGTACGGCTGAGCGTGGCGGTTATCCGGCAGCCTTGTGGCGATTACCGCGAGCTTCAGAAAAACAGCTGATTATTGATTTATCGAGCGAAGACCGTCGTCTGAAAGCCGATCTGGAAGAATTGCCTGCTGGTTTTGCCATCAGTCCTTTTCTAAATCCGGAAGGCGAGCAGACGCGTTTTTTGCGGGCTGATCTTTACTTTTCGTTTGATGCGGAAGAAACCCTGATTGCCGAAGAAATCACTGCATCGGCGGATTTCTGGCGTATTCAGGCGTTTGAAGATGATGCCGACGATGATTCCGAAGACGTACCCGAGTATCACCTGAAACCCATTCCAATGGACGGAAATGCGGGTTCGGAACGGGAGAAATTTGAGGAAGCCGTTCGGCAGGCTGTTACGGAAATGAAGCTCGGAGCTTTTCAGAAGGTCGTCCTTTCCCGGCGTAAATGGGTGGAATTACCCGCCCGTTTTGATCACGTAGCTGCCTTTCATCGGCTTTGCGAAACCTATCCTAATGCGTTTATTTCGCTCGTTTCCTTACCGGAGTCGGGTTGCGTCTGGTTGGGAGCAACGCCCGAGGTACTCGTCAGTCAGGATCATCAAGGTATGTTTCGAACGATGTCGCTGGCGGGTACACAATCCGCAACGGATGCTCAGCAACAGCCTGTTTCCCTGGAACATGCCCGATGGTCGGACAAGGAGATTGAAGAACACGCGTTGGTGAGTCGGTATATCATCGAGTGTTTCAAGAAAATTCGCTTGCGGGAATACCAGGAAAGTGGCCCCAAAACGGTCAAAGCCGGAAACCTCCTGCACCTGCGTACGGATTTTCAGGTAGATACCCAGGCTGTTAATTTTCCGCAGCTGGGCACGGTCATGCTGGATCTGCTGCATCCCACTTCAGCGGTTTGTGGTACGCCGAAATCCTCGGCCCTTCGCTTCATCGAACATTACGAGAACTACGACCGAAGCTATTACAGTGGCTTCCTCGGTCCGATTAATATTCACAACGAATCCCATTTGTTCGTCAACTTACGAACCATGCAGATGGAAGGAGATCAGGCCGTTTTGTACGCCGGAGCCGGTATTACGGAAAACTCAATTCCGGAACAGGAATGGCACGAAACCGAAATGAAATGCCAGACCTTACTCGCCGCCCTGGCCTTGTAAGTACCTTACGATTTTAACGCAAAGCGGCCCGAACCAAAGTTCGGGCCGCTTTGCGTTTCAGGGCTTATAGGCTTCCGTCGTACGGGCGGGTTGCCGAGTAGTATCGGGTCGGGTCGTATCCGTTGGAGTAACGGCGGACGGTGTTACTTTTTTCTTCGGGAAGAAATAGTTGAAGCTTTTCGTATACAATACACTTCCCCCTACCGTCGGCGTATTCTGGTTGATGGTGCTTTGCAGGAATGTGTTTTGCGGGAAACGGCTAAAGGCTTTCAGTCGCCAGCGGGCGTCGGGCGTTACGGTCCATTCGGCGGCCCAGTCACCAATCAGGTTCGCATTTTGTGTACTGTACACCGATGAAAAGCCCCCGTCCCGACTAATCGTCAATCCATTCCCGAAATTATACGATACGCGAGCCCGAAGCTGATCGGCCAGGTTTTGATTCGAGCCAATCACGTTCACGGTATTGATATCCACTTCCACGCCATTAGCCACTTTGGAAAGGATGTCACTCAGCACGCTGGTACCCGTTTCCGCCAGCAAATTCAGTACATTAATATCGCGGAAGGCCTGCGAGTTTTGCGGGATCAGTCGCCCCGAAAACAGGATACTACTCACCTGATTGTTTAGCTCCTGCTCATCATTGGCAATGCGGGCTTCAAAAGCCTGTACTGAACCGGAGAACTGCGGTTCTAGGGGATACTCTTTAATTTTCAACCCAAAGCCTACATTTGGCTTCATGAGCCGATCTTTCAAACTAATCGTCACCTCCACCGGATATGCCCGCCGGGCCTGAGCCGAAGCGGTCTGATCATTGCTCAGGTTCATGATGGGCGTTAGTGAGGTGAGCTTCGTATACGAAGCTTTGACGTCCACGTATGCTTCATAGGGATCGCCGTACCAGCTAATGCGACTGTTGGGCTGAATGGCAAATTCCTTGGAAACCAAGGCTTCGTATTTGTAATAGTACTTGCCTTTTTCCAGCTCATACGTCCCCCGCATGGCGAATTCGCCTTTCGTATCCACTTCCAGATTCAGGTTACTGTGTCCGTAAGCCTCCAGCCGGTCCCCCGTTCTACGATCAAGTAGCAGAATACATTTGGCATCGGGTGTAATGTTGAAATTGAAGTCCATTCGAATGCCCGAACGCATCCGACGCTTCAGGCTCAGATCCTCTTCGACTTTTTTCTTGATGGCCAGATTCACAAACTGAATGTAATCCGTATTGCTCACCTCCGAAGCATTATCAATCGGAATCGTAATTTCGGTACCGGGCCGGGTGGTTGCGTTAGATTTAACAATCAAATTATCCAGTGAACCCACACTTTCCACGCTCACATCACCCGTTACGTAGGCTTTGCCGTAGAAGAGTTTATTATCCTTGCTGGTCGTATTGAGTACCTTGAAGTTTTTCAGGCTTGCTTTCAAATCCAGGGCATAACTACCATTACCACCCGAATACATGCCCAGCCGGATCTTACCCGTATTGCCTTCTTCATCGCTTACGCCCATCTGGGCCTGAATTTCACCCCCCCGGAAACGAATCGTATCGGAGAACGCCAGTCGTACACCCAGATAATCAAAGCGAAGTTGCCCGCGTTTTACGTCTACCAGGCCCCCTAGCTTCGGATCACGGGGCGTACCGCGAATCAGTAATTTACCGCTGGCCTGCCCTTTGATTTCTGAGAAAAGGTCTTCCGTAAACGGTTCAAAAATCTGTAAATCGGTCCGGTTCAACGTTGCAACAAGGTCAAGCGAATTTTCATCCTCTTCGGGAGCGTACGTTCCTTTTACGTTCAGAATCGGGTTATTCATCCGATCAACGCCCATGTTGATATTCACCCGCTGATTGGTACGGTCCCACTGCGACGAAGCCGTTACGTTGCCAATCAGAAAACCTTTGTAGACGAGTTCATCTACGTTCAGGTTACCGTCCAGATTAATGTTTTCGTAGGCATCCCGCATGGATAATTCTCCATTGAGCGTCCCTTTCACGTTTACCTGTAAAATCGGTTGGAGCGTAGCCAGGTTAAAGTCCTGGGCCTTGAGGGAAAGGGTTTGTAGTGGATCCTTGGAAACCAGGCCGTTAATGGCAATTGACTGCTCCACATTGCGGAAGGTCAGATCATTGACCTGAATAGTTGAACCCGTCAGCCGAATCCGGTTCTCTGTATTCACGTTCCAGTCCTGATCCAGAATCCGGACCCGGGAGCGGCGAAAATGCAGGTCGGTCCCTTCCGGACGGAAAAAAATATCCCCGTTCAGGTTAAGCCGGTTGGTACTTTGCTGCTGCCGAAGGCGGCTGGTGAAGGCAATGTGATCTTTTTCCCAGGAAGCTTCGACCTGTAAATCTTCCGTTGGAGCCGCCGAGTAGATTTGCTGCTGTTGGGACGTAATGACCGCCGAAGCCAGTACGTCGTTCTGAGTGGCGTATTTGGACGTGTTGAGGTCTACTTCGGAGTGGTAGAACTTATATCTCTCCACGAGTAAGGTATCAACTTTGGCATTGAATGAGAATACCGACGTCGCTCCCATCGTAAAGGCTCCTTCTACCCGCGTATTTGGCGAAAGATAGCCGCCGGGATACAGAAAAGCCATCAGCGGCCGAGCGTCTTTAAAGTCAACGGAGTAATCCAGACTGTAGCGGTCGATGATGGACGACTTTTTGGCTTTGCGGCGGTAATAGTCCTGCCGGGTGGAGTCCAGTTCTGTGAAGTAAATTTTGTACTCTTCGACTAGATTGGGTAAGTCTTTCAGGGCTTGCGACAGGGCAAAGGGGCCTTCGACGGTGGCATTCAGAATATCCGTTTGCAGGGAGATATACCGACTGCTTACGGGCTTGGGTACGAATAGATACAGCGTATCAATGAGCAGGTTGCGATCGCCTTCTTCGAGCATCCGAGTCAGATACGTATTTTTCAGGCGGGCGACGCCGTACATCTGATCCAGCTCAAGCCCCGTCCAGACCACGTGTACTTCCGATTGTAACCGCATATCTTCTTCGGATACCCCCAGCGGATGCAACATGGCCCGGCTGATGGTTCCGTCAATATCGAAGTAGTTGCGTTTCTGACGCAGGTCGGCTTTCCCTTCCAGATCGAATACTAGATTAGTATCCTTCATGGCTACTTTTCCCTCAAACAACCCAAGTTGCAAGGCTCCGTCCACGCGGATATTTCGGTAGTTATACCCTTGAAATCCGAACTGTTTTACGTCCGTATTAAGCTTGACCGTGGCCGTTTCTTTGTCGAATCCGGCCCCTTCAATCTGTCCCTTTAAATCAATTGTTTGTAGCAGTTTGGGATCTTTGATCAGATCTCCCAGAGCAAAATCAACGAGTTCGATATTTCCTTTGTACGTTGAATTTTCGATGGCATCGGCAATCTTCATACTCAGATCCGGCACGACCGTACCGAGCCCGGTTTTCAGGGTTCCCTTCGCCCGAAAATCATTGTAGCGGCCCGCAAAAAGTCCCTGATAATCCAGCGTACCAAACTCTCTAATGGTTTCTTCGGCGGTTTTCCCCGTATACTGGGCCAAATCCTGAGCGTTCGTTACAAACTGACTCAGGCGAAAATCCATATCTGACGTCTCAAAGTCGGGTAAGCCTTTAAAGGCAAACGTACCCGCCGCCCGACTTTGCTTGCCGTAACGCAGGTCAGTAGCGTTGAAAACAAAATCTCGAACGGTTCCATCGAAGTGTCCCGACGCCTGCCAACGGTCGTTAAACTGGTATAAGGAGGAGGCAAAGCGGGCCAGGTCATTGGCATAAACGACGCTTTGATTGAGATCGGCAATGATGCGTACCTTCTCGTTAAAGTCGCCTAAATCCCGGCTTCTTTTGTACCGGAATTCGATATGTTTACGCAGCGTCGAACGATTGACGTGTACGAGCAGATTTTCAAACCGCATCTGCTGAGCGGAGAAAAAGAACTTCGTATCAAACTGGTGAATCCGCAACTGAGCGACGCGGTCAATCCCCCGTAAGTGCGTAATGTCGGCAGCAATGGTATCCGCAAAAACCAGAAAGTTTTTAACGTTACCGTTGAGTTCATGAATGACAAAGTGATTGTAATCAAAGGTGCCTTTTCGTTTAAAAGGCTCTTTGCGAGGGTCATCGTAGTGAAACTCCCCTGCTTCCACCAAACCTTCCCCAATGGTGAACGGAATCACTTTGGGAGGGCCTTTCCGGGGCGTTTTAGGAGCCGTAAGCCGGTCAATGGCATTGATGAAGCCGTCGATATTCAAATCTCCGTTGGGTTGTACAACCAATCGTACGTCGGGGCCAACCAGTTTGACCTGATCGAGGTGGATGTTGGTGCTAGCCGAATCAATGAGTTTAAATAAGGCCAGATTCACTTCCAACCGCTTGACGTTAATCATGGGTTTACGAAGCGTATCTGGAATGGAAACCTGTTCCAGAATGAGATTATCGGGAAAACGATAATTCACGCGACCAATCCGAACCGGATAATGCGTTTGCTCGTAAAACCAATCGGTAACGTATCGCGTCAGCTTGGTTTGAATGACCGGAATGCGTAAAAACGCCATCAGGCTAATCGTAAACCCAAACATCAAGGTGATTAAAATGGTCGCGTTACGAACGATAAGCGGGGATTCCCGGGCGATATGAAACAAAACCCAGTCGCGTATCCGGGGAAAGAAGATCAGTACGAGTACCCCAATGACCAATAAGGGTAAGCCAAACAGGAGTAGTTTTTCTTCCAGACTTTCCTGCTGGGCATCCGTGAACGTCACCCAGGAAAATCGAACCGCTATCGCTAACCCGATGAAAGCTACCAACGCCAGGGTTAGCAGGGTTCGAAGGGTGAAACGTAGGAGCGATCGCATCATGAGAGAACGGTACAAAAAACTATGGTTATTCAGGGATCACGTGACAAAACCTGTCATTTGAACGTTTCTCCCGTACTTTTGTTGACTAAATACTCATTTAAAATTACAAACCAGCCCGCTCGTTTGGGTTGTTTCGCTAGCTATGGTCTTACTCGCCATTGAATCTTCCTGCGATGAAAGTTCAGCTGCCGTACTGATTGATGGTCAGATTCGTTCGAACGTCGTTGCTACGCAATTAATTCATCAGCAATACGGCGGTGTAGTACCGGAGTTGGCTTCACGGGCTCACCAGCAACACATTGTCTCAGTCGTAGCCGAAGCCCTAACGCGGGCCGAAGTTACAAAAAATGACCTGAACGTCATTGCTTTTACCCGTGGTCCGGGATTACTGGGTGCCCTTTTAGTAGGCACCTCCTTTGCCAAATCACTGGCTCTGGGGTTGAACATTCCGCTGGTCGACGTGCATCACATGCAGGCCCACGTACTGGCTCATTTCCTGCAGGACCCGCACCCTTCGTTCCCCTTTTTGTGTCTAACCGTATCAGGTGGACATACGCAGATTGTACTGGTTCGGGACTACCTGGACATGGAAGTCATCGGCGAAACTCAGGATGATGCCGTTGGTGAAGCCTTCGACAAAACGGCAAAATTGCTGAATCTGCCCTACCCCGGCGGCCCTTTGATTGACAAATACGCTCAAACGGGTAATCCTGACCGCTTTGCTTTACCCGACGTAGATACACCCGGCCTGAATTATTCTTTCTCGGGTATCAAAACGGCCATCCTGTATTTTCTTAGGAAAGAAACAGCTCAGAATCCGAACTTCATCGAAGAAAACCTGCCTGACATTTGTGCCTCCGTTCAAGCCACACTCATTCGAATCTTACTGACCAAACTGAAACGGGCCGCCCGCGAAACCGGCATTAAGGAAATTGCCATTGCCGGTGGCGTTTCGGCGAACTCGGGTTTACGCAGGGAATTGCAGCAAACGGGAGAGAAACTCGGCTGGAACGTGTACATTCCTAATTTCGAGTACTGCACCGATAATGCGGCCATGATTGGAATGGCTGGGCATTATAAGGCATTACGGGGCGAGTTCTGCCCGCAGACCGTCTCACCGCTTCCCCGGATGGAATGGTAAACTTACGGGAAGGTAGTTTCGTAAAGGTCCGATTTGAAACCTAAAGCAACGATTTTCCCTTCGGCTTCAATCAAGGGGCGACGAATCACGGATGGTTTTTCCAGCATCAGCGCAATCGCCGATTCCTGATCAGCTGGCTTTTCGGCGAGTTGTTTCCACGTGGTTCCGGCTTTATTGACCAGCTCCTCCCAGGACTTTTGCGTGAGCCAGCGTTCAATCGTTTCTCGCGTAATGCCCTGTTTCTTGTAATCGTGGAATTGATAGGCAATGGCATGATCGGCCAACCATACGCGGGCCTTTTTCACGGTATCACAATTGGGAATAGCGTATAAAGTATACATGGTATATTGAGTAGCAAGTTCGTGTTATACAGAAAAGAGCGGCTTTAGGGGCCGCTCTTTTTCTAAGGTTTGGTATTCCTATTTGCGAGGTTCCCGCTTCTCCAGGTATGCTCCAATGTAGAAAGACGTGGCCATCAACAATACAAAAAACGCGATGGGTACAAAAGTGGGCAGAGGAATATTCAGTAACATATGCGTATGTGTTATCTAGTGTTTCGAAAGCAATGATCACAAAAGTAAGCCACAAAGCTTAAACTCTAAAGTTTACAGGACGCCTTTTGTACTGGGCAGATTATTAAGCTCCCGGATTTCCCGCCGTACGGCCATCTTGATCGCTTTGGCCCAGGCCTTGAAAATAGCCTCAATTTTATGGTGCTCGTTGTCGCCTTCAACCTTGATATTCAGATTAGTAAGTGAAGTATCGGTAAAGGACTTGAAGAAGTGATGGAAGAGTTCCGTGGGCATATCGCCAATTTTCTCCCGTTTGAAAGTAGCATCCCATACCAGCCAAGGGCGACCCGAAAAATCAATCGCTACCTGAGCCAGTGCTTCGTCCATGGGTAACAGGAAACCGTAACGGGCAATGCCCCGTTTATCACCCAAGGCTTTGCGGAACGCTTCGCCCAGGGCCAGAGCCGTATCTTCGATGGTATGGTGTTCATCAATGTGCAGGTCGCCGTTGACTTTAATGGTCAGATCCAGACCGCCGTGTTTGGCCAGTTGATCGAGCATGTGATCAAAAAAGCCGAGTCCCGTCTGAATATTGGCCTTACCCGTACCATCCAGGTTGAGTTCAACAAAAATCTGGGTTTCTTTCGTATCCCGCTGTACCTGTCCGATGCGGTCGGCCAGCCGTACTTTGCGGTAAATTTCATCCCAGTCGGGCGTAATCAGAGCGACGTAGGGCTCCAATTCCGGCGTAAGCAAGCCGCGTTCCGATTCTTTGTTAGCGGGTTCTACCAAAATGGCTTTCGCGTTCAGGTTTTTCGCCAGCCGTACGTCCGTGAGTCGGTCGCCAATCACGAAACTATGGGCCAGATCGTAACTCCCGTCCAGGTACTGCGTAAGCAGGCCAGTACCCGGCTTACGCGTCGGCAGGTTTTGCTCCGGAAACGAGCGGTCAATGTGTACGGCGGAAAAGACGATCCCTTCGTTTTCGAGCGTTTGCAGCATCTTATTCTGCGTCGGCCAGAACGTATCTTCGGGAAAGGAATCCGTACCTAATCCGTCCTGGTTGGTTACCATGACCAGTTCGTAATCGGTTTCTTCGGCTATTTTACGTAACGCAGAGATGGCTTTGGGCAAAAACTCCAGCTTTTCGAGGGAATCAATCTGAAAATCGGTCTGGGGTTCTACGATCAACGTCCCGTCCCGATCAATGAATAAGGCTTTTTTCATGCACGCGATTTTGCCACAAATTTGTAGCCGAATCAGCTAATTACCCACACGTTCCCGCTAGTATTTCATTACTGGGCCTTGCAAGGCCTTTAGAATCCTCTGGGAGGAAGCCTAGATTTTGATCTAAATCATGGAAAAAGTAAAATGAATAGTATATTTCTTTGATTATACTGAACATTTCCCCTACATAGTACAATTTACTTGCAGACCTGAACTCTTTCTGCGTATTTTGCATTGTATTTCTAGCGGCAGGGAAACATCTGCTTGCTGAAAAGGCCTCCCGTCTGCCTTGCTCTGATTTGGTTCGCGTGCCGAACCCTCCTTTGTAGCTCACACTTTGGTCATCAGAAGCCCGACGGATGTGTAGGCATCGTTGTGGTTTATTTTACATCATTTAAAACCGACTGTACCGCAAACTTCTGTTTGTGAGGTCTTCGGAAACAGGCCCTGCCTGTGGATGACCGGAGCACAAGGAACTCTTGTGGTATCATTAATTCATGGAGAATCAAATTTTATTTGCTGACCTCGGTCTTTCTGACGAGGTGATGCAAGCCGTCACGGAAATGGGTTTCGTGGCACCCTCGCCTATTCAGGCCGAGTCTATTCCTCATCTGCTGGAAGGCCGTGACGTCATTGGCCAAGCTCAAACCGGTACCGGTAAAACAGCTGCTTTCGGTATTCCTTTAATCGACATTATTGATCCGAACGAGAAAGTCGTTCAATCCCTGATTCTGTGCCCTACGCGTGAATTAGCCGTACAAGTTTCTGAAGAACTTCGTCGCTTGGCTAAATTCAAAAGAGGCGTTTGGATTACTGCCATTTACGGTGGCGATAGCTACGAGCGTCAGAACCGCGATTTACGCAAAGGCTGCCAGATCGTAGTAGGTACGCCGGGTCGGGTAATGGACCACATCGAACGTGGTTCCCTGCGTCTGGATCATGTGAAATACATGGTACTGGATGAGGCTGACGAAATGCTGGACATGGGCTTCCGGGAAGACATTGAAAGTGTACTGGCCGACTGCCCCGAAGATCGCCAAACGGTATTCTTCTCGGCTACGATGCCGAAACCAATTATGGATCTGACCAAACGGTATCAGAAAAACCCACAATTGGTAAAAGTTACGAAAAACGAAGTTACCAATGCCAATATCGAACAAAGCTGGTACGCGGTGCGTCCCGATGCGAAGTTCGAAGCCATGTGCCGTCTGATCGACTTCCACCAGATCAAATTAATGCTGGTGTTTAGTAATCAGAAAGCTCGGGTCGATGAAATCGTTGAGCAATTCCAGATGCGTGGTTACGCAGCGGAAGGTCTGCACGGCGATATGCGTCAGGCCGCTCGTACGCAGGTAATGAGTAAATTCCGCGGAGGTACTACGCAAATTCTGGTTGCTACGGATGTAGCGGCTCGTGGTATCGACGTAGACGACGTAGAAGCCGTTTTCAACTACGATGTACCGATGGATTCGGAATACTACGTACACCGGATTGGTCGTACGGGTCGTGCTGGTAAATCAGGTAAAGCATTTACACTGGCTGCTGGAGCGGAAAAATACCGTATTCGTGACATTCAGAACTATACGAAAGTAGAAATTACCCGGGGTAAGCTACCTACGTTTGCGGATGTTTTCGCGATCAAGAAAACTCGCTTCATTGAACGCGTACAGCAAACCATCGAAGAAGGTACGTCTGAATTTTACGCTGATGTACTGAGCACGCTGGAAGAAGCTGGCTACGAACCAAATGCTATCGTTTCTGCCTTAGCTCAACTCAACCTGGGTGGTGTAAAAACAACCGAGGATAACTTGGAAGAACAACCCCGTAACAAATTCGAAGGCCGTGATGCTCGCGGTGGAGACCGGAATGGTCGCTTTGGAGATCGTCGCGGTAATGAACGTTTCGGAGATCGTAAAGGAAGCTTCGGCGAACGTAATGGAAACACCCGTGACCGTGTGGATCGTGAAGGCAAACCCTTCCGCCGTGGTGCTGATGCCGGAATGGTTCGTCTGTTCATTAACATTGGTAAGAATTTCAAAATTACGCCTAGCCACATTGTAGGAGCCATTACGGGCGAAACGGGTCTGCCGGGTAAAGTCATCGGTCAGATCGACTTGTTCGATAGCTACTCTTTTGTGGACGTTCCTAAAGAACACCAACAAACGATCCTGAGTGCACTCGATGGTAACACCATCAAAGGCAAGCGGGTGAATGTGGAAGTGGCAAAAGGATAAATTTAGTGGTCAGTTTCTAGTGTACTGTTTTCAGTTTTAACTTGACAACTTGAAATAAAAAAAGCCTCTGTGACGAATCGTTGCAGAGGCTTTTTTCATGTTTAAAAATTTCTTGCTTCTCGCTTAATTAGTCAATAAATATGATTTACAAAATATTAAAACACTGATTTTCAATACTATATAAGCTTAAAGGTTTATAAAAACTATAAATAGCAAACCGAAAGCTTTACACTCCCCTGTTAAAGAAAGTTAAGGCTTTAAACGTGCGTTAAGGTTTCTGTTCTTAGTCTTGAATTTGAACAAAAAACGAAAAAACGCCATGAAAACCTCCTTTTTCTCCAAAGCCCTTTTTGTCGCCGCTACGCTGATGATTGGTACTGCTGCCTGCACGCAGGCTCAGCCCTACGGACGGTACGATGATCGATATGATCGTCGGGATCGGTACGAAGATCGCCGCTATAACAACCGAGGCCGCTTTAATCCTGAATTTCGGCAACAGCAACAAAATAGAAGAATCGAACAGGGTATCCGATCGGGTCAGTTATCTCGTCGGGAAGTACGGGACCTGAAACGGTTACAATCGCAAACCGATCGGGCCATTTATGCAGCTCGCTCCAATGGTTATACTTCACCCCGCGAACGAGCCCTCATTAGTGACTTACAAGATCGAATCGACCGGGCCATTACCTGGGAAAGACGCGATGGACAGGGATACCCTAACCGCTGGTAAAGTACTGGAAGCCCTAGGTACGTGTGATGGGGAAGAGCAATAGGGCTTCCTTTTAAATCGAGTGATTGGTTTGACAGGTGAGCGGAGTGGTCGGTGAATTTTCGCCGACCACTTTTTTTGTAACCGATAGCCAAAATTCTGAGGTTATGCCTTGCCCCACCAGTGCTTCATTTGTTGATAAAACCCCAAACTGTAGATTTTCCTACCCGCCTTGTCAAAATCTACTAAGCCTACTAGGGGGCTTGGCACTTTTTTTTAGTAGTAGTAGCCGGATTAATTACCTAAACAACATTATCTCCATGAAAGCAATTCGTTTATATGCAAGTTTGGCTCTGGTAGCTGTACTGGCTTCCTTCAGCTTTAATTCATTCGCTCAAGTAGGTTTCACGTTACACGGTACGGCCGCAGCCCCCAATTTAGACAATGCTCAAGTTAAACCGGGTGTAGGTGCTGGCTTGAAAGTATTCTTAGGCCCCAACGTTGCTGTAGGTGCAGCCGCTAAATACATCGCTATTGCTTATGACTATAATCAGTCTGCCGGAGACAACCTGGAAAACAAAGGCTCGTTGGTTCCATTGACGGGTACCTTGGACATCTTCCTGACGAGTGGTGTCGTTCGTCCTTACATTGGAGCTGAAGCAGGGGTGTATCTGCGTACGACGAAAGTAAATCTGGCCGGTGCTGAAATTTACAAGTCTACGGATACGCGATTTGGAGCCGCTCCTAAAGTAGGTTTGGCTTTTGCTCTGGGTGGCGTAGGTCTGTTTGCTGAAGGTAGCTATAACTTCATTTTTGGCAACAAAGATGGCAGTACGACTGCGGGTAATGTAAACAACATTCGTTGGGAAAACCCCAGCAAACTATGGGCAGTTAACGTAGGTGTGACGTTCGGATTTCCCCGTACGAACAACTAAGGAAACCTCCTAAACCCTTTAAAAACGAAGGACAAAATGCTGGGTTGGTTGTTTCTTTCGAAAGAATACTAGACCCACAAAAAATAAGTCGATCGTAACGGTGACACTTGGATGAGCCTGGATTTCGGTCCAGGCTTTTTCCATTTCCTTGGACCAGTGAATATCATCGAAGACAAAAACGCTATCGGCATGAGCCTTACGCAGGCAGGTTTCAAAGTATCGAACGGTGGGCTCATACCGATGATTGGCGTCGAAGAAAGCAAAATCAATTTGGGAAACTTGTTCGACCTGAGCCTTCAGCGTTTCATCCAGATTACCCGTTACAATACTTACCTGCGGAGCAGAATGTAAATTACTAGCAGCTACCCGGGCGGTTTCTGGGCAACCCTCAAAACTATAAATCTTGCTTTTCGGGGCGGCTTTAGCCTCGTATAAAGTCGTAATGCCCAATGACGTTCCCAGATCAAAAATGATTTTGGGTTGAAAGTGAGCAATGAGGCGATACAGTAACTGAGAAAATTTGGGCGTTTTCTGAGCATTCTTGGCAATGGTCGAGATTTTACGCCTTGGAGCATTCGTGCGGCGGGAGCCAGCACCGTAGTCTACAATTTCAATTTCATCCGTACAAGCTTTCATGGCCGCACGAATGCGTTCAATCTCTTCAAAGACCGGCTGCTTTTCCCGGGAACGAATGACTTGGGTATATAAATCGAAAACGAACGGGGAATGTAATCCATGTTCGTTTCCGGCGGTAAACAGGTACCGAAGGTAAGAAGCAATCAAAATGGTTCTTGCTTATCGCATCCAGATTTCCCTTCGCTCAAAGCTTCAATTAAAAGTGGATATAATCGTAAAACGAACTATTCGTAAAGATTAGTTGAGCTTGTAGGGTACAATCAGCAAGAACTCTGGAATCTGAACCAGAAACTCGCGACCATCGTACATTCGTTCCATCAAGTAACTACCCGCCATTTTGCCCATGGTGGTTTGCAGGTTACTACCGGATACGTACTCGTGCACCTGGCCGGGTTCGAGTATAGGTTGCTGGCCAATAACGCCCTCCCCTTCTACTTCGCGGGTTACGCCATTGGAGTCGTAAATGAACCAATGGCGGCGACGCAACCGAATCGTATGATCCGACTGGTTTTCGATACGCACGCGATACGTAAATACAAAATGCTGCAGGGAAGCATTGGAATGATCGGAAATGAATTCCGTAATCACACTAACTTTGATGCCTTCCGTGATGGCCGTTACCATAATCGTGTCCTTGTTTGACGAAACTGCTAAAAGCTAATCAAATCGAAATTAACCGTCAGCAAGATACGGGGCAAATCCTGGAATTGATTTTTATATTTTTTAATCCCGGGGTATTCTTGCTCATGCGTGGAATATCCTGGCTTCGACTTCTCTAATTAACTGCCGTATGAACGTTCAAATTGCCGAATCGTGGAAACCGTATTTACAACCGGAATTCGAAAAACCGTATTTCGGTGACTTAGTATCCTTTATCAAAAATGAGTATGCCACCCAACGGGTTTATCCACCGGGCAAGCTGATGTTTAACGCGTTTAATCATTGTTCGTTCGAGGATACTAAAGTGGTCATTTTGGGTCAGGACCCTTACCACGGCCCTAATCAGGCGAATGGGATGGCGTTTTCCGTTAATGAAGGAATTCGGACTCCGCCTTCGCTAGTTAATATATTCAAGGAAATCAAAGACGATTTAGGCAAGCCCATACCCAAGTCCGGTGATCTCACCCGCTGGGCCGATCAGGGCGTATTGCTGCTCAACTCGACCCTCACCGTACGTGAAGGACAGGCAGGTTCGCACCAGGGCAAAGGCTGGGAAACTTTCACCGATGCGGTTATCCGGATTTTATCCGAAGAAAAAGAAAATCTGGTATTTCTACTTTGGGGAGCTTATGCTCAGAAAAAAGGAGCCGTTATTTCGCCCGATAAACATTTAATTCTGAAAGCGAAACACCCTTCGCCGATGTCGGCCAACTATGGAGGCTGGTTTGGCTGCAAACATTTCAGCCAAACCAATACCTACCTTCATAGTAAGGGATTACCGGAAATTGATTGGTAAGGTGGGGATTAATACGTTGCTTTCTTAGGCTTTTACTGGGCCCGCTGGTACGCTGGTACGAGCGGGCTTTATTCATGTGGGTATCCGCTTATCACGCCTATCAACCGATACGTTTTTTAGGCTGTATCAACGTTTGGTGTGAAGGGTTTGGATCGATTTAACGCTACCTATCTTTACTGTGCGGGACGCCGCTCCTTCTTTCGCAAAGCTTTTTATTCATAGCTCTTCTGTAGTAAATCCATCTGATCGCATAGCTTGATCATGAAGTAGCGACGGGCCATCCGATGTTCCTCCATAAAGTGCTCGATTTCCTGTTTGTCAAACACCAGCAAAATGGATTCGTCATTCACCTTTACGGAAGCCTGATGCTCCACATTCAGCAAAGCTTCGTGTAATCCTAAAAAACAGCGGCTCTGGAGGCGATGGTTTTCTTTCCCATTTTCGGGTAAAATTTCGACCGATCCGTCCTTGAGATAAAAAACAAACTCAGCAAGCTGTTCTTTCCGGTACAGATATTCGCCTTTGTGGGCGTACAACTCCGTACCCCGAGCCAGTAATAATTTCTCCGTATCTAGTAGCATGGTTCTTCGTCTGGCTTTTCCCAACCGGGAAGTTAAGCTCAATGGTAAGGCGAAGTTGCTGGAAATCAGCCTCGTTTGAAATGATAAAAATCAGTGGTTTCAGTGATGTGATTTAGTGGCTTTCGCACTCCTAATCGTACAACTGACTGATTTTCAACAGACGATCGGGCTTTAAAATCGTAATGGTACTACCGTGTGAACTTACGATTCCTTCCTCCTTGAATTCAGACAAAAAGCGGATCACCGTTTCCTTGGCCGTACCCACAATCGCCGCCAGATCCTCCCGGGAAATGGCAATACTGAATAGATCCGCTAGCTCGGTTTTATGATACGTCGCTTTGAGTAGTAAGAGTGCTTCGGCCAGACGTTCGCGTACGGGCTTCATCGCCATGTGAATCATCCGTTCCTGCGACTCCCCCAGGGCTTTCGCCAGCATTTTCATCAGATCATTGGCCACTTTCACATTCGAATCGATCAGAGAATTAAAGTCCGTAGCGGGCAAAAAACAGGCCTGCGTATCGTCCAGAGCTACCGCCGAGGCCGTGTACTTGGTGTTTTCGATCAATGAACGGTAGCCCAGTGTATCACCCGACTTGGCCAGGCGAATGATCTGCTCCTTACCCTCCGAATTCAGTCGGCTGATTTTTACTTTTCCGTCGAATACACAAAACAGACCGAACGGGCGATTGCCTTCGTGAAAAATAACCTGCCCTTTCTTATAGGTGTGAAAGCACTTATTCTCATTCATCTCCAGCAATTCGTCATGCTGACAATTTTTGAACAGCGAATGTTCACGAAAAGCACAACGTTGGCACTCAGGAGCAGCTTGCGATTTCATCAGGATCTTGTTTAAATGCCAAAACATATAGGGTATCACTACCGGTTGGCTTGACAAAGTTGCAAGGTCACATCAGTTAGAAAAATGATAAAAATCAGTTTCCGGACTTAATTCCAATCATGGAAAAAGGAAATGGAAAAGCGGACTTTTGGGGCTGCAACGAGCGTAACATCCGCCGTTGTCATCCGGCTTTCCCATGTCTTGCCTGATTTACTTGCCATGAACAGCTCCACTGCTTCCCTATCCATTGCGGCCCCTACGCATTGCTACCATTGTGGCAATGACTGTGCAGAAGACGCCCTCCACCTAGACGATAAAACGTTTTGCTGTGAAGGCTGCAAGACCGTTTACGAACTACTAGCCGATCATGAATTATGCGGATACTATTCGCTGGGAAAAAGTGGGATCGGCACCTCGCCCAGCCTGGCTCGATTCGAATTTCTGGATCACGCCGAAATCAGTGATTCCTTACTTGATTTCCAGAATGATACGCAGGCAAAAGTAACGTTTTACCTACCGGCCATTCACTGTTCTTCCTGCCTGTATCTACTCGAACACCTGCCACGTCTGCATCCGGCGGTACTAACCAGCCGGGTCGATTTTATGAAAAAACAGGTTAGCATTCTGTACCGAAAAACGGGCGAAAGTCCGATTTCACTGCGGGAGCTAGCCGAACTGCTGGCCTCGGTAGGTTACGAACCACTGATTAGTTTACAGGATGTTGTCAAAGAGCAGCAGAATCCTACGTATCGTAATCTGCTCACGCGTATTGGTGTTGCAGGATTTTGTGCGGGGAACATTATGCTCTTTAGTTTTCCGGAGTACCTAGGGCTGGAAGATGATTCATATAAAGTACTTTTTGGCTGGCTTAGCCTGATTCTGTCGTTACCAGTCGTCTTTTATTCCGGTGGTGGGTACTTTGAATCGGTCTACAAAAGTCTGCGGGCCGGGCGGCTCAACCTGGATTTCCCAATTCTGCTGGGTATTCTCGTCGCCTGGGGACGGAGTGTCTACGAAGTGCTTTTTCTGCAACAGAACGGCTACTTCGATTCGCTAACGGGCCTGACGTTCTTTTTATTGGCCGGACAATGGTTCCAACAGAAAAGTTACGCCTTCCTTTCCTTCGAACGGGATTACAAATCGTACTTCCCGTTGGCCGTTACGCGGATTAAAAATTTTCTGACGGCTGAGACGGAAAGCATTCCCGTTCAGCAACTTCGTCGGGGCGATCGCATCCGGATTCGGCACGGCGAGCTTATTCCTGCCGATAGTTTGCTGTACCGGGGAACGGGCCTGATTGATTACAGTTTTGTGACGGGAGAAGCCGCTCCCGAATCCAGAACGGTGGGGGAACTAATCTACGCGGGTGGACGACAACTGGGCGATTCCGTGGAGCTGGAAGTACTGAAAGACGTTTCCCAAAGTTATCTAACCCAGCTTTGGAATCACACGGCTTTTGCCAAAGGTCAGGAAAGTCGGCTGAAATCCTTTGCGGATCAGGTCGGTAAATACTTCACCATTAGCGTACTCACGCTGGCTACGCTGACGGCCCTGTACTGGTACGTGTACGATCCTTCCAAAATCCTCAACGCTTTTACGGCGGTACTCATCATTGCCTGTCCCTGTGCCCTGGCTCTTTCGTACCCCTTTGCGCTGGGTCACGGTATGCGGATGCTCGGCCAGAAAAAGCTGTATCTGAAAAACGCCGAAGTCATTGAGCACATCGCTCAGTGCGATACGCTGGTTTTTGACAAAACGGGTACGCTGAGTACGACCGAAGTCAGTCCGATCCAGTATCAGGGCGAACCGCTCACAGCAGCAGAACGCGTGGCTCTGGCTTCGCTGGTTGAGCATTCCACGCACCCGATTAGTGTAAAACTGCTGGAATATCTCCAGCAATCAACACGAAAACCCGTTACAGGATTCGAAGCCGTAACCGGAATGGGGCTTTCCGGCGTCGTCGATACGCACGTATTGAAATTTGGCTCCGCGGCCTGGGTAGGTGCTTTAGACCGGGAAGGTTCCGCTAGCTTTTTCAGTATTGATGGGCAGATGAAAGGGGCTTTCCAACTCGTGCACCAGTACCGCGATGGTCTTGATGAAACGCTAACGCAGCTGGCTCATTCCTACGAACTGTACGTTCTTTCCGGCGATTCTGATACGGAGAAGCGTACGCTCAGTCGCTGGTTTCCCAGTGATCACATGGCCTTCCGGATGAAACCCGAAGACAAACTAGCGTTCATCCAAACACTTCAGCAACAGGGTAAAAAGGTCATGATGTTGGGCGACGGGCTCAACGATGCCGGAGCTCTGAAACAGGCTGATGTGGGGATTGCCCTGACGGATAATACGCTGCATTTCAGTCCGGCCAGCGATGCCATTTTGGAGGCGTCTCAATTGAAAAACGTAGGACACTTCCTCAAATTCAGTCGTACGGGCCTGAAAGTCATCCAGTTCAGCTTCCTGATTTCACTGGTCTATAATTTCATCGGCTTAAGCTACGGACTCACGGGTAATCTGGCTCCAATTGTAGCAGCCATTCTCATGCCCGTCAGCTCAGCCTCCATGCTTTTCATTGCCATTACGGGCATGCACTGGGCAAGGCGGCGGGAATTAGCGAGGGTTTGAGATTGGATCGTGGTTTTGAAGTTGGATAAAGGTTTAACGTAGGTTGACTGTCTCTGGAAGCATTTGACAGGCTAAATCGATAAGGCTTAGGAGTTTCTACGTCTTCAAAGCTTCAGGAGATGGCTTTTCAAGGATTCTAACCCCAAACTAACTTAAACCTTAAACCCGCTCAAACTTAACACTCCTTCAAACCTCCTGAAACCCGCTCAAACCCAACCCTACCCCATTAAATACTTTCACACTACAACACCTTTCCATGTACATTCTGATTTTCTTTCTGGCTCACTGGTATCTTTCCCTGTTTTCACAAACGTTTTTCTTGCATCGTTACGCGGCTCACCAGATGTTTACGATGTCGAAGGGTTGGGAGCGATTTTTCTACTTTTTCACCTGGGTTACGCAGGGTTCGAGTTTCCTGAGTCCGTACGCGTACGGGGTCATGCACCGACTCCACCACGCTTTTGCCGATACCGAGAATGATCCGCATTCGCCCAGCTTTTCGGACAACGCCTTCGATATGATGTGGAAGACCAAGAATATCTACAACCGCATTTTGAAGCATAAAGAAAACGTAGATCCGAAGTACTTCAAGAACGTTCCGTACTGGGGCTTTATGGAGAAGATTGGCGATAACTGGCTCTCGCGTATCGGCTGGGGTACGGCGTATACGCTATTTTACATACATTACGCGACTAGCCCCTGGATGTATTTACTGTTACCAATCCACTATCTGATGGGACCGGTACACGGCGTAATTATCAACTGGTTTGCTCACAAATACGGGTATACAAATTTCAAAGTGAATGATACGGCGAAGAACCTATTGCCTTTTGACTTTCTGATGATGGGCGAATCGTACCACAACAATCACCACAAGCTGGGTGGACGGGCGAATTTTGGTGTACGCTGGTTTGAATTCGATCCGACGTATCCGTTTATTCTGCTGTTCAATAGCTTAGGAATTCTGAAGCTGAAGAAGAACAATGATTTGAATTATATGTAGACCCAGGATTTGACTTGCAGGCTGTTAAAAAACAAATCGAGTTTACGAATCTTTCTGACAAGATTCGTAAACTCGATTCTGGGTCGGAACTCATAGCAATTGATTCGATCCGATTAATACGGCTTCGACTCGTGACTTTCTTCTTGAGCCTGTTTGACAGCATCTTTTGAAGAAGTACTGCCAATCGGACCTTTCTGAATATTCATACTAGCGGCAGCTTTCAGACCGTCGGCTACGCGTTGACCGTACTCCGAATCGCATTGCGTGAACAGATCAATCATCCGGTCCTGGATTTCCTTCTTGGCCGGAGCCAGCGTATTAACCAGATTGGTGATCAGATCGTCGCGTTCCCAGTCCTCAAAGGTCCGGTAGCGTTCGCCCGCCTGAGCGAAGTTGTTCTGACGGTCAATTTTCTGCCGTACCAGTTTCGCAGCGTAATAAGGTTCGTAATCCTTACCGGCTTTAGGAGCTTCCTGTAGACCATTCATCACCGAAGGCTCATAGTTTACGTGCGGATTTCCACCTTCGGGTACGTCCACGTGATAGGCCATTTGTCCATCCCGCTGATTCGTAGCCACGTGTGTTTTAGGAGCATTGATGGGCAGTTGCAGGTAGTTGCTACCGATGCGGTACCGTTGCGTATCCGAGTACGAGAAGGTACGGCCTTGAAGCATCTTGTCATCGGAAAAGTCGAGGCCGTCTACCAGTACTCCGGTACCAAAGGCCGACTGTTCTACTTCGGCGAAGTAATTTTCCGGGTTACGGTTCAGCGTCATTTTACCGACGGGCAACCAGGGAAACTGATCCTGCGGCCAGATTTTAGTATCATCCAGCGGGTCGAAATCAAGTTCCGGATGATCATCGTCACTCATGATTTGCACGAGCAATTCCCATTCGGGATAATTCCCGTCCTCAATGGCGTCGAACAAATCCTGGGTCGCGTGATTAAAGTTTTTACCCTGAACTTCTTCCGCTTGAGTTTGCGTAAGGTTTTTAATTCCCTGCAGGGGTTCCCAGTGGTATTTGACGAGTACGGCTTCGCCTTCGGCATTCACCCACTTGTAGGTATTCACGCCCGACCCCTGCATTTGCCGGTAATTAGCCGGAATGCCGTAGGGCGAGAATAGGAATGTAATCATATGCATCGCCTCGGGCGTACCGCTGATGAAATCAAAAATGCGTTCGCCGTCCTGACGGTTTGTTACGGGATCGGGTTTGAAAGCATGTACGAGGTCGGGAAATTTCATGGCATCCCGAATGAAGAACACTTTCAGGTTATTTCCGACCAGGTCCCAGTTACCATCTTCGGTATAAAACTTGACGGCAAAACCGCGGGGATCCCGCAGCGTTTCAGGCGAATGACCACCGTGAATGACCGAAGAGAATCGGACGAATACGGGGGTTTGTTTTCCTTTTTGTTGAAATAGCTTCGCTCGGGTATACTTGGAAATGGGCTCGTCCCCTACTCTACCATACGCTTCGAATACGCCATGGGCTCCGGCTCCGCGCGCGTGCACCACGCGTTCGGGAATGCGTTCGCGGTCAAAGTGGGAGATTTTTTCCAGGAAGTGGTAGTTTTCCATCGTGGCCGGTCCACGATTTCCTACCGTACGGATACTCTGATTGTTGGTGACAGGATGACCCTGACGAGTCGTTAGCGTTTTGTCTGAATCAGTGCCATGACTATGGCCATTCTGATTCGTACCGTTTTCATTGCTCATAGGTAACTGATATTTGGTTATGAATTAGAGGATTTCTGGGCTTGTAAGGCAGCCACCAGGATTTCGTAGCTTTCAGCATTTTCCTGGACCATGGCATAATCAATCGGGTTTTTCCCGAAACGGTCTTTTCGTAAGGGATCGGCCCCGTGTTGTAACAGTAATTCGACTAATGGTTTATGATTGAATGTTGCCGCAAACGTCAGAGCCGTAGCTCCATTCCCATTAGTGGTATCTACCGCTGCTCCGTGCTCAAGCAGTAATTGGGCTATTTCAGTGTACCCTTTAAAACAAGCTCCCATCAAGGGCGTATTGCCCATGGCATCCTGAGCATCCGGATTCGCCTGCGCTTCGAGTAAGAGCCGGACCGCTTCCGGATGGTTGTAATACCCCGCAATAATCAATGGCGTACTGCCGCGGGCATCGACTACGTCAGGGTGCAACGTTTCCAGTTCTTGCTCCAGGGCTTCGAGGTTGTTTTGCCGGGCGGCTTCAAAAATGTCCATAGCTTACTCGTCGGGATCGGTTAAATAGAGGGTAATCTAATCGTTTAGATCCTGCCAAGATAGAAATTTGAGAACAAAAATGGCCCTGTAACCCGCAAAGCTTTAAGCTACAAGTATTGCCTAGGCAAACGACCTTTTATTCCTCTTTTCATTCTTGAAAGGAGTAGAGAGTAAATCAATAATCGTGCCATTCATAAAACTTGATCAGCTTTGTTTATCAGTTAATTAGTTAGGTTTATAATCTTCGTAAAATTGCTCATCAAAGGTATGACCGCTCGGAACGCCGTATTTTAAAATTCGGTACGCCATCCAGCCCACGACTACGGGAGACAGCAACCAGAGCGTGGCGACTACGGGCGTGGAAAGCCAACCCATGTTAGCCCCGACCGTATAAACCAGTAAGTACAGGGTTGCAAAAAATATTGGGAAACGAACGTTTTTCATGGCTAAGTTGATTTAACAGTGTTGATTTGATGCTCATCTCTTTTAAGCACCCTTCGATGGACTCCCCCACAAAAAAGATATTCCTTGATAGCCCCGAAGCCGTTCGGCATCTAGTGGATTCATTCTACGAGAAAGTACAGCAGGATTCTCTGCTAGCTCCTATTTTCACAGAGGTTGCCCAGGTAGACTGGTCGAAGCATATGCCGAAGATGTACGCGTTCTGGGAAAATTTGCTGCTGGGCAATAACACCTACCACGGCCATCCGTTCCGTCCACATTTGATTGTCAATCAGAAACATACGCTAACGATTGAGCACTTCGAACGCTGGTTACAACTGTTTACGCAAACACTTTCGGAAAACTTTGAAGGCCCCATGGCCGAGCAGGCCCGCGAGCGGGCGACGCAGATTGCTCTGGTCTGGAACTCCAAATTGGAGTACCTCAATAACGACTCGTATATGGAACGCTAAGCCCGGCGATTTCCCTTCCTCCTTCGAAAATCACCCCAAAGGGTGATTTTTGTCATTTCTATCCCTTCCCATTATTCAGACCTTTGGAACTGAAAATCAAAGGTTTATGAATATCATTTTCATTCTCATCGGCATTAGCCTCTTGCTAGCTCTGGGTTTTCTAGGAGCCTTCTTCTGGGCGATGAAGTCCGGACAAAATGATGACATGTACACGCCGGGCATGCGAGTGCTGCTCGACGACGAGAAATGAATTCCCCTAACATCCCTTATCACCCATGATTTCCCACGCTGCTTCCCCTGCCCCTCCGACGACGCTCGAACGCTTTGCGTACGACAACCGGGTGGTTAAGGCCTTTTCGATTGCGACTATTGTGTGGGGACTGATCGGTATGCTGGTAGGCGTAATTGCCGCCACGCAACTGTTTCATCCCGGCATGAACCTGGACAATCAGTACACTACCTTCGGACGAATCCGGCCCCTGCACACGAATGCCGTCATCTTCGCTTTTGTGGGTAATGCCATTTTTATGGGGGTATACTATTCGCTTCAGCGACTGCTCAAGGCCCGTATGTTTTCCGATACCCTGAGCTGGATTCACTTCTGGGGCTGGCAACTCATCATCGTATCCGCCGTACTGACCCTTCCCCTGGGTTTTACGACTTCCAAGGAATACGCCGAGCTGGAATGGCCCATCGATATTGCCATTACGCTTATTTGGGTGGTATTCGGTATCAACATGTTTGGTACGATCATCAAACGCCGCGAACGTCACCTCTACGTAGGGATCTGGTTTTACATCGCCACGTTCGTTACGGTAGCCGTTCTGCACATTATCAACTCGTTTGAAATGCCCGTTAGCTTTCTCAAAAGCTACTCCATGTACGCGGGGGTTCAGGATGCACTGGTACAATGGTGGTACGGACACAATGCCGTAGCATTCTTCCTAACGACGCCGTATCTGGGCATGATGTACTACTTTCTGCCGAAGATGGCGAATCGTCCGGTTTACAGTTATAAGCTTTCCATTCTTCACTTCTGGTCGCTGATTTTCATCTATATCTGGGCCGGCCCGCACCACTTGCTGTATACGAGTTTGCCTGACTGGGCTCAGTCGCTGGGTACGGCGTTCTCCATTATGCTGATTGCTCCGTCCTGGGGTGGGATGATCAACGGTTTGCTTACCCTACGTGGAGCCTGGGATCAGGTTCGGGAAGATGCCCGTCTGAAATTCATGGTGGTCGGTATTACGGCCTACGGGATGGCGACCTTCGAAGGTCCGCTGCTTTCACTCAAAAACGTAAACGCCATTGGTCACTTCACCGACTGGATCGTGGCTCACGTACACGTGGGGGCTCTGGGCTGGAACGGCTTCCTGACGTTTGCCATTCTGTACTACATTGTTCCTAAACTCTGGAAAACGGAATTGTATTCGAAACGCATGGTGAATATTCACTTCTGGCTGGGTACGCTCGGCATCCTGTTCTACGCCGTACCGATGTACATTTCCGGCTTTACGCAGGGCATGATGTGGAAAGAGTTTACACCCGAAGGCACGCTGAAATATCCCGCTTTCTTGGAAACGACGCTTCAACTGTTGCCTATGCACATGATGCGGGCCGCGGGTGGTGTGATTTACCTGGGCGGTGCCATCCTGATGGCGTTCAACCTCTTCAAAACGATGGCCCAAGGTAGCTTCCAGGCCAATGAAGCGGCTGAAGCTCCGGCTCTTACCCCTGAGTACGTAGCTACGGGTGGTGACACCTACTGGCACCGCGTCCTCGAACGTCGCCCCATGCAACTGCTGGCCGGCTCGCTGATCGTGATTCTGATTGGTACGGTACTGGAAATCATCCCAACATTTACGGTTGAATCGAACGTAGAAACCATTGCTGCGGTACAACCCTATACACCGCTGGAATTGCAGGGTCGGGATTTGTACATCCGTGAAGGCTGTAATAACTGCCACAGTCAGATGGTACGGCCCTTCCGCTCGGAAACGGAGCGATACGGAGAATACTCGAAAGCGGGTGAGTTCGTATATGACCACCCGTTCTTATGGGGATCGAAGCGTACGGGTCCGGATTTACACCGCGAAGGATTCAAGTATCCCGACTCCTGGCACTATCACCACATGAATGATCCGACGACTATGTCTCCCGGTTCCATCATGCCGCCGTACCCCTGGTTACTGACCCAGAAGCTGGATAACAGTCAGCTGGAAGCGAAGCTGAAAACGATGCAATCGCTGGGCGTTCCCTACGATGATTACGCCATCAGCGACGCTCAGGCGAATGCCCAACAACAGGCCGAAGCCATTACCACCCGCCTGAAAGCCGAGGGAATCAAGATTCAGTCCGACAAAGAAATTATTGCCCTGATTGCGTACCTGCAACGACTCGGTACGGATATTAAAAACGCTCAGGCCGCTAAATAGACCTTGGTTGGAGGTTGTTTGTTGCTGGTTCGTAGTTCAACACTTCATCAACAAACCATTACCGGGGACCGCCATCCCTACCAACAACGAACAACCTCCAACTAAAACTAACAATCAAACCAACCATGTTTCGCAACCTTGTTACCCAACTTCAGGGAGCCGATTTCTACATGATTTCCTCGCTTCTGATTTTCGTTGCCTTCTTTGTCACGGTGAGTTTGTTCGCGTTACTGACGGATAAAAATCACCTTCAGGAAATGAGCAAAATGCCTTTGGAGAAATAAGCTTCTCAGTTTACAGTTGTCGGTTTACCGTTTTCAGTTTCGTAAACCTAGGGCTGGTTTCGTCGTACCCGTTTGAACTAACCTCATCAACTGAAAACGGTGAACTGTAAACTGTCTTTTAATCCCTACTTTCATGAACTTTGAGATAAAAACCGGCGAGGATCTTTTCCTGATTGTGGTTCTCTGCTGCCTGATCTTAGGAGCGTTGGCTCTGATGGTCACGACGCTTCATTTGTATTTGACCGTTAAACAGGCTTTCCCTGATTCGTCTAAAAAAGAAGTCGACGAGCCCTATCAATACAGCAGTCTCTGGCACCGGATCATGGGGCTTCGTCCTACGGCCATGAATGACCAGCTAATGCTCGAACACGCTCCCGACGGCATTCAGGAATTGGATAACCCAACGCCGGGATGGTTTATGGCTCTGTTCTACGGTACCATCGTTTGTGCCATCGGCTACATGCTCTACTACCACGTGCTTGGCCCCGGTGATGTGATGAATCAGGAGTATACCGCCGAGATGGCCGTTGCCGAGAAAGCCCACGAAGAATACCTGAAAAAATTTGCCAATTCGGTTAACGAGTCGAACGTGACGATCCTACGCGATGAAAAAGCAATCGAAGCGGGTAAGAAAATCTTCGATCAGAATTGTACGGCCTGTCACGGAGCGGCGGGAGAAGGAAAGGTAGGTCCGAACCTGACGGATAACTACTGGTTGCACGGTGGTACGATCAACGCCGTATTCAAAACTATTGCCGAAGGTGTTCCCGACAAGGGTATGCTTTCCTGGAAAAAACAGTTGAACCCCATTCAGATTCAACAGGTATCCAGCTATATTTTTTCCTTACAGGGTACTAAACCGGCCGGAGCCAAAGAGCCTCAGGGAGAGGAAGTAAAGACGGCTCCTGACGTTGCCAAACGCTAAAGTTTATGTTTACCATACAAGAGGATAGGGAATTGCTTGCCCACGGGGCGGTCTCGGGTCAGCGAAAGTATCCCCGCTGGCCCGAAGGCGGCCGCCTGTTGCGGTGGCGGGAAATCGTAGCGGGCCTCCTGCTACTGATTCTTTTTGGCCTCCCCTGGCTGGAGATTGAGGGGCATCCGCTGTTTCTGTTCAATGTACTCGAACGTCAGTTTATCTTCTTTGGGGTCCCTTTCTGGCCGCAGGATTTTCACCTGGTAGCCCTGGGTCTACTGGCGTTCATTGTTTTCATTATCGTGTTTACGGTGGCCTTCGGACGCCTCTGGTGCGGCTGGGCCTGTCCGCAAACGATTTTTATGGAAATGGTTTTCCGGCGAATCGAACAGTGGATTGAAGGCGACTTTAAAGCTCAACAACGTTTAACGGCCGCTCCCTGGACCGCCGAAAAAATCCGGAAACGCGTACTCAAACACGGTCTATTTTTCCTTATCGCTTTTGCCATTTCGAATACTTTTCTGGCGTATGTTATTGGCAAGGATGAATTAATTCAGATTCAAACCGATAACCCGGCTAATCATTTAGGCGGACTGGCGGCTCTGCTGATCTTCACGCTGATTTTTTATTTCGTATTTGCCCGGTTACGGGAAATTGTTTGCGTGGTCATCTGCCCCTACGGACGGTTACAAGGCGTTTTACTCGATAAAAAATCCATCGTCGTCGCCTATGATTACGTACGGGGCGAGCCCCGTGGAAAACTGCGAAAGCAGTCTGCAGAAGTCAAAGGCGATTGCGTGGATTGCTCCCTCTGCGTACAGGTTTGTCCGACGGGCATTGACATTCGCAAGGGTACGCAACTGGAATGCATCAACTGTACCGCCTGTATTGACGCCTGCGACGGCGTGATGGATAAAATCAATAAGCCGCAGGGGCTGATTCGATACGCTTCGCAGGAAGGTATCGAGCAAGGAAAGAAATTCCAGTTTACGGGTCGACTTAAAGCCTATACGCTGGTTCTGATTCTTTTACTGGGCGGCTTGGGCTATCTGCTCCTGACCCGGAAAGCCATCGAAACAACGGTACTGCGAGCTTCGGGACTTACCTTTCAGAAGCAGGCTGACGGTCAGATTTCTAATCTGTATACGGTGGAAGTACTCAACAAAACATTCAAGCCGGTTGCGTTAGAATTTAAAGTCAAAAATCCGGGCTTCTCGTTACAGTACGTAGGCCAGCCCCTACAAACGGCACAGCCGGGTACGTTTACCAAAAGCTCTTTCTTTTTACTGACGCCCGCGAAAGGCATTCAGGAAAATAAAACACCGCTGACGATTGAGGTACGGGCGAACGGTCAGCTGATGCAGGAAGTAAAAACGAATTTCATGGGTCCGGTTTTGTAGTTTTTAGGAAAGAACATCCTTTTCCTGAAAACAGAAAACCACTAACCGCAGCGGCGTACCGCTGAACACTAAGTTATGAACTGGGGCAAATCCATTATTCTGGCCTTTATACTCTTCGGTAGTTTCATTGGTTTTCTGGTCTATCGAATGATGCGTACGCAGGTAGATCTGGTACGACCTGATTACTATCAAACGGAAATGGCCTACCAACAGCAAATAGACCGCGTAGCTCATACTAAGACTGCCAAAGAGCTAGTCACCATGCAGTACCGTCCGCAAAAGCAGCAGGTACAATTTTCCGTACCGAATACGGTACAGGAAGGCAAGATTCAGTTCTTCCGCCCTTCTGATGCGAAGCTGGACTTCACCGTAGCCGTGCGACCCGGTGCCGCTGCCCAGACCATTTCCACCGAAACCCTAAAAACGGGTTACTGGCGAGTAAAAGTCACCTGGTCGGACGGTAACCAGGAGTATTACACCGAAGAAGAAATCATTATTTGAGCGAATAGCTGATAACGTTTAGAGGATAACTGAAAATGTCTTTAGCCAGTCCTCTAGCATCGCTATTTTTTACCCATTCCCATGGTTCTTGCCTTTCTCACCGGACTTCTTTCCAGCATTCACTGCGTCGGCATGTGTGGCCCAATTGCGCTGGCCTTGCCCGTGGGTGGCTTGTCGGAAGGACGGATGCTACTGGCTCGACTGAGTTACAACCTGGCCCGAACGCTGAGTTACGGGTTATTGGGTTTACTGGTGGGATTTGTGGGCGAACGCGTATCCATTCTCGGCTGGCAACAATACCTTTCGCTGCTGGCGGGAGTACTGATGGCAGGCTTCGTCCTAGCTGATCGCTGGATTGGCTTTAGTCCCTTCGTTCGACTGAAATCAACCTTTAGTAAGCTACTACAGCAGAAAACTTGGGTGGCGTATGTGGGCGTTGGGTTTATCAACGGCTGGTTGCCCTGCGGGATGGTCTACGTAGCCTTAGCCGGAGCCTTGGCGACTGCTACTCCCGTTCAAGGTATGCTCTGGATGTTGGCGTATGGGGCAGGCACCATTCCGGCGATGCTGGCCGTGGGCTGGATTTGGCAGTGGGTGAGTTTACCCGTACGCCGAACCTTGAATCGCTGGGTCCCCGTACTGACGCTGGCGATTGCCTTGCTGTTTGTCTGGCGGGGGTTGGGACTGAATTTGCCGTCTCGTCCGGGATTGCCTTCGGCGGCGGGGGTTCCGGTTTGTCATGAAAAGTAGGCACAACCTACTAATTTGAACATCCGTAGCGGATGCTGCGGATAACGGGGTTTGCTAAGCCTCGCTTCAACCAACAAAAATTAAATTACCTGCATCAGAATCCGGTAGTGGCCGGGTGGGTCGATACCCCTGAACATTTCCTCTACAGCAGTGCCCGGGATTATACCGGATTTGGAAAAGGATTACTGGACATTCTATTTCTTTTCTGATCACTTCGCTAAATGAGCCTAGGCCATCCTGAAGGCTCACGATTAAGCAGAGCAGAACCGTTCTTTCAGTACTCCCTTCAAAGTATTGAAAACAGCGGATAACTTTGTCCTGATGCTTCCGCCTATTAGCTCTCATTGCCATGCCTGACTCCCTACTCAGCCGTCCGTTACCAGCCCTGACGTATCCTACGACTATCCTCCTTGAAAAGCTACGCAAGCTTGATCAACTTTTGCTGGACCTCCTGGAATCACTCACTCCTCAGGAATGGCAGGCCCAGACCGTAGCCAGACGCTGGAAAGTAAAAGATGTCGCCGCTCACTTACTGGATGGTAACATTCGCATCCTGTCTTCGTTGCGGGATGAGTATCAGGGCGAAAGTCCTGATATTCGCTCCTACCAGGATTTGCTGAATTTTCTGAATGGACTCAATGCGGATTGGGTAAAGGCTATGAAACGGGTTAGTCCGCAGGTACTGATCCTGCTCCACCGGATCACGGGACCAATGTACTGCGACTATTACGCCTCCCTCGATCCGCAGGCAAAAGCCACTTTTTCCGTAGCCTGGGCCGGTGAAGAAGAAAGTCAGAACTGGATGCACATCGCTCGGGAATACACCGAAAAATGGCTGCATCAACAGCAAATACGAGCCGCCCTACAGAAACCGGGCTTACTGACGCAGGAATTTTTTCACCCTTTTATCGATGTCTTTATGTATGGCCTGCCCCATACGTACCGAAATGTACAAGCATCCGAAGCAACAACCCTTAAAGTCACCATCACGACCGAGATCGGCGGTAGCTGGTATCTGATTCGGCGGAAGGACTACTGGCAACTCGAACGTAACCCGCAACCGCACTGGGATACCGAAGTGACCCTAACCCCGGAAGTAGCCTGGCCTCTGTTTTCAAAAAGTATACGCCCACCTGAGCTCAGTAGTGGCGTGACCATTACTGGCGATGCGACTTTGGGAAAGGTGGCTCTGGAGATGGTTTCGGTGATGGCGTAAACGCCTCGTTTACTTTCGCTTAAAGGTGCGAGCAATGCGTTTAAAGATGACCAAGTTCGCTTCCGGTTGTTCAGTGGTCATGCCGACCAGGATATAATACCCGCCCTCCTCTGGAAAAAGCATCGCTTGGTACACCAATTGTGGTTTGCCTTCGTGGCTTTTGCCACTGGCTCGTATTTCATAGCCATCCAATCCATCAATCTGAATGGGCTGCACCTCTTTTACTTGGCTAGCCTGACCGCCGGGTAAACTTTTCAGCCGTTGAATGGCGTACGCTTTTCGGTCCGCTATTGGTTCTACCCTATTCATCGCCGTTCCAACCATCAGCATTGGTTTGACTGAAGGAAGTTTCCCATCCGTTGTATAAACGAGACTTCCTACCATGTACTTCGCTATTTTGAATTCACTTTTGCTTACGTCTACCGTAAAGGGAGCCGCAGCCAGAGGATCGTCCTCTTGATTAACATTATAGGTAGTCGTGAGTAGAGCCTGACGGATGTCTTTCTCAATGTTTTTATGAGCCTCCGGATAAATTCCATTGACTAATACGGTAACCTCCGAATTGCCGAAAATTAGCATCTGCTTCAGGTATTGGGTGGTGCCTAAGGACTGACTCACGGTGATGTAAGCAGCAGGTGCCTGCTGGAACGTCATTTCTTTTTTTTCCAGTAAGGTCATTCCGCGGGTGCGTAACGCATCTGCCGTAAACCCATCGATGAGGGTCTGAGCCGCGGTGCTTAGCTCCGTAACCATAATGGAAGCCTGTATCTCTGCCTTTTGAAAGCCACTAAAATTTGTAGCGACGTCAAATCCGGCGGGTGGAATCATACTGCATTTGGTTCCCGGAATAGCTTGTCGTTCGGGATTTTGCCCTGAAACAACACGGATAACTGTAAAAAAAGTAAGCAGAAAAAAATAAAACGCCCTTCTTTTCATTAGACCTAATTGGATTAATACAGATAACCGTAAATCACGTATGCCTTTCAGCTAAACACACGGGCTACTTCATTTTTCCAGTACATTCTGAAACGAAACCTCTCCCATCCCATTTTTTTCGTATTTCGCCAAGGGCTGGAACGTATCATCAAAAGGCGTTTCTCCCGGTTGTAATACTGTGGGTACAGCACTTCCGGTTTTGAAGAAATAAACCGTCGTCATACCGTATTTGGTATGCGGCATAAAATCGCCGTATTGCTTCATTTCGCTCCACAACGTATCGTCTACCGTTACGGCATACATGCGTTTGATGGGACCCGTGTTATTCTCATTCCGGTACAACGCGACTTCCTTAAAATTTCCTTTCAAATCCTGTACGCCGGGTTGCGAGATGGCGTTATACACCATGTAAGCCATCAAGATAAGAATGGCTCCTATGAACAGATATTTTAGTTGCTTACTCATCTGATTTTCAATTAGTCAATTCCTTAGGCTTTCGGCTCCACCATCACCACTTCTTCTTTTTCTACGATCACTTGGCCTTCCTGTAAATCGCGGGTTTTCCGGACGAATTTCTTCGGCGTTACAATCACCGGACACAGCGTATCGTTGCGTCGTTTGGAGTAGTACGCCGCCAGTTGAGCCGCCCGCTCAATCACCGGATTTGGAAAGCGTTTACCCGCCTGATGCCGAATGATAACGTGCGAACCCGTTACATCACGGGCGTGCAGCCACAGGTCCTCTTTGCGGGTATATCGCTGGGTAAGCAGGTCGTTGTTCTTCGCGTTTTTACCCACGAAAATTTCGAATCCCTGGTATTCGTAGCGTTTAAAGAGCGTCGCCGCTGAGACATCGGGCTTTTCGATTTTGTCGAGGCCACTCGTTTTCAGATATTTCCGCAGCTCCTTCAGCGTTTCGATGGATTCCACTTTTGCGATCTGAGCGTCATATTCGGCCATTTCCCGCTCCCGCACGTCCAGGGCTTCCATGAGGTGTTCGACTTCGATCTTCTCGTTTTTCGACTTTCGATAGTACGATTCCGCGTTTCTTTGCGGCGACAAATCGGGCTTGAGTCGAATCGTTACGGGCTGATCGCGGTAGAAATCGTGCAGCTCTATGGACTCGGCCCGCTCGGGAATCTGGTGCAGATTCGCCATCAGGATGTGGCCGACTTCCTCGTGCTTGATGGCCTTTTCCATCTCGTCGAGCTTTTCGTACACCGAGTCTACGTACTGCTGCGTTTTCTGTTTCCGCTTCTGTAAAGCCCGGACAATCTGCCCCTTTTCCCGGTCAAATACATTGATTCGCGAATAGGCATAGTAAAAGCCATTGGCCGCCTCAATGGGATCGGTAAAGGATTTCTCGGCGTCGTCGGGTAGCAGCGTCAGTACGGGCTGGTACTCCACCGTTTTGATGTAATACGTCGGATTTTCCAGATAGCCGCGTACCTGCTCCACCAGAGCCCATTTCTCATCAATGGTTTTTGAACGGTACCCCTGCCGGTCCAGCCAGGCGGTGACATCTTTGCCAAACGTGGGAAAGAGCTTTCGCCAGTCACCATTGGCCTGATCAAAGGCTTCGCGGCTCTGATCCAGCGGTCGATCCAGCGTGGTGATGTCCAGCTTTTCGTCCGTTACGAGCTTGTTGTGGAAGAGATCCACCACCGACGTTCCTTGGACCAATACCAGATTGGAGCGATTGCCAAAGAGCTTGAAGACTAAATGAAAATCATCCGCAAAATCAATGGAAAAGGCCCGCTCGTTCAGGTATTGCCGAACGCCCAGAATGGGTTTGTCGAGTAATTCAGAGAATAAATCAACCGTATTTTTTCCCGCCCGTCGAAAGTCCTCGGGAAAGTTTAAGGCCACAAAATCAGGCCGGATGGTGGCTCGTATGTAAAAATCCCGTCGCTTTCGCCACTGCTTCTCCGCCGGACAAAACCCCAGCACCAATTCATCTTTTTCCTGCGAAAAACACTCCGCCAGAACCAAGCCTTCGAGCTGGGCTTCGATCTCCCGGGAGAGCTGACGAAGAAAGTAGTAGTTGCTTTGCATACCCCAAAAGTACGAACGGCCCGCCCGGAATACTGAAAGGTTTGGCAAGGGATTCGCAAAAGCTTTCTTTTGCAGGTATGCTACAGGTCAAAAATTATCGGAAAGCGTACCACGGAAGGACGATTCTGCAAGTGCCCGACTGGCAGTTATTGCCGGGTATCCACTGGATTCGGGGTTCGAACGGCTCCGGGAAAAGTACATTTTTCCGGTCCATTGCGGGTATGCTTCCCTGCCAGGGAGAAATCTGGCTGAACAATCAGTATGAAGTCAGTCGGCATTCGGTCCCGTATCGCATGCGGGTGAACTACGCCGAAGCGGAGCCGCTGTATCCGGAATATCTTTCGGCCTTTGATTTGATTTCTTTCGTGGGAAAAGCCAAGCAGTCGCCCGCCGGGCAGGTGGATTCGTTGATTGACACGCTGGAAATCCGGGAGTTCTGGAAACAGCCCGTTGGTACCTATTCCTCGGGTATGCTCAAGAAAACGTCGCTGGTGCTGGGCTTTTTGGGGCAACCCGAACTCATCATGCTGGATGAACCCCTCATTACCATCGACGACCGGGCCGTGGCCAACGTCTGTAGCCTCATTGCGACGTACCACCAGCGGGGCGTGAGTTTTCTACTGTCTTCGCACCAGGATTTTCGCCTGACCGAATTAGCCCTGGATTCTTCGTATCGGATCCAGAACCATACGCTGGTGGAAACGCCTGCCTAATCTTACTCGCCACCGCTCTTGAACGCTGTCTTTTTTCGTACGCTGGTTACCGAATTTTACCGACAAAATTCGGGCTTCTTCCTACTGATCTTACTGATCGGTTTTAGTATCATCCGCAGCGATGACCACGTAGCCCTGTTTCGGTACGCGATGGCGTCGCCTTCTACGCTGGTGTATTACTTTATCCCCTGGATACTGTACGGATTAAAAACGCTAAGTTTCGTTCGTAGTCAGTTCCGGCATCCGGCGTATGGGTTTTTGGACCTTTGGCGGCTGGTTCCGTTTGGCACGCGTCTGAGCGGCTGGGTTACCATGCAGGCCGGACTGTTACTGCCCGTTTTTCTGTACGCGGGCTGGATGAGCGTGTACGCTTTTCCCGGTCGCCAGTGGTCGGCTTTGGTTCTTATAGGTCTGGTTCTGCTGGGGCTCGTCATTCTACCGCTTCCACTACTGGAGCGAATGCTCCACCATACGAGTCGGGAAGTCCGCGTGCGTACGTTCATTCGGCACTGGCCCTTACCCTACCCGCTGTATTTCATTCAGCATTTGTTCCGGCGGCAACCGCTGCTGTTACTACTAACCAAAATTTTCTCTGGATTACTGATCATGGGGGTTTGTTTGCTGTACCCCACCGACGATTACGATGAACGGCTGTTGACCATCGGTATGCTCATCGGTGGATTGACGCAACTGGGACTGGCTCAGGAACAGTATATCTTCGAGCATGAGTATCTGCTTTTGCTGCGAAACCTGCCCCTTTCGTTCGGCAAACGGATGGGCTATCTGTTCGTACAGGGTTTGCTGCTGTTTATTCCAGAAGCCCTACTCCTGTTCCGCTACCTGCCCGCAACGGTATCGTGGCTGTACGTCGGCAAAGCCCTCTTTTTTGGAATTGGCCTTTGGTTGGCGGGTTTACACCGCCTCTACCAGAATGATAAAAGTCTGGAGAACCTTGGATCGTATGGGTTGTGGGGCTTCCCGATGGGTCTGTTGCTGATTATGTTTCAGGTGGATACGGCTCTACTGGGGCTGCTGCTGTGGGTGTACGCGGCCTGGATCAATGCCTACCGCTACTACCGATCGGAATTTCATTTACCGCAGTAGTTGCTTTCCTTTTGGCTGGCCAATCGTAACTTGGGGTTTGTAAGCTCTTCCCAATTTCTATGAAAAACGTAATTCTACTGCTCTTGATGAGTACTTCTCTCCTTCACGCCCAAACCCGCTTTCGCGAGCATACGCAGCAAACCATTGGCATTCTGAAAACGGGTACGCACAACGCCATCACCGATGTAGCCGGATTGAAAGTAGGACACGTTACCCTGATTGAAGGTCAGCAGATCCGGACGGGCGTAACGGCCATTATTCCTACGGAAGGGAATCTGTTTCAGCAAAAAATCCCGGCGGCCGTCTTTGTCGCGAATGGGTTCGGGAAAATGGCGGGAATCAGTCAGATCAATGAATTAGGCAATCTCGAAACGCCCGTCGTGCTGACCAATACGCTTTCGGTAGCAGCGGGGATGCAGGGGCTTATTTCGTATACGCTGGCCCAGCCGGGTAATGCCTCCGTTCGTTCGGTCAATGCGGTCGTGGGTGAAACCAATGACAGTTTCCTCAACGACATTACGGGCTTTCACGTCAAACCCGAACACGTTACCGAGGCCCTTGAGAAAGCCCAAAGTGGTCCGGTTGCCGAAGGAAACGTCGGAGCTGGAACGGGTACCATCTGCTTTGGATGGAAGGGCGGGATTGGCACCAGTTCGCGGGTACTACCGAAAAAGTCTGGTGCGTATACGGTGGGCGTGCTCGTACAAACCAACTTCGGGGGCGTACTCGAAATCAAAGGAAAACCCATTGGTAAAACACTGGGCAAGTACTTTCTAAGTGATCAGTTGAATGATCCGGCGGATGGTTCCTGTATGATCATCGTTGCGACGGATGCTCCGCTCACCCACCGCAACCTCGAACGGCTGGCGAAACGGGCCTGGTCGGCTCTGGCGAAAGTGGGCGGTATTGCCTCGAACGGCTCGGGGGAATACGTATTAGCTTTTTCTACCAGTGAAAAAGTCCGTATTCCACACACCAGCAAAAAGTTGACGCAAATCGTTGAGGAAGTGGATAATGAAGCAATGTCACCTCTGTTTCTGGCTGCCATCGAAGCGACGGAAGAAGCCATCCTGAATTCTCTGTGGGCGGCTCGTACCATGCAGGGCAAGAACGGTACCATTAACGAATTACCGAGGGATCAGGTAAGGACTTTGCTTAAGTGAGGATAGGGTTTGAGCTTCGATGAGGTTGAAGGTTTGATTGTGTTTGACAACATTACTCATCAATCCTAAAAGGGTTCCATGAACTGAAGCCAGGGGTAAAATCCCTGGCTTCAGTTCATGGCTTACTAGTCTCACCGCCTTTTCTACTTCAAAAAGTTAGTCTTGATAGTTTCCACCACGTCGCTCAGATCGCCCCGCAAGGTTTCTTTCATCATGTACATGCTAAAGCCCCAGGCCTGCTGAAACTGAATTTTCGGCGGCATGGACAATTCCGTTGGATTCACTACCACATCCACGAGTACGGGCCCAGCGTGACGTAGAGCTTCATCAATGGCTTCCGGTACATCAGCCGGGTTTTCCACCCGAATGCCGCGAATGCCCATAGCTTCAGCCATACGGGCAAAGTTGGGATTCTTCATATCCGTACCGAAGGGTGGTATGCCCGCTACCTTCATTTCCATTGCCACAAACCCTAAGGAATAGTTATTGTAAATCACCAGTTTAACGGGAAGATTGTACTGATAAATGGTGAGCAGATCGCCCATGAGCATCGAAAATCCACCGTCGCCCGCTAGTGCAATCACCTGCCGATCCGGGAATGCCAACTGGGCACCAATGGCCTGCGGCATGGCACTCGCCATCGAACCGTGCGTAAACGAGCCAATTAATCGCCGTTGCCGCGTCATTTTTAAATAACGGGCCGCCCAAACCGTTGGGGTTCCGACATCGCAGGTAAAAATGGCGTCCGGGTGGGCCTGTTCACTCAGGACGGCCGTGAGGTATTCCGGCCGAATAACGCCGTCGTTTTCGTCGCCTTTGGCGTGAGAGTCCAGCTCTTTTCTCGACTCCTGATACGCTTCCAGCGAACGTTCGAGGTGACTACGATCCGTTTTGGGTAACAACATGGGGAGTAAGGCCTGAATCGTTGGCCCAACGCTACCGACCACGCCCATATCCAGCCGCGTACGGCGACCCAGATGTTCCGGTCGAATATCTACCTGAATGATTTTGGCGTGTGCAGGGTACCAGTCTTTGTAGGGGAAATCGGTACCTAACATTAAGAGTACCTCCGCCCGGCTGATGGCTTTCGCTCCCGAGGAAAACCCGATCAAGCCCGTCAAACCAACCCCATACGGATTATCGTACTCCAGATATTCTTTGCCGCGTAGGGCGTAAACCACTGGAGCTTTCACATGCTCGCATAACTGCAACACTTCGGCATGGGCTCCCGCACAGCCACTGCCACCCAACACCGTAATACGATCGGCCTGATTAATGAGTTGAGCGATTTGCTGTAACTCCTCGTCAGCGGGACGAATGACGGGCTTCGGCAGAAACAAGGGATGAATTAAATGCGTTTCGTCCACCGTTTCCGAAGAGACATCGCCCGACAGCGTAATGACCGCTACGCCCTGCTTGCCCAGGGCATTTTGCAGGGCGATCTGAAATACCCGGGGCATTTGTTTAGCCGAGGAGATCGTTTCGCAGTAATGACTACATTGTTGAAACAGGTACTCCGGCTTGGTTTCCTGAAAATAGCCCGTACCAATTTCCATACTTGGAATCTGGGCTGCAATAGCCAGTACGGGAGCCATACTTCGGTGGCAATCGTATAGCCCATTGATGAGGTGCAGGTTTCCCGGCCCGCAGCTGCCCGCACAAACGGCCAGTTGACCTGTCGCCTGAGCTTCGGCCCCGGCAGCAAAAGCAGCCGATTCTTCGTGTCGGTAATGAATCCATTCTATTTTTCCGGAACGGCGAATTTCATCGACCAGTCCATTGAGCGAATCCCCTACAACACCGTGAATGCGACGCACCCCGGCCTGTACCAGCATTTCGACCATTACGGCCGCAATTGTCTTAGCCATATTCTAAAGATAGGTTTTGTATCAGACTTCCTACGCCACAAAAGCCTTGCCAGATAGGGCTAATTGCGAAGCCGTTAATGATCTTTTAATACCCAAATGGGTTCAGATGAAAGCGGTACTCTTGGGCGGAAGCGGTAGGTTAGGCGGAGTCTAACAAGTAGGAGTGGATAGTACGGACAACTAGCAGCCCGGAGGGGGGGGGGGCCAGCCTACTCTAAGTCAGTAAGGACAACGCATAGACCACTATTAAAACTTTAAATCCCTTAAACTTCAAACCATTCCCACTTGAAACTTCCCATCAAAAAAGCAGCCCAAACGTACGAACACGTCCAGGCTGCTTTTGAAATCTCAAACCATAATCAAACCTTACTGACCTTAGAACGAGTAGCCTACCATCAGCATAAACCGTCGTCCGCTGCCTCGGGTGTAGTTTTCATTACTACCATAGAACTGGGCAATATTGGTGTAATAACTCGTGTTGAGCAGGTTTTCAACCCCCAGATTGAGTCGTACCTGCGTGCTTACCTTGTACCCAACATTCAGATTCCAGAGGTTGTATGACCGAATCCGTCCTTCGTAAATCGCATACGTCCCGTTGGCCCGGGGCATGAAGCGATTCCGGTCGCCCAATCGCCACCAGTTGAGGTCAACACTCAGGTTTTTAATACCCGTATAACGAGCATAAAGGGTGGTTTTATCGGGTGAGATACGGCTGGCGTTCAGGTAGGTATCATAGTCTCCATCCGAATTTTTATCCACTTTCCCTTCCGTAAAGGCATAGTTTCCTCCGACAGAAAACGTCGATACCGGAGACCAGTCGAGCTGTACTTCGTAGCCCCATACACGTTCGGGAGCCCGCTCGGTCGTGTACACGCCTTCGCCCAAATCCACGAAATTAGCCCCCAGTTTGGACGTACTAATGTATGTAGACGCCGCTAAGGAAAAGGTTCCGATCTGACTACTGAACCCAGCTTCGTAGTTATTAACAATGATGGGTTGCGTTTGTAGTTTTTCGATGGTATTCTCCTGAGCCGAACGCAGAATCCGACCTAAATCATAAATCGAAAAGGCTTGTGAATAACTGACGAAAGGATTAAATTCTTTATTTTTAGAGTAACGGAGTCCGGCATTGAATACCAGGGCTTCGTAATCCAGATTTCCGCCTTTTACGAAAATACTGCCCTGCCCGTTAGGGCCGGTCGCGAGCGTATTGAAGTCAGCGATTTTAGTCTTGATATTTTCTGCCCGGACGCCCGCCTTCAGGGTTAACCCTTCCACTAAACCAGCACTCAACTGAGCGTAGGGAGCCAAATTCCGCATGTTGATGTTGGGCACCCAGGTCCGACCGTCTACTAACGACTGAGAAGTCTGGTCGTTGAGCAAGTCAAAGCCGTAGGTAACGTCCCCGCGAATCCGACTGGCAATTACAAAAGGGCTGTTCAGATTGACCCGAAGTCCTTTTTTCTGGGAAGGAATCTGCGATTGGCCGGCACCGTAAAACGAAGCCGAGTTGGAATACACCGTTAGGAAATCCTGAAAGTATACACTAGCGTTGATACTCGTTCCACCGATAATGTTCCGACCAATATACTGAAGGTTGGCGTTGTGGTTATGCCGGGTTCCTTCATCCACGCCTACGCGTTTGCCAATTACGCCGATCGCAGGACTGACGCCGTACTTACCCGGCTTGAGTACGTAATTGGAATGCTGATTAGAACCGTAGAAGTTGTACATCCCTTCAATCCGATGCTTGCTGGATATATCATACCCAACTTTTACGAATGCGTTGTAGATACGCGTTTCGCCCAGACCGTATTCGGGTGAGATGACCTGACCTTCGCCATCCCGAAACACGCCCGTTTTCTCGTGCATACCACTCACTACGTAGTCTACTTTTCCGGTACGTCCGAAAAATTGCTGGGAAAAGCGGTAGCCGAAGGTGCTGTCCCCCTGCGTATTACCCGTCATGGCTAATTGCGTAGAACCGCCTGTATGATCTTCTGGACGTACTTTCTTGGTAATATAGTTGATCAACCCGCCGTCGGCTCCGTTACCGTAAATGGAGGTGGCTCCTTTGATGACTTCAATGCGTTCAATCACGGAAGGGTCAATGGTACGAATATCGCGACCACCGGCCCGCAGGGGCGTTGATTGCGGAATGCCATCGATCAGTACCAGCACGTTTCGGCCCCGTAAGGTTTGGCCGCTATTGCCGGTTTGGTTGGTGGAAGGAGCCAGTCCGGGTACCGTGTTCGAGAGAATATTAGCTACGTTGGGACTGATGCCCGCCTGCGTTTCCAGTTCCTTCCCGGCAATTACCGTAACGGAAGAAGGCGTTTCTGCCAGTGTCTCCACCCGACGTCCCGCCGAAACGATCACTTCGGAAAGCTGTTTATTGGCCTCTGTTGTTTGCAGCATCACTTCATTTTTCTCACCCGCTATCAGGGTAATGGCTTGGCGTACGGTTTCGTAGCCTACCCCGCTGGCAATAATCGTATAAGAGCCGGCGGTGGCTTTCATCGAGAAATTCCCGGCTTCATCGGCGGTTGTGATGGCCCGAACGCGTCCTTCCTGCTCCAGCGAAATATTGATGAAGGCAGCGATTCCTTTTTCGGTACGGACCGTTCCCTGAAGGGTGATACGATCGGATTGAGCTTGGGCAGTAGTGAAGAAAAAGAAAGTTAAAAGAAACAGATAGGGAAGTTTTAAATGGGGGTACATGAGAATCAGGTCATAGTTACGCCCCCAAATTTATTTATATTTAGATTTATTCCAGATAATAATTTTCAAATTCATAGCTCCTATTCGGATTAGTCCTACTTTTTGATCTATACGTTTAACGGGTTGGTCCTTAGGACAAACGAAGTTTCTTACTCCCACAACGAAGTTTGTGCAATGGCTCCTTCCAGTCGTAACAGACGGTTTTTATGTATTAATCCACCCGCAAAACCTACGAGTTTACCCGATGCCCCCACGACCCGGTGACAGGGGGCCACAATCGAAATCGGATTACGGTTAGCTGCACCACCCACCGCTCGTACCGCCTGCGGATTTCCCAGTTGTTGGGCAATCTCGCCATACGTCCGGGTCTGACCGTAAGGAATGGTTAGCAAGGCCTGCCAGACTTGTTTCTGAAAATCGGTTCCGATGAAGTCCAGGGGCAAGGTGAAGGTCTTTCGTTTTCCAGCAAAATATTCCTTTAACTGTTGTTGCGTTTCCAGCAAGACGGGATGTTGCTCGTCCGGCGAACCTAGGACGATTGAAACGCGTTCGGGGCGATCATTTTGCCAGAGGATCGCAGCCAGCCCCTTTTGACTGGCCACCAGTGTTAGCAAGCCGACGGGCGAGGGTATCGTTTTGTAAGAAGTAGTCATCGTGTGTTAGACAGGCTCTGAAAAATCAGGAACCAAGGTTTTCCAGTACGTAGGCCCTGACGCCATCGTAATCTTCCGCATCGAACCATTGAAAATGATCCTGATGGCGGAACCAGGTGAGCTGGCGTTTGGCGTAGCGGCGACTATTCTGCTGGATTTTCTCAATCATTGTTTCGTAAGAATACGTACCGTCGAAATAGTCAAATACTTCCTGATAACCCACCGTTTTCAAGGCATAATGGTTTCGGTACTCGGCCACGCTCCGCACTTCCTCGACGAGCCCCTGCTGGATCATGAGTTCCACTCGCTGATTGATCCGGTCATAGAGAATGGCCCGGTCGCGGGTCAGGCATATTTTCAGTATTCGGAAGGGCCGCTCGACTTTGTGTCCAGTACGGAAACTGGAATACGGCTTACCCGTCGCCAGACAAACTTCCAGAGCCCGTACAATGCGTTGGGTATTGTTGCGATCCACGTAGTCGAAATAGGCGGGATCGAGCTGGCGGAGTTCATCGACCAGCGGGGTGATTCCCTCCTGCTCAAATCGTTCCATCAATTTTTTCCGAATGTCCAGATTCACTTCGGGCATTTCGTCCATTCCGTCGGTAATTACCTTGAGAAACAGGCCGGATCCACCCGTCAGGATGGCTACGTCGGTACGGGTAAATATTTCCTGAATGGTTTGCAGGGCTTCGCCTTCAAAATCGCCTACGCTGAAATACTCGGCAATGGAATGCGAATCGACGAAATGGTGCCGTATGCCCTGCCGCTCGGCTAGGCTGGGTTTGGCCGTACCGATACTGAGTTCGCGGTAAAACTGCCGGGAATCCGCCGAAACGATTTCCGTACCGAGTTCCTGGGCCAGTCGTACGCACAATTCCGTTTTTCCAACGGCCGTCGGACCGGCGATTATTACTAAAGTAGGAAGACGCATAGCGAAATAAACGCGGCCCGAAACTGAGTCCAGACCGCGTTTTTGGGTATTAATTACTGTTTTTCTGTTGATTTTTCCACCGCCACATGGCCCGGCTGGCCGTGGTTCGGTAGGGTCGCCAGTTTTCGGCGATTTCGATCATCCGTTTGCGAAGGTTCCGGTCTTTTTCCAGCCCATACACCAGCATCATACCCTGCTGTACCCCCAGATCATCCACGGGAAATACATCCGGACGCTGTAACGTGAAGATCAGAATCATTTCCACGGTCCAGCGACCCACGCCTTTAATCTGGCTGAGGTAATCGACGAGGGCGTCGTCATCGTATTCGTCCCAGTTCTTATTTTCCAGGTTTTCCTTCAGCCAGAATTCCGCTACATTCTGCATGTAATGGGCTTTCGACTTGGACAAGCCCACCGAACGCAACGTCTCAATATCCAGAGCCAAAAGTTGCTGCGGATGCGGGTACTCGCCGGGAAACAGGGTTAGAAATCGCTGAAAAATAACGGCAGCGGCTTTCGTCGACAACTGTTGGGAGACGATAGAATCAAGTAAGTCGTAGTATAAATCGCCCGTCGGCTCCGGGGCGGGTAAGGTTACCGCCGCCAGAACTTGAGCCAGTTTGGCGTCGCGATGAACCAGATGAACGAGTACTTCCTGCATACATTTAATCCTGAGTTGGGGAATTAGTGGTGCGGTCTAACCTGCTTAGTAGCAGACCCAGCCCTACCACAGCCACGCAGCCAATGACGTTGAGCCAGAGAAAAGCCGTCAGATTCAGTACCCAGAACACGACTACCAAAATCTCGGCTCCAACCGCTGCCCAGAACGTAGCCTGGGCTCCAATTGACTTAAAGTAAAAGGCAACAACAAATACGCCCAGAACCGTTCCGTAAAACAACGATCCGAGAATATTAACGGCTTCGATCAGACTACCGACGCGGCTGGCGTACATGGCAACCGCAATACTAAGCATGCCCCAAACCGCGGTACTGATTTTCGATACGCGGATGTAGTGGGCTTCCGTACCGTTTTTGACCCACATGCGTCGGTAAATATCGACCACGAAGCTTGACGTCAGCGAACTGATGGCCGAAGCGATAGACCCCATCGAAGCAATAAAAATAATGGCAATCAGCAGGCCCACCACGCCCGGCGGCAGGTATTTCACCACGAACGACAAAAATACGTAGTTGGTATCGTTGGCGTCGCCCCCTTCGGCCTGTACCAGTGTTTTGGTTTGATTGCGAAGCTCGGTAGTTTGGTGGTCGAGGGTTTGGACGCGTTGTTGCAGAGAAGCAATCCCGCCTTCGTCTCCACGTTCCAGAGCCGATTGCAATTGCGTTACGACCTGCTTTTTTTCCTCGAATCGTTGCGTATGCTCCCGCTGAAGCGTCTGGTAGGCGGCGGTATGTTCGACTTTCTTTAAAGCCGTTTCATTAAAGAGCAAGGGGGGCTGATGAAATTGGTAGAAGACAAACACCAATGCTCCCACCAGCAGAATCAAAAACTGCATGGGAATTTTGACAATACCGTTCATAAGCAGGCCCAGTCGACTTTGTCCGATGGTTTCGCCCCCGAGGTACCGTCCGACCTGCGACTGGTCGGTACCGAAATAACTTAGCTGTAGGAAAAATCCGCCAATCAGTCCGGACCAGATGTTGTAGCGATCATTCCAGTCGAATTGCCAGTTGATGGTTTGTAGCTTCCCCATTTTCCCGGCCACTTCCAATGTATCGACCAAACCCATGTTTTCGGGCAGGAGCCGTACGACCAGATAACCCGCCAGAAACATTCCACCGAGGACGATAAACATCTGCTGCACGTGCGTATAACTCACCGCCCGGCTCCCGCCCAGCACGGTGTAGATCAGCAGAATCCCACCCATGGCCAGATTCGTCCAGACAATATCCCAACCGAAAATGGTGGAAAGAATAATACTCGGAGCGTAGATACTAATACCCGTGGAAAGCCAGCGGGGCAGCAAAAACAGCAGGGCTGTGAGGGTACGAGTTTTCAGATCGAACCGCGTTTCGAGAAATTCATACGCGGTATAGACGTTTAGTCGGTGAAAAATCGGAATGAAGGTAATGGAAATGACGACCATGGCCAGGGGTAGTCCGAAGTAGAACTGCACGAATCGCATGCCGTCGGTATAAGCCTGTCCCGGTCCCGACAGAAAGGTAACCGCCGAGGCCTGGGTAGCCATCACGCTCAAGCAGACGTGCCACCAGGTCAGCGTATGGCCGCCCGTCAGGTAGGTTTCCAGGTTTTGTTGCTGTCGACTGCGGTAGATGCCGTAACCTACAATGAAGGTTAGGGTAACGCTCAGTACGATCCAATCGAGTAAAGACATATACTCAAGGGTAAAGAGGTGTTTTTAGGTTAGTTTTGAATGATTCGATAGGTTATTACTGGGGTTGGGTACATATAGACCGGGTTTGGTCCCGTTACCACGGCTGGCTAGTAGCCCATGAGCCTTCCAGGCTGGACCCCTCCAGGTCTAACCATTCTATGGGGGCCCCCATGGAATGGTTTCATCCGCAATGCGGTGGCCTAGTGCAGGATGAAAAGAGCGGCGGGCGTGCCCGCATGGGATGCCCCGCATGGGATGCCCCGCATGGAATGCATACGGACTAAAAAACCAGCCGTGCCTGCGGGACGAAAAACGCAGCCACTCATCCACTTAAAAACCCGTTAGGAAAACGCTTCTGTAAACCACCAGAACAAACCAATCATTAGGATAAGATTAGCGATGACTAAGGCATAGAGCTGCTGCCAGGACCGGATAAAGGGTGGCAGGCTTTCACGATCTTCATTCTTTATCATATTCGTATGCAATCAATCCATAAAGGATGCAAACTGCCCAATTTTGAGCACTTGACCAACTTTTACCCGTAATCCCTTCCGTAAAGGGAACGAAGAAGCTGGGCAGTTTTTGTCCCTCCCGCCGATAACTTTTACGCCCGACTATCGACTCTCTACTCTTTCGTCTATTTTTGCGGCTATGGTACAGATCGCCCCAATTACCGAAAGCCTGCCCGCTTTCCTTGCCTCGCACTCCTTTTCTCAGGTAGCCGTTCTGGTGGACGAGCAAACCCTTCAGCACTGCTATCCTCGCATTCAGGCCTTACTGCCCCCGCATACGCTGATTCAGATTCGTTCGGGTGAAAGTGAAAAGCACTTGGAAACGGCCACACAAATCTGGGAAGGGCTTACGAAAGCGGCTTTCGACCGCCACGGCCTGCTGATCAATCTCGGCGGTGGCGTTATTGGTGATATGGGCGGCTTCTGTGCGGCGACCTACAAACGGGGTATTGCCTTCATTCAAATCCCCTCGACCTTACTTTCGCAGGTTGATGCCAGCGTAGGCGGCAAACTGGGCATTGATTTCCAAGGCTTAAAAAATCATATTGGCGTTTTCCAGATTCCCGACGCCGTTCTGATTGATGCCGATTTTCTGGCTACGCTCCCGCCCCGCGAGCTTCGGTCAGGTTTTGCCGAGGTTATCAAACATTGCCTTATCGCCGATGCGGCTAAATGGGAGGAGCTCCGTCAACAAAGCTGGGAAACGCAGAACTGGACGGACCTGATCGCTCATTCCGTCGCCATTAAAGAACGGGTGACGCAGGCCGATCCTACGGAAAAAGGATTACGAAAGATTCTCAATTTCGGTCATACGCTCGGTCACGCCATCGAAACGTATTTTCTGGAAGAGCCCGAAAAGCGGCTGCTGCACGGGGAAGCCATTGCGGCGGGCATGCTGACAGAGGCGTTTCTGAGTCGGCAACGGGGCTGGCTGACGGAAGAACAATTCGCCACGATTCAATCGTACCTGCTTCAAACCTACGGCAAAGCCCAGATTCCTACCGATGCCTTCGAGGCAATCGTCGAATTAACGGCTCAGGACAAGAAAAACCGGGGTAAGGAAGTTCGGTTCTCCCTACTCGAGGGCATTGGTAGCTGTCGCTTCGACATTCCCGTATCCAACTCCGAAATGCAGGAAGCTCTGACGTACTACGCGGGCCTGTAAGGGCGTCGTTTCAAATCGGTTCCCTATGCATATTATTACCTTCCTTCAACAGCACTTACCCTTATCTGCGGAAGTCGTCGAAGAGCTTCAGAAAATTATTGTTCGGGAACACCTTCCGAAAAACCACGTGCTGGTCCGGCCGGGCCAGCACTGTCGACGGCTCTTTTTCATTGAAGAAGGTCTCATTCGGGAACATTATCAAAGCCTCTCGGGGAAAGAAACGACGTACCGCTTTCATACGGAAGACAATTTCGTAACGGCAGACGAAAGTTTCATTGACGGTCAACCCAGTCAGTATTACCTGGAAACCCTGGAGGAGACAACGCTGTGTTCCATCTCGCACGAAGACTTTGAGCAGTTGCTCAAACGGCATCCCCTTTTCGAACAATTGCACGTTCTGGTCATGCACCAGGTCATGCGGGAAATGAAGGAACGCATCACGGCCCTGCAATTTCAAACGGCCACCGAACGCTACGAGTCGTTACTCCAAAATCAACCCTCTATTTTTCAGCGGGTCAGCCTGGGCCATATTGCTTCGTACCTCGGCATCTCGCAGGAGACGTTGAGTCGAATTCGGAGTAAAAAGTAGGCATAGCCTAGAAATTTGAAGATCCGTAGCGGATGCGACGGATAACGAAGACTACCGTTCTTAATACCAGTCTTCCAAAGAAATATACTTTAGAAGCAGCAACAGAATCTACTCCTCTATAAAAATCACTTGATCTCCCCTTTCCAAGGAGCGAGTTGCCCGTAGCATCCGCTACGGACACCCAAATTAGTAGGTTCCGCCTACCCCCTTCGCTTTTTGACTTTTATCAAAGAGCCTGGCGTAATTCTTTCCGAGCTTTGCATGCACAACCCGAAAGCAGCGTTATGAATGCCCTGAATTTCACGCAGCAAAGCAGCCCTATACTGGATCGACACTGGATCTTTTTATCATCGTCGTACTCCCTGCATTCGCTGATTGATCTGATAAAAACTCTACTGAATCGTCACCAGCCGTGTACCGTCATTCATGGCCTGACTCAGTTGAATTCTCCGTTTTTTCCCGACGAGCTTACCCGTCTTGAATCGGCGTTTAGTGGCCTTTTGAAAACGTATTACGTATTCGGCAGTCCTACACCCGCTTATCCGGCGTTAGACCTGCTCGAATCCCTCACCAATACATTCCCGATATCGAAACTAAGTTTTCTTCTGACGGATACCGAAGAATGGGTGGATGCTGTCATTGAACACTTACTGTTTTTAGAAATCCCCAAATCACAAATTCACCTACTGGAAACGATTAATTAATGAAGTTATGAAACCCAAGCCTTATTTTTCCATCAGTGTAGCAGCCTTCGTACTCGCCAGCTGCCAGAGCAAACCCGCTCCTGAAACCGCCACCGCCGATCCGGCCGTACCGGTCATTACGCAAACGGTTAGTCGTTCTTCTTCAGAAAACCAGATTTCGATCAGCGGAAACGTCGAAGGCAACCGGACCGTCAAACTCGGTTTTCTCGTGGCGGGAAAAATCAACTATATCGCCGCTACGGAAGGCCAGCCCGTAGCCGCCGGAAAAGTACTCGCCAGTCTGGACCCTACCAGTTACCGGCTCGGCGTGGACGCGGCTACCGCCAGCGTCAATCAGGTGCAGGATGAGTATAACCGGCTCAAGCTTATGCACGATCGTAACAGCCTGAGCGATGCCGATTTCGCCAAAGTCTCCAACGGACTCAAACAGGCTCAAGCCCAGGCCGGACTCCAGAAAAAGAATCTTTCGGATACGAAGCTCTACGCTCCTTTCTCGGGTGTATTGCTCAAAAAGAATACGGAGATTGGTGAAATCGTAGGTTCGGGAATGCCCCTATTTATCGTCTCGGATATCCAGAAAGTAAAAGTCAACGCGGCTATTCCGGAATCGGAATTACAGCGGGTGAAAATCGGTCAGTCAGCTCAGGTGTACATCTCAGCCCTCGACAGCACCTTTACCGGAAAAGTGACCGAAGTAGGTTCCGCCGCCGATGCGACGACGCGTTCGTTTTCGGTGAAAATCGAATTACGCAATCCCAAGCTCCTGATTCGTCCCGGTATGGTGGCCGAAGTGAAGCTGCCTTCGACGCAGAAAACGGAATCACTGACCTTACCCGCCGAAGCCGTCTTGCACGATACTGATAATTCTTCCTACGTTTTTGTAGCTGACTCGCAGAAAAAGCAGGCCTTTAAACGTCGCGTATCCATCGGTCGCCTGCTGGATTCTACCATTGAAATTACTTCGGGTTTACAGCCGGGCGAGCTGGTCATTACGGGTGGACAGCAAAAAATCCACGACGGTTCTGCCGTTCAGCTTACCAATACGCAACTTTAACGTATACAAAAAGACGTTCAATTTTATTTAACGGACGTATACGCTTACTACTCTACAGGCCTTATCCAGTGTAGATCATGAATTTTGTCAAATCATCCCTAAAATATTCGCAGGTTACGCTGACGGTACTGCTGATGGTTTTTGCCGTTGGTGTACATTCCCTGCTGACCATGCCCCGCCGGGAAGACCCCAAGATTACCATTCGTACGGGTCTGGTACTGGCGTATTTCCCCGGAGCGAATTCCGCTCAGGTGGAAGATCAGGTTACCAAAAAGCTGGAACAATACCTGTTTCAGTTTGAAGAAGTGAAGAAATCAAAAACCTTCTCCACAACCCGCGACGGAGCTGTCGTGATTAATGTGGAGCTGGAGGATAAGGTGAAAGATCCGGACGTGTTCTGGAGTAAACTGCGGCACGAATTACTCGTCGCCAAAACGCTGGCTCTGCCCGAAGGTGTACGTGGCCCGATCGTCAACTCCGATTTCGGTGATACGGAAGCTTTGGTTATCGGGATCGAATCCGATCAGGCTTCGTACAACGAGTTGAAAGATTATCTGCAAAAAGTAGAAGATCAGCTCCGAACGTTGCCCGCCGTGTCGAAAATCAAACGCATTGGCGAGCAGAAAGAACAGATCGTCATTACGAGCAATTCCGAAAAACTGGCTCAGTACGGCATCAAGTTCACGCAGGTGATGAACGTACTGAAATCCCAGAATGCCATTAGTCCGACGGGAAATGTGAAAACCGGAACGGCGGAGGTACCGCTCTACGCCAACGGTGGTTACAGCACCGAAAGCCAGATTGCCAGTCAGATCATCGGTACTTCCAAAACCGGAGACGTGATTCGACTCGGCGACGTAGCCCGCATCACCCGTCAGTACCAGGACCCCACGAGTACGACAACCGTAAACGGACACCGGGCCCTGATGCTAGCCGTGGAAATGCACGAAGGAAACAACATTGTGTCATTCGGCAAGGACGTTGATGCTCAGCTGGAAGCCGTGCAGAAATTATTACCGAGTACGGTGAAACTGACTACGATTGTCAATCAGCCGCATCTGGTGGATGAGAACGTTGGTCACTTCATCCGGGAATTTTTCCTGGCCATTGTTTCAGTGGTGATTGTCGTGATTTTGCTCCTGCCCTTCCGCATTGCGGCGGTGGCAGCCATGGCGATTCCGATGACGGTTGCCGTCACTTTTGCCCTGCTGCACGCCTTCGGTATCGAGCTGCATCAGGTGTCGCTGGCGGCCTTGATTGTGGTACTGGGCATGGTAGTCGATGATGCCATTGTCATTGCCGATAACTACGTGGAACTGCTCGATGAAGGACTGGACCGCTGGACGGCCGCCTGGCGGAGTGCCAGTGACCTGGTGGTTCCCGTACTCGCGGCAACGATTACGATCATTGCTTCCTTTATGCCGATGGTTATTCTGTCGGGCTCGGTGGGTGAATTCATTTTTGCTCTGCCTATTACAGTAGCCATTGCCTTGTCGGCTTCGTTCATCGTAGCCATGATTTTGACGCCACTGCTGTGTTACACCTTCATCAAAAAAGGCTTACACGATCCTTCCGAAGCCAACAAGAAGAAACGTACGTCCCTGCTGGACCGGATGCAGAATGGCTACAACGCGGCCATCGACTGGTGCATGCGTCATTCCGGCGTAACGATTCTGGGCAGTTTGCTGACGGTTGCCCTGGCGGGTTTACTCTTCACCACGATTCGTCAGAAGTTTTTCCCAGCGGCGGAGCGAAATCAGTTCGTCGTGGAATTGTGGATGCCAACGGGTACGAAACTTGATAAAACCCGGGCGGCCATCAGTAAAATTGAAAACGTTGTCAAGAAAGATCAGCGGGTAACGAGTTACGCCACCTTTGCCGGAACAAGTGCTCCCCGATTCTATTACAACTTTTCGCCCGAAGTACCCGTCACCAACTACGCCCAGATTCTGATCAATACCACGGACATTGCCAGTACACAGGCGATGGCGGAAGAACTGACGCGTCAGGTCGATGCTCTGGTGCCCGAAGGACGTCCGCAGGTCAAACTCATGCAACAGGGTACGGTTACCAAAGCTCCGGTGGAAGTACGCATCGTGGGCGACGATCTGCCGACGCTCAAGCAAATCGGCGTACAGGTAGATAGTGTTCTGCGAAATACCCCCGGCAGTGCCATGGTGCGTACCGATTTTATGGAAGATTATTACGGGGTGAATATCAACCTCAAGGGTGAAGCCAACCGACTGGGTTTTACCACCTCCAGTATAGGGCAAACGATTTACGCCGGTTTCAACGGGGCTCCTGTGACCACCTTGTACGAAGGCACAACACCCGTGGATCTGGTGGTACGGCTGGACGAAACCAACCGCCGCAACTTCGATGATTTGCTCAACACGTACCTCTCCTCGCCCGTCACAGGAGCTTCGGTACCCTTGCGGCAAATCGCTGACCTGCAACCCGCCTGGCAAACGGGCCGCATCATGCACCGCAACGGCGTTCGCACCCTAACAGTACAAAGCGAAACGCAGGCCAATCTGCTACCCTCGGAACTGCTCAAGGCGGTTCAACCCAAAATTGAGTCGCTGAAATTGCCCGCTGGTTACCGCATTGAATACGGGGGCGAGTACGAAGGACAGAAAGAGACGTTCAGTCAGATGGTTGTGGTTATGGTGATCAGTATCGTCCTGATATTCCTGATTCTGTTGTTCCAGTTCCGGAATATCAAGGAAGCTTTTCTGGTAATGCTGACGATTCCGCTGAGTTTATTCGGGGCGTTTCTGGGACTGATTCTCACGCATAACAACTTTGGCTTTACAGCTTTCGTCGGACTGATTAGTCTGTCCGGGATTGTGGTACGAAATGCGATCATCCTCGTCGATCATACCAACGAACTGCTCAAACACGGCATGGACATTCCTACCGCCGCCGCCGAATCGGGGAAACGACGCTTACGTCCGATTTTCCTGACGGCCATGGCCGCTGCCATTGGCGTGCTACCCATGATTCTCTCGGGATCGCCCATGTGGAGTCCGTTGGCGAGTGTGATTGCCGTGGGCGTGGTCTGGTCGATGATTATGGCCCTGCTGACAGTACCCGTGCTGTACGTGAAAATGATTAAACCGAAAGACAAAGCGTATCTGATGAGCGTTGGCCGCGATACGCAACCCGTCTAAGTCTTTTCAACCCATTCCATTAAAACCCATGAAAAAGGTTTTGTTATACAGCTTTCTGCTCGGCTCGGCGTGGTCCGTCCAAGCCCAGGAAGTACTCTCGCTGGAAGAAGCCAAAAGTCAGGCTTTACAGCATAATCGCTTGCTGAGTATTCAGAAAGAGAAAGTCCGCGAAAGCGAATACAAAGTCACCGAAGCCAAGACGAAGAATAAACCACAATTTCTGGCTTCGGGCATGTACGTCTTCAACGGGATTACGAAAGATCTGGCGATTCCCGCCGGAGCCTTTGGTCAGGTGGGAGGCACGTATCTGCCGCAACAACCCGTTCCCTTATTTCAGAGTAAACATAACCTCTTTCTCGGCTCGGTTGGAGCGTACCAGCCCATTAGTCAGCTTGGAAAAATCAGGGTGGGTGTGAAAGCCGCCGAAGCCGACGTACGCATCGCCCAAACGCAGGTAACTAAAGCCGAGCTGGAGGTATTACAGGGCGTGGAGAAGCTGTATTACGGCGTGCTGATCGCTCAGAAGCAACTCGACGAAGCCAACGCCAATGTGCAGCTTACCCAGGCCAAGCTCTACGACGTAGAAAGTGCCCTGCTCGCGGGAAAAACCGACGAAGTATACAAAGTAGGTTTACAAGCCGATCTGGCCAACCAGCAGCAAAAAGTGGTGCAGATTCTGAACCAGATGGAAGATTATGAGGCGGATCTGAAAGTCGTACTCGGGGTGCCAGATACGGATTCCTTACGGCTCACTGACGTTAGCGTGGCTGGACTGGCCGTGCAGCCGTTGAATACCTATTTGGAAGAAGCCCGGCAATCCAATCCGGACGTAAAACTGGCGACGCAAACCATCGAAAAAGTGGAGTACGGCATTGAAGCCGCCCGCAAGGACAAGTTGCCTAACGTCGGCGTACTGGCTGGCTACAATTACCAGAACGTCATTTCGGATTTACCAGCGAATAATTATTTCCTGGGACTGAACGTAAGCTGGAATATCTATGATTTCGGCAAACGCCGTTCAGAAGAAAACCAGCGGCTTTCGCAAAAGAAACAGGCCGAAGCCTATCAGGCTCATACGCAGGAAGATGTAGCCGCTAAAATCAGTAAAGCGTACCGAAAAGTGACACAGTCGCAACGCCTCATTACGGTGGCCCAGCAGGCGGTTACCCTACGTCGCGAGGAAGTACGGATGAAAACCAATGCGAAAGAAGCGGGACTGAAACTGGAAAAAGATTTGCTGGAATCGAAGGCGAGTCTGGCGAAGGCGGAGCAGGATCTGTACGGGGCTCAACTGGCCTATCGGCTGGCCATTGCGGAATTGAATACGCTGGCGGGCATTCGCTAAAAAAACTTACAGGAAAGAAAACGGCGGGCGGAAGTTTGCCGTTTTTTTATAAATACATAGGAGCAACGGGCGGCAAGGGATTCGTTGCATCAGATCGTACTTATTTCAGCACGTAGGCATGGGCGGGCTCTCCCTTCTCGAGTTTGATACGCACGCCATCGATTTCTTCGGGTACACGCCGCTCCCAGTGTTTAGTCAGACTTTTCACCCGCACCAGGATATACTCTTTTTCGTTTTCCCGCCGGATTGCCAGTCCCAGGAACCCCTGCTCATCGCGGAGTTGCCGGGACAATTCTTTTTTGATTTCGCCTACCGTACTCATCATCTTCATTCATTTACTAAGGGTGACATTCAACGCCCGTAACACATTGGCAATGGGATTGGCAAAAGTCAGATTGCCGTCACCGGCAAACAACAAGCCGACGACTAATCCCGTTCCCGCTTCCACGATAATTGATCCCGAGTCGCCGGGCTGAGAAAATGCGTTTCCATCTTCCCCTTCAATTTCGATCTGATCCACGAAATAGGCCTGCTTGCGACCAAACGTGACGGGTAAATCCGTGGAAAGCGAAACAACCGTGCCCGTGGTATACCCCGTGGTGCGACCGTATTTTTCCACTTTCATGCCGTACGTGGGCGTGGTAATGCCCGTCAGCGTAGCCAGCGGCGGATTCGACGGAGGAAAGTTAGTGGAAACCAGCGAATTATCCAAAGGTTCTGCCAGAGCGGCATCGACTTCGTTGGTTCCGCTAAAATCGATGGGGACAAACCGGGCCAGCGTTCCTACCCGGCTCGCATTCGATCCGCCATCGCGGACGCCGGGTTGCCAGATGGGATCGCCAGTTTTCGCTTCGTTGCCATTGGCAAAAACGTGATTATTGCTGAGCCAGTACGTCTTTCCCTGATCGTATACGGTACAACCCAGTGTACCCGCCGATACAAGTTCATGCCCGATGGACACGCCATACCACAGGGGTCGCTGCGAGCGGCGGATGGGTTCATTGAAGGCAATGACCTGGTTGGCGTGAATCATGCGTAAATCCGGCTCGTCGACTTCCAGTACGGTAGCCAGAGCCGTAATTTCCTGCGGAGAAAGGGGATTTTGAACGAGCACGCGAATGTGATAATCCTCCGCCCCCTCCCGTCCAATACCGATTCCGGCAATGGCGGGCTGAATGAGACGCGTACTGCTTTCGAGCACCGTATCCAGTCCGAAGGCCCGCACGATTTTATGTTGAGTAGCCAGCAACTGGCCCGACAATACACTTTTGGCCTGTACGGCTTTTTGGTAATTCATACTATGCTTAGCAACAGGTTCCGCAGGAACGGCTGGTTTTTAATTCGTATGTAATCGAAGCTTAGTCATAAAAAACAATGACCAAGTAGTATTTCTAAGATCACTATTTCGTCCCGCTGAGACGGCTGGTCATTAGTCCATATACATTCTATGTCGGCACGCCCGCCGCTCACCTCCTCTGGCTCAAAGCCACCGCATTGCCGAGAAGCTAGGCGGCTTGAGTGGAATTCCGGCATGGGATGCCCCGCATGGGATGCCCCGCATGGAATGCGGTAGGACGGGGTGCGGGTTTAGCTCGTCCATGGGGATACTCGATTGTCTTGAACCTCTGACTAACCACCGTCAACAAACAACTTTCAAAAGATATCAGAGGATGAAAACCTCTCCCGCCCGTGAGCCATTCCATGGGGACCATCCCATGGTGGGAACAATGCGGTAGCCTGGAGCTAAGCTAGGCAGTTACGGGGAGGTCCAGCCTGGAAGGCTCACTGACTATTAGTCAACCCTGCCTGCGGTAGCAAATTCCGTCTAGGTGAATAACGAAGCTCTATAAAGGGGCTCACTGGTTACAGTAAGAAAGGCCAAACCCAGTCTTTATAAAACCTACTCTACAATTTCCTTAATTAACGAAACGCCCCATAACTACTCAGCTTATCCGCACGCAGCACCTGACCCGTGGCCTGAAACAGCATGTAGTTTACTTCTACCGAAGCATGATACTCGATCACCGCATTTCGCCAGAGGCGTTTGGTAATCTGATAGGATCCCTGCGAGGAAACCTGCAATCGTAGGTGGTACGCGGCAGGTTCCTGCAATAATTGATGAAGCTGTTCGATCTGTCGCAACGAGGCTAGCGTGGATACCGGACTTTCGGTAACCTGCAAGTCGGTCCAGATTTTTGTCCCCGTTTGCTGATACGATGCGAGGGCCGTTTTCAATGCATCAACGGTTTGGGTTCGTTGCCGGGCCTGAAACATTTTCTCCGCTTCGTTACCTGCCCAGGTAGCCAGATGTTCGCGAAAGGCTTCCAGATCCAGATTCATCTCCGTCATGCGTTCCAGTAGCTGGGCAAGTTCCGACAAGGTTCGTAACACTACGGATTCTGCCCCGACCCGAACAGGATATAGCCGTGGATAAAACAAAGTCACGGCAGCCTGACTGCTTTGCAGCTCCTTTTGCAAGAGAGCTACGGCGTCTTCTTCACTAAGCGTTACCGACTGACTCTTGATTTCCACTTCCTTCCGAAACAACTGCACCAGTTCAGCCAGTGATTGGACTACGCCCGTGGCCAAAGCCGGAGCCGCCAGCCATCCCATGCCCAAATTCTGACTTTGAGCCAGCGGTTTATTTTCCAGCCAGGCCCTACCCTGCTCCAGCACTTCGCTGGCTTGATCCAAGGTCGTTTGAATCGATCTATTCAGCGATTGAAGTTGCTGGAGTACTAATTGATACTTACTCAACGCCTGCACATCCGATTCCTGGTAGATCATCAGCCGGGCTCCCGCAGTCAGAATCGTCTGATTATCGGTGTACACCTGCCTCATCAGTACGCGTAATTGCTGATGAGCGGATTCGATGATTTGCGGGAATTGTACCCCTTCACCTACCAAAATACTTCCATTAGGTACGGGCAGGGGGTTTGCAGGCCGCTCGCCCGTAAGGGTTCTAATTTCGGCTACCCGGGTTTCGGCGATACGTTTTTCGGCTTCTACGCGTTCAGCCCGGGCTTTTGCCAGCGTGGCGGCCTGACGGGCCTGCTTCAATTCGGCATCTTCGGCGGGCGTAGTTCCTTCCATAGTAAGTAGTCAGAGGTTAAAGAACCGGGCAGGTATTGCCACCAAACGATTCATTTCTCAAAAGAGCTGATTACGGTTTAGAGATACAAGTTTTTAGGAAGAAATAAGGCAGGCGAAAACGATTTTGCCAATACCCGACATATCCGGAGTTATAGCCTGCCAAGCTCAATAAAATCCGTTGGAGTGATGCAAAAACAGCAAACGTTTCAAACTTTCTACGCTTTACTAAACCTTTTTCCACTCATCCCGGCAAAGTAACCACTCATCCCTGAAATCTTAAAAAAACAGCCCTGACTGCAACGTAGCCCTGATTGTCTGCATCCTTGGTGTGTAAATAAGGTTAGCCGTTTTGGAAAGCAAACCCCATCAATCACCGCTCATCCAGCAACCAAGCCTTACATACTACTTTGCATTGCATAGTACCTGTTTTCAACCCAACTTTGAATCATCAATCAGGCCAGTCGCCTTTGATGAATGTACCCAAGCCATGAATTTCTAACACAACTGATCATCTTTTTTTTGCCTGTCAATCTCAATCGATAAAAGCCATGAAAACTTCCATTCAATCTCTGTTCGCTCTTGCTTTCGCCTTCGTTACCCTGACTAGCTTTGCCGCTCCCACGGAAGATCCGAAGGAAACCGCTAAAACCTCCTACGCCGTCAATGTCTTCAAAGGCAAACAAGGCAAAGTCAACTTCCTCTTGGAAAAAGCAACGGGCAAGAAACTCACCGTATCGCTGCGAAATGCCAAGGGTGACATTCTTTTCAGTGAAAACATCAGTAAAAATGCTACCGGCTACGCCCGTCGTTTTGATATGAACGAACTAGCCGATGGTCAGTATCACATTGAAGTAACCGATGGTGAAACCATCGTCAAAAAAGACATCAGTCTTAATACTAATAAGCCCGCTCGCGTGGTGTTTGTGAATTAATTAATTTCCCTATATTCCTTCAATCGTGTCTGAATGCGCTCAGGCCTTTGTCCACCCGGCAAAGGCCTGAAACTTTTTTATAGGGGTTAATACAAATCGGGAACCCTCTTTTACAAAAGAATCTTTTGTAAAAACCCGACTCTTAAAAAAAGTCTATCGGTTACCTTTGCACCCCCGAAGCAATAAAACGTACTATGACTACAGCAACGGCTCGATTAATTACGAAGCCTTCTGTCCCGACCGAAGCTCTCCGTGACCTCGCTGCCCGCCTTGAAGGCGAATTCTATTACGACGAAACCATGCGTACGCTTTACGCAACGGATGCCTCGGCGTATCGCGAGTTTCCTACGGCTGTAGCCTTGCCCAAGACGCAGGAAGACCTTAAAACGCTCATCGCCTTTGCCCGGCAGCACCACACCTCGCTTATTCCGCGTACCGCCGGTACGTCTCTGGCGGGTCAGGTAGTGGGGGCCGGTATTGTGGTTGACGTTTCCAAATATTTTAATAAAATCCTGGAAATCAATCCCGAAGAGGGGTGGGTACGGGTACAGCCCGGCGTCGTACGCGACGAACTGAACCTGTTCCTGAAACCCTACGGATTTCTGTTTGGCCCCGAAACGTCCACGGCTAACCGGGCCATGATTGGGGGTATGGTGGGCAATAACTCCTGCGGTTCCAACTCCGTCGTTTACGGCTCCACGCGGGAACACGTTCTGGAAGTGAAAACCCTACTGGCGGATGGCTCGGAGGCAACGTTTGGTTCCCTTTCGGCAGCTCAGCCCCTGGTGCAATCTTTGCTCAAAGGTGATGCCTCCTTGCCAGGTATTTCCAATCCTTTCGAAGCGGACATTTATCGCAAGACCTTTGAAATTTTAAAGGATACTGCAAATCAGGAAGAAATCCGTAAGAACTTCCCAAAACCCAGCATCGAACGCCGGAATACGGGATATGCCCTGGATATGCTGCTCTACTGCGAGCCGTTTACGCCCGGAGGTATGGATTTCAACTTCTGCCAGCTCCTGGCCGGATCGGAAGGTACGCTTTGCTTTCTGACGGAAATCAAATTGCACATCAATCCTCTACCACCCAAGGAAGCGGGTTTGATTTGCGTACACTTCCATTCGGTCGATGAGGCCTTACGGGCCAATATCATCGCCATGCAGTATAAGCCATCGGCGAGTGAGTTGATCGACCATTATATTCTGGAGTGTACGAAAGAAAACATCGAACAGAGTAAAAACCGCTTTTTCGTGCAGGGCGACCCCGGAGCCATTCTGGTGGTTGAATTCCGTCGGGAAACGCGGGAGGAAATTCTGGAAGTTGCCGCCCGCATGGAAGCCGAAATGAAAGCGGCTCACCTGGGCTACCACTTCCCCATCCTGTTCGGAGCCGATACGGGTAAAATCTGGGCCCTGCGTAAAGCAGGATTAGGCCTGCTTTCCAACCTGCCCGGCGACGAAAAAGCCGTGGCGGTGATTGAGGATACGACGGTCGATATCCATGACCTGCCCGATTACATTCGGGATTTCAACGAAATTCTGGCTAAAAACGGCATGAGTGCCGTGCATTACGCCCACGCGGGTTCGGGCGAGATTCACCTGCGTCCGATCATCAACCTGAAGACCCGCGAGGGGAATCAGCAATTCCGGTTGATTGCCGAAGAAATTGCCAAACTGGTAAAGAAATACGACGGTTCGCTTTCGGGTGAACACGGCGATGGGCGTCTGCGAGGCGAGTTCATTTCCTGGATGGTGGGTGAGAAAAACTACGCCCTCATGAAGGAAGTGAAGCGGATGTGGGATCCGGAAAATATTTTCAATCCCGGAAAAGTGGTCGATACGCCGCCCATGCATACCTTTCTGCGGTACGAACCGGGTCAGCAAACGCCGCATTTCCAGACCTTTTTCCGGTATCAGAATCAGGACGTGCTGCAACACGCCGAGCAGTGTAACGGTTCGGGCGACTGCCGCAAGACGGAGTTGAGCGGCGGTACGATGTGCCCCAGTTTCATGGCGACGCGAAACGAGAAGGAAACGACGCGGGCCCGGGCCAACATCCTGCGGGAGTTCCTGACCAATTCCACGCAAACCAACCGTTTTGCCCACGACGAAATCAAGGAAGTACTCGACCTCTGCCTGCTCTGCAAGGGTTGCAAGGCCGAATGCCCTTCGAACGTGGATATGGCGAAACTCAAAATGGAGTTTTTGCAGCATTACTACGAAGCCAAAGGCGTACCGCTGCGTTCGAGGCTGGTGGCTAATTTCACTTCGCTGAATAAACTGGCTAGCCTGGCTCCCTGGGCGTATAACGGCATTTTTGATACCCCGGCCTTGCGACGCGTGGCGAATAAAATGGTCGGCTTCCACCCGGATCGTACCATGCCTTTGCTGGCGAAACAAACCTTTATCAACTGGTGGAATAAGGAAGCCAAAACGAAAAAACCGTTAGCTCCGAGTTTCTACCTATTTGCCGATGAATTCACCAATTACAATGACGTGGAAATTGGCAAGAAAGTGGTACAACTCTTTGAGCGACTGGGTTACAATGTGCTATTACCCGGCGAAAACATGCAATCAGGCCGGCCTCAGTTGTCGAAAGGTTTACTGAAAATGGCGAAAGAAGTAGCCAACCGTAACGTTCGGCTGCTGCGTACGCTTATCACGAAAGATACGCCGCTGGTGGGTGTAGAGCCTTCGGCCATTCTCACTTTCCGCGATGAGTATCCTGATTTAGTGGATGAGGAATTGGTTGACGATGCTAAGGCTATTGCCTCGCATACCTATACGTTCGAGGAATATCTGGCCCAGGAACTCGACGCCAAACGCATCAAAGCGGACCAGTTTACGACCGAAAAACGGCTGATTAAACTGCACGGGCACTGTCAGCAAAAGGCCATGAGTTCGCTCGTACCGAGCAAGAAAATTCTGTCGCTACCCGCTAACTACGAGGTACAACTGATTCCCTCGGGCTGCTGCGGTATGGCCGGAAGTTTTGGGTACGAAGCCGAGCATTACGACGTTTCCATGAAAATTGGGGAACTGGTTCTTTTCCCAACGATTCGTAAACAACCCGAAGACGTGATCATCGCCGCAGCGGGTACGAGCTGCCGCCACCAGATTCACGATGGTACGGGTCGGGAAGCTCTGCACCCGGCGGAGATTTTGTGGAATGCGTTGGCTAAATAGCCCGTTTACTACAACCATCCCTTAGCATTTCCTAGACGAAAAGCCTCGCTGTTGCTCCGTTGTTGGGGCACCGGCGAGGCTTTAAGCTGCTACCTTCTGGAGTTTTGGACAACCCGCAGGTTTCTGCTACTGGACGAGACGAAAGTGAACCAAAACCCCAGAAATTTATTTATATGTATATACACACATTGACCTATGGCACTTCGCACCATTCATAAACTCATTCATCCGCAGCCTCGCCCAATGGGGCCGCTAACGATGCACCAACCCCTACCCACTGCCGGAATTGATCAAATTGATCCGTTCCTGTTACTGCACCACCACGGTCCACAAAACTTTCCTGGTCGCAACAGCGGCTTACCCTTTGGCCCCCACCCCCACCGGGGTTTTGAAACCGTTACCTTCATTTACGAAGGTGATGTGCAGCACCGGGATAGCAGCGGTTTTGCCAGTACGATTGAAAGAGGGGGCGTTCAGTGGATGACGGCAGGGAGTGGGTTGATTCACTCGGAAGGCTCATCGCCTGAATTTCGGCAAAAAGGGGGTCCTGTTGAACTCATTCAGCTATGGACTAATTTGCCCGCTCAATTCAAAATGGTGGCTCCTCACTACACGGGGTTACAGCAAAAAGACATCCCGACCGTAGCCCTTGACAAAGGTATTGCAGCGGTGGTTTCGGGAACCTGGGAACATACGCAGGGGCCCATTCAACCAATTTATGAGGTTGCACTAGCAAACATTACCCTGGAGGCGGATGGAAGTTTCACCCGTACCATCGAAGCGAACCAGAATATTCTGTTCTATTTACTCAATGGAAGTATTACCGTCAACGGAACGGTCATTAGTGGTCGAACGCTGGTCGTTTTTGCGAACGAGGGGGAAGAAATTCAGGTACAAGCCTCGGCCTATTCACGGATTCTTCTGGGTTCGGCCCTGCCCATCCAGGAACCCGTCGTCACGCACGGGCCGTTTGTGATGAATACCCGGGAAGAAATTCAGGATGCTCTGTACGATTACCAAATGGGTAAAATGGGAACACTGTAAGTTTTCAGGGGTCCGCCGCGGCGGTTTAGGGTTTTCAGTTTTCAATGCTTGTCACAGAAAACTGAAAACCCCAAACCGAAAACGCTAAACTAAATCTTATACGCCTGCCTGCCCAGTAGTAGCCACTTCCCTTTTTCCTTCACCCACGTCAGCAGTACGCCCAGTTTGACTTGTCCCGCCTGCCCTTTATTGGCCGTTTCTCCCGCGAGCGTATGCCGTACCAGAGCGGTACTGCCCACTACCGTAATGGTTTGATCACTTAGGTTAATGGATTTAAAGACGGAGTTTCCATTCGTCAGATTTTCGACAAACAGAGCCTTATCTTCAATCAAACCGCTTGAATGCCCGTAATTAAGCCGATCATGGGTAATGGCCATCAGATCAGCTTTATCTCCTTTAATCATGGCCGCTTTGAGTTGTTCAACGGCCTGCGTTACGGCGGTTTCCTCTTTCGACTGAGCCATAGCCGTCAGGGTTAGTAGTGCCATACTCACTACCAGTACTAGCGTTTTTTTCATAACGATCCGGTTGTTTGGATTTACTCGTCCAGAGGTTTACTCAGAGAAGACGGATAAAAACGCTTCCTCCCTCATTACTTTCTACATCAATCGGGTGCCGTTGGGTACCGGACGTTCGGGTTGGGTTAGTACAATCGCTCCGTCAGCATCAGGAAAGCCCGTTACCAGTACTTCTGAAAAAAAGTTAGCAATCTGGCGGGGCGGGAAGTTAGTCACAGCGATCACCTGTTTTCCAACCAGTTCTTCCTTGGTATAATGCACTGTAATCTGGGCCGAAGAACGTTTTTCACCCAGTTCAGGGCCGAAATCAATCCAAAGCTGGTAGGCTGGTTTTTTAGCTTTAGGAAAATCTTCTACGCGAAGAATCGTACCGATCCGTAATTCTACGGCTTCAAAATCATTCCAGGAAATCATAGACAATAAACGAGCTAGAGAAAGGCACAAAAAAAGCCTTTTCGTTAGAAAGGCCAGCACAGAAAGGGCTAAAAAAATAAGTCTCCGATCCGAGAAACCCGAATCGGAGAGCGGCGTCTATCCAACCCACGTTATACCCGATCTGCAGACGCAGCGAGATCGAGTGAGATCTTTATGAATTTCCCCGAAGGGAGTCAAGGCATCAGTAGATATACGAAAAACGTATTCTGTAAAAATACCGATTTTCAACTACTAGGCTGATTACGGCTGTTTTACTCTGCAACGTTACAAGATTTTTCTCACATTTATGCGTATTATTCCTAAATTTTTTTCAAATTAATGTATCAACATGCGTCACACATCCTAAATAAGCTTTTTTACTCAAAAGTAAATTACAGTTATAATTTCTCATTCCTTATCAAGGTACCTGTTTCTTTTAAAATTAGGTTTTTATAACAATATATTACCCAAAGTACATTTCTAAATTGATCATATATTCCCTTAGAAGTTTTTTAGTAGGCTAAAAATCATTTTAGTGGGCTTATTTTTGTTCCATGCTTATTCTTTCTATAGATACATCTACGCGGGTTTGCTCCGTAGCATTGCATCAGCAAGGTGAATTATTGGGCTGTTATGAACTGTTGACAGAAAAGACCCATTCTTCCCTACTAACCACGCTTATTGAAAATGTAGTAACACAGGCGGGCTTTTCACTCGCTCAACTTGATGCCGTGGCCGTAGCCAAAGGGCCAGGTTCGTATACGGGATTACGCATTGGAGTATCCACGGCGAAGGGCCTTTGTTATGCACTGGATAAACCGCTCATTGCCATTCATACGCTGGAGGCCATGGCGGCTCAGTTACAGCCTTTTTATCCGGCTACCCACGTGCTCTGTCCCATGATTGATGCCCGCCGAATGGAAGTATACTGTGCCGAATACGAAGGAAGTACCCGGCAAGTTCTACGTACTACGGAAGCCCGTATCATTGACGAGCACAGCTTTGCGGAACTTTTACAGGAGCGTCCCGTTGTATTCTTCGGCGATGGAGCCGCTAAATGTCAGCCCCTGCTGGCGTCCTATCCCCAAGCCATTTTTCCATCAGTGAGCATTCATCCCTCGGCTACGACGGTAGGTTATCTGGCAAAAGAAGCATTTAGTAAGCAGGCTTTCGAAGATTTAATTACGTTCGAACCCTACTATTTGAAAGAGTTTATGGGCACCTTGCCCAAAGCTAAATTATAGTTGACATGGAAACACCGGAAATTATCAACCGGGTCGCAACATCGGGCCTGGTTACGTTGGATTTGGAAACCTATTATCATTCGGGCGAACGAGTCATTTATGACCTCAAGGATAACCTCTTTATGGAGGCCATTCTGCGGGAAAAGGATTTCCGGGAGTTTCTTAAATCCCACGACTGGAGCCAGTATACCGGAAAAAATGTGGCGGTTCTCTGTTCGGTAGATGCTATCGTACCGACCTGGGCCTATATGCTTTTGGCTATTCACCTGGAGCCTTTTGCCCATACCGTTGTTTTTGGCGATGCCCAGGCCCTGGAGGATAAACTCTTTTACGAAGCACTCGAGCAGATTAATCCGGAAGATTACCGCGGAGCCCGCGTAGTAGTGAAAGGTTGCAGTACCTATCCCGTACCCGTAGCGGCTTACGTCGAGGTTGCCCGAAAACTTCGTCCGGTCGTGCAGACGCTCATGTTTGGCGAACCTTGTAGTACGGTTCCTCTGTACAAGAAAGCGAAAGCTTAGCAGACAGCGGCCCCTTGCTAGACAGGGGACTTCTTTGCTTTTTAACAAAAGAAGCACCTAAACCCATCGGTTTTCATTTCTTAAGAAATATGGGCTTTCTGGGGCTTTACCCAAGCAGGGTGTGACTTGCTGCTTTCTTTTCGGTACTTTTGCCGAAAGTTTGTACGCATGAACGCTACCCTAGCTAATACTATTTTCCGCCAGAGCATTGACGTGTATCACCAGGCGGACCATGTTGATACCCCCATTCAGAATCCTTACCCGGCACAAAGTATGGAGGCCCTGCTGTACCAGAAAAACTGGATTGATACGGTACAGTGGCACCTGGAAGATCTGATTCGCAGTCCAGAAATCGCACCGGAAGAACTGGTTGGATTAAAACGTCGGATCGATCAATCCAACCAGGATCGGACGGATACGGTTGAACAAATGGACGACTGGTTTATCGCTCTATTGGGCGATGCTCCCCGCAAACCAACGGCCCGTTTGAACTCCGAAACCCCCGCCTGGCTACTCGACCGAATGTCGATACTTCAGTTAAAAATCTACCATTTCCGTGAACAGGCTCAACGTACGGAGGCCTCCGATGAACACCGGCAGAAAGCCCAGCAGAAACTACAACTGCTGCTCGAACAGGAAACGGATCTGGCTCAATGCTTCGATGAATTGCTCGAAGATATTCGCAACGGTGATCGTTTTATGAAGGTATATCGGCAGATGAAGATGTACAACGATCCTACCCTAAATCCCGTTTTGTACCAGCAGAAGTAAGCAGCGAGCCTACGCGGAGTGATGAAGCAATTACTTATTTTCCGGTTTTCGGCCATGGGCGACGTGGCTCTGTTGACGCCCGTCGTACGGGCCATTGCCGAAGCCTACCCCGACCGGCAGCTTACCGTCGTCACGCGGCAAAAATTCGCCGTCTTTTTCGAAGGTCTTCCGGGGGTACGGGTGTTCGGAGCTGACCTGGACGGTCGACACAAAGGCATGGCCGGCCTGTACCGCTTGCACCTTGATTTAAAGCAAGCCGGTCCTGTTGAGTACATCATTGATACGCACCAGAATTTACGGACGGCGATACTAAAAACGTTCTTCCGGTTTTCGGGAATTCCCAGCGTTACGCTTGATAAGGGGCGGCAGGAGAAGAAGGCGTTGACCCGACAGGAAAATAAAATTCGTCGTCCCCTGCCTCACAGTATAGAGCGGTACTTGGATACGTTCACCCGGGCGGGCTACACCGCTACGCTCGGAGTAGCCCCGTACTTTGCAACTTCCGCAGAAACTGAGGTACAGGCTTTTCTGAAAAACATTTCCGCTAAAAAAAGCAATGAAGTATGGCTGGGCGTTGCTCCTTTCGCTCAGCACGAGCCTAAAATGTGGCCCTTCGAACGTATCCAACCAACCTTGGAGCTTATTCGTCAGCAACGACCGGTGCGGATTTTTCTCTTTGGCGGCGGATCAGCCGAAGTTGCTCAGTTACAAACGCTGGAGAACGCCTTTCCCGAAGCCATTCTAGTAGCCGGAAAACTTTCCTTCCGGGCCGAACTCACGCTGATTCGTCAGCTTGATCTGATGCTTTGCATGGATTCCGGGAATATGCACCTGGCCGCGTTGAGTGGCATACCCGTACTTTCGATCTGGGGAGCCACACATCCCTACGCGGGTTTTGGCCCCTGGGCTCAATCCGAGGCGAATATAGTCCAGATTTCACCCGATGAATTGTCCTGCCGTCCCTGTTCCGTATTTGGGAATAAACCTTGCTTTCGGGGCGATTTAGCCTGTATGCATTGGATTACGCCCGAACAGGTAGCCCAGCGGGCTCTACAATTACTCGACAGCCATTAAAAGCAATCGGGTCCCGTTGGTAGACAGGACCCGATCATACGCCTTTACGTTACTAAAAGTAGCTCCCGTTGGCGGACAGGTTCCACTGGGCACTTATCTGATTTACTTATTCGTTCGTCGTTACGGCTAACGTTACCTCCACGTTGTTGCGAGTAGCGTTTGAGTACGGGCATACCTGATGAGCTTTCGCTACTAAAGCTTCGGCCGTAGCCTGATCCACCCCGGGTACGTTTGCGTTCAAGGTAACGGCCAGTCCAAATCCACCGGCATCGTTTTTACCAATGCTTACTTCCGCCGTAATCGTTGTCATGCCTGCTTTTACTTTTTCAGTACGGATAATCAGACTTAACGCACTGTCAAAACAAGCCGCGTAACCTGCGGCAAACAATTGTTCGGGATTGGTATACGCTCCACCGGAACCGCCCATTTCTTTCGGAACTCGCGTTTCCAGATTCAATACGCCATCACTTGATTTTACTTGACCGTTGCGTCCACCCGTGGCAGTTGCTTGGGCCGTATACAATTTTTCCATGGTTGTTGATTTTACAATACTTGCGTATGCTGTACTAAAAAATGTTGCAATTGCTCCCGTAGTTGCATAGCCTGTTCAGGCTCCAAATGCAGGCAGCTAAGTAATTGATTGGGAATAGCCGCAGCCTGAGCTTGCAGGTCTTTTCCGGCTTCCGTTAACGTGATGTTTACCACTCGTTCATCGTCGCTGCTGCGAGTACGGGTTACCAGATTTTTTTCCTGCATTCTTTTCAGCAAAGGCGTCAACGTACCACTGTCCAGCCAGAGTTGCTCCCCTAATTCCTTTACCGTCACCGACTCTTTTTCCCACAATACCAGTAATACCAGATACTGCGGATACGTCAGCGAAAGTTCCTCCAGCAAGGGACGATACAACCCCGTAACGAGCCGGGACGCCGCGTACAGCGGAAAACAAAGTTGCTGATCAAGCTTGAGCTGTTCCATATTCATTTACAACTGCAAATATATTGTACACAATTTAATTTTAAACAACTAATCCATATTATTTTTAAACAATCCATAAATCGATTGTTTACGATTACCTATAGTATTGGTTGTCAACACACTAAAAAAAAGAAGCCTGTCGATCTCTCGGCAGGCCCACACGCTTGTTTTCAGGCTCTGTTAGGCATTCAATACCTGCAAAACGCAGGACAACTCTTCCAACGCTTCGTCTACGTGCGATTCAGTAGTTCGGAAATTAACGAAAGCGGCCCGCAGGCAAAACGTGCCTTCCAGTAGCGTTGGTGTTATAAATACCTTCCCTCGCTGATTCAGCAAGGCTAAGAATTCAGCGGCCCGTTCGGGCATTTGGCGAAGCGTAAAACAAACGACGTTGAGCCGCACCGGAGCTACCAGCCGGAAATCTGTACTGGTTTCGAGGGCCTCGCCCAGTCGCTGGGCACAGCGTACGCTCTGCTCGACCCTATCCGCAAAACCCGCTTTTCCATAGGCCATGAGACTAAACCAGGCGGGTAAAGCCCGGAGTCGACGGGAGTTGTCAGGTAGAAAATTTAGATACGAAAAATCCTCGTCCGGATCACCCAGGTACGGAGCATTGGAATTCTGGAAGGTTTGTACCTGCAAATGCTGATGTTTCCGCTGCGTGAAAATGACGGCACTATCGTACGGAACATTCATCCACTTGTGGCAATCGACGGTGATACTGTCGGCATTTTCCCAGCCCCGCAAGCGGTCGGCGTATTGGGGTGAGCAGGCCGCAAACCCGCCAAAAGCCGCGTCTACGTGCCACCAGAATGGGTACTGCTGCCGGAGTCGCTGTACGCCGAGGAAATCATCAAAATCGACGGTATTTACCGTTCCGGCACTTGTACTGACAATGATGGGCTGGCCCTGATACTGGCGGAGTTTTTCTTCCAAGTCTTCCAGATCAACGGCTTCACGATCCGGGAGTGTCCGCAGTTTGATCAGGCGATTACTACCCATTCCCAACATCGCCATGGCTTTGCGTACGGCCGAGTGCGGGGTAGCCGCCAGAACGATGGGTTGCACGGACAGGCCTTTCCGAGCAATATCCTGACCCATTTGTACGCCTGCCCACTGCCGGGCTACGGCTAGACCCGTGAAAATGGACATCGTCGCTCCCGATACAAACCCACCCGTGAAGGTATCCGGTAAGCCCAGCAGCTGCCGCATGCTTCGAATCGTTTCGACTTCCAACTGGGCAGAGCGATCACCCGTTCCCTGAAGGCTCTGCGGATTCGCGTCAAATACGGACGTGAGCCAGTCACCCGCCATAGCCGCTGGCGTGGTACCACCCACCACATAACCCCAGTACCGGGGGCCAGCACTAGCTACCATCCAGGGCTGGTAATGCTGGCGGAAAAAGGCCAACGCCTGAGCGGTTCCCCAACCCGCTGCGGGCAATTCAGCCGAGACGAAATCCTGCAGCTGCGGGCTGGTTGGTACGGATTCAATATTCTGAAGATAGGCCGTAGCCTGGGACCGGACTTCTGCCAACAGGTCATCCCACTGCTCAATGTCCGTTTGCAAAAATGAATTCATGGCTTTTACTACAGGAACGTTTGAAGCTGAACCGGCGATGGTAATTCATTTGTCCGGTATGATAGGCCAGATGCATAAGCAGATGCGTTAGGGCTACGGCAATGCTTTGCCCGGGGGAAATCGACAGCACCTCCGCTGGGTACGGAGCTTCGAGGTCGTCCACCTGCTCGATGGACTGCCGAATCAGGGCGGGCAAAGCATTTACTTCCGTTAGTAAGGCGGTACGTGAAAAAACTTGCTGCGTAAACTCGGCTTCGCGGTTGCGTTGGTACGGCACCTTACCCAGCGTCAGGCCAATATAGGTTTTCAGATTACCGATCAGGTGTTGCCCCAGATGTCCGGCGGAATTAATGGTTCCGGGTACTACCGCCCAAAGCGTTTCTTCATTCGGATAGGCCTGCAGTTCACTGGAAAGTTTGGCCAGTTCACGATCATAAAATCGGATATAGTCGGCTTTGGTCATGATTGGAGGAATGATAGAAGGACTGACGATCTTTTTGTTTTATTTAACCGGCATGGGTTGAATAGACTTTCCTACCCATGCTGTTTTCATTCAATGAAAAGGACTTACGCCTCCGCTGCTTCGACAAGCAAAGCTCTCTTTTTCTCCTGCTGTCGTCGGTACCCCTGATTGACCAGATACACGCCCACCATGGTAATAGCAAAGGCCAGTCCCGTAATCCAGGTGACGTGTTCGTGCAAAATCAAATAACCTAAAACAATGGCCACCAGCGGATTAATGTAGGCATACACCGAAACTAAACCCGCGGGCAACTGGGACATTGCGTACAGATACGACACAAACGCAACGATCGATCCGAAGATAATTAGGTACAGCAAAGCCAGCCCCGAAGTCAGGCTCAGCGAGGGCAGGTGCTGCCAATCTTCCGCCAGAGCACTGAGTACCAAAAGGCCCGTGCCTCCGACCAACATTTGAATAGCCGCGTTGAAGAAGGCATGGGACTGAGCCCGGTGCGTTTGCGTATACAGCCCCCCACTCGCAAAAGACAGGCATGAGAAAAGCGTTACGCCAATGCCCATCAGCGACTTCCGATCGGCCATGAAGTTCATGTGATCGCGAAAGACCAGTAGTACACCCAGAAAACCCATGAGCATCCCCAGAACGATCCGGCCATTGAGCTTATCCTGCGGTCGGATGACGAGTTGAATGAGGATGGTAAACAAAGGAATCAGCGAGCAAATGAGAGCCGCCAGCCCACTCGGAATAAAGCGTACGGCCCAGCCCACGATACCCGTTCCGAAGGTAATCATACACAAGCCAGGAATGATTTGCAGTTTAATATCGGACCATCCGCCGGGCACGGCCCGGTATCGGATCACGACAAACGTGAGTAACAACAACCCGGCTGCCGTATTTCGAAGAGCCATAAATAACAGAGCCGGAAAGCCCGCCACCCCAATACGGGCGGCCAGGTAGGTCGTGCCCCAGAGGAAACAAATGGTAGCCAGAGCTACATACGCTTTTTGAGTGTTTCGCATCGCCGTAGTCAGGAAAGTACGCCGCAAAACTCGGGTTTCTTTCCAAGCGAAAACAGATGCAGATTTTTAAAATATAAGCAGAACAGATTTACTTCCATTATACCAGAAATCTTCGGTATGATTCTCAGTATGAAACCCATACTTTCAGCTTCCGGCTTTTACCTTTGTACTCCGAACAGATTACCATCGCTGTCTTTTATTTCGTTATGGCGAACGCATCCCTTACCGAAGAGTTTCTATACGTTCAGGTAGCCGAACGGCTGGAAAAGCAAATGGAGAGCCAGGTTCTCAAGACGGGCGATAAACTTTTATCTCTGCGGGCTCTGAGTCTGGAACAAGGCATCAGTCTGAGTACTGCCTACAAAGCGTACGTCGAACTGGAAAATAAGGGCCTGATCGAAGCCCGGCCCAAGTCCGGGTATTTCGTCCGGTATACGTCCAGGCGGGTACCGCAGCTCCTGCCCGCCCCGGCCGTGAATCGTTCGCCGGAAAAGGTCAGCGTCGACGCCATGATTCGCCGCGTGTACGACAACCTTTCGCAAACCGATGTAGTCAAGTTGTCGGTAGCCACCCCGGCTCTGGAACTCTTACCCGAAGCCAAGCTCAACAAAGCCATGCTGGAAGCCCTCCGGCAAAACCCCAGCAGCTGTACGGCCTACGAAGAACTACGCGGCAACCTGACCTTACGGAAACAGATTGCCAAACACGCCTTCAACTGGAATGGCACCCTTACGGAACACGAGGTAGTAACCACGCAGGGTTGTATGGAGGCTCTGGTCTTCTGTCTGAAAGCCGTTACCAAACCCGGCGATACGGTAGCCATTGAAAGTCCGACCTACTTTGGCATTTTCAATGTCATGAAAAGTCTGGGGCTGCGGGTACTCGAAATTCCTACCGATCCTACCGAGGGTATTCGAATCGATTTGCTGGAACAGGCTTTGGAAACAACGTCCATTGCGGCCTGCCTGTTCGTTCCTAATTTTTGTAATCCGGTGGGAGCTTTGATGCCCGATCACCGCAAGAAGCAGTTGGTCAAACTGTTGGCTTCGCGGGAAATCCCGCTGATTGAAGACGACATTTACGGAGAAATGTACTTCGGTAAAACCCGGCCCCGTACCTGCAAGAGTTTCGATACGCAGGGACTGGTCATGCTCTGTTCATCGGTATCCAAAACGCTGGCTCCGGGGTACCGGGTGGGCTGGTGCATTCCGGGCCGTTTTCTCGAACAGGTCCTGAGTGTTAAACTCATGCATACGGTGTCTTCGGCTACGCCTACGCAGGCGGCCATTGCCATTTTTTTTGAAACGGGTCGGTACGATTTACACATGCGAAACCTGCGAAAAGCCCTCCACACGCAATGTTTGCGGTATTTACAGGCTATTGCCGACTATTTCCCCAGAAGTACGAAAGTCAGTCGTCCGCAGGGTGGGTACGTTTTGTGGATTGAGCTGGAAGCAGGCATCGACGCGTTTGAAGTATACGAAAAAGCCTGGCTCGAAAAGATTAGCATTGCTCCGGGGCATATCTTCAGTACGGATGCCCGGTTTACGAATTACCTGCGAATCACATTTGGGGCTCCGTATACGCCAGAAATCGATAAAAGTCTGAAGAAACTGGGACGCCTGATTGAGTCCCTGCGGAAATGAACCATTCCTATAAACTCAAACGTCCCGCCTGAAGCAGGCGGGACGTTTGAGTTTATTTCTCCGTCTTTTCGGATTTAGCTTTGGTTTCCTTCGTACGAACCGTTGGGTACTTGATTCCTAGTTGTTCGAGGTACGATTTGTATTTGGTTGGATCGTAGTAGTATTTTTTCATTTCCTCCCGAAACTCCGCCATGATTTCGGTATTGAGGTGGATGGCGGGTTTGTCCGTTTCCCGTACCAGGGGTTCGTATTTGACGTCCTTGGTTTGCACATCGGAGTAATAGTTCCAGGCGTTTTTGACCAGATCCGGACTGACGAGCAAATCCAGAATCGTCATGGCTTCTACCTTGGCTCCGGCAGTAATCCCCTTGTGAGCAATCGGCGTGGCCATCGAGATCGCATTAGCCCAATGGTGACCGGGCAGCCCAGGAATATTGGAAGGGTACCGCAGGACAATCGTCGGCATGGACCAGGAAATATCCGCAATATCGTCAGAACCCCCTCCCATCGATACCACGGGTGGCTCGATGGTACTGTCGAGTTTAACGGCCAGGCCGCTTTTCTCGGGTGACATCAATTCTTCCTGAATGGCTTTTGCCAGCGTCTGATCTTCCGAAGACCAGGTCGGCAGCCCTACCTTTTTAATATTTTTGAAGGTCGCCTCGGCAATGGGCTTACTGAAATGTCCCGGCCAGGCCGAACCCAGTATTTCGTAAGTGTACTTGGTATCAGTCATGATGGAGGCACCTTCCGCCATTTTCACGCCGTACTCAAATAACTGTTTGATTTTATCGTAACTCCGTTCCCGGAAGTAATACCATACCGAAGCTTTGGAAGGCACCACGTTGGGCTGATCGCCCCCGTCCACGATCACGTAATGCGAGCGTTGTGTGGGCAACAGGTGCTCCCGCTTAAAATTCCAGCCAATGTTCATCAGCTCTACCGCGTCCAGGGCACTGCGGCCTCGCCAGGGAGCACCGGCGGCGTGAGCGGCGGCTCCTTCAAAATTGAACTTGACCGAAACCAGTCCGTTGTTACCGACATCTCCGTAGACAACCCCCAGATTATTTCCGACATGGGTGAAGATACAGGCGTCTACATCCTTGAAATAACCGTCCCGAATGTAATACGCCTTGGTCCCTACCTGTTCTTCGGCCACACCCGGCCAAAGCATGAGCGTACCCGAAATCTTTTCCCGTTCCATGATTTTCTTCAGAGCCAGGGCCGCGGTAATATTCAGCGGATTGCCTGAATTATGGCCTTCCCCGTGGCCAGGGGCTCCGTCGATGATGGGATCGTGGTAGGCGACGCCGGGCTTTTGCGAGGCTTTCGGAATACAGTCAATGTCCGAGCCAACGGCAATTTTAGGTTTTCCGCTACCCCAGGTTGCTGTCCAGGCCGTTGGAATACCACCGATGCCGCGCTGAATGGTAAAGCCGTTTTTCTCCAGAACGCCCGTCAGGTACTTGGACGTCTCGTGCTCCTGAAAGCCCAGTTCGCCGAAGCTGAAGACCATGTCATTCATTTCGGCGGAGAAGTCTTTCATTTTATCAATTTCTGCCGCTAACTCCTGCTTGAGAGCCTCCAGCTTTTTAGCCGGGATGAGCAGATTTGCCGTCGCTTCGGGAGCTTTCTTTTTGCGCTGGGCCGAGGCTATTCCGCAACCCATCGTTACCAGCAATACCAGCAGAGCCGGGATTGAAATAGAAGATTTCATGGATGGTTTTGGTTTAGGATGATGGATCGTTGATTGAATCCGCACGTTCCAAATTTTTAGTTTTAGAACGTGCGGATGACTTTTTGAATAGAAGGTTTTAAGCGTTCGAAGGGAACGCCTCTGGAATTCGTAGGCCGTGTACGGTACCCTGTATGGGCACTTGTATCGGTTTGGAAGGTAGCTATCAACGGCTAGTACAAGTGGTACAGCTTTGGAAACCAGCACCACTTGTACGGGTCTCCTTTCTTCCATCCAACCCCAACCCGAAGGAGTTTAATCTGCATAGCCCCGTATACCATGTGGGGATTCAAATAGCCCTGATAGGCAGCCCCTACCATTCACAGCTATACGCATCGAAGCTACCGATGGGGGCTCCGTCGGGTTCTTTTGAGGGAGGCGTAATCACCACCGTTTCCGGGCTACTTTCAAACTGCTGAATCTGGGCCAGAGCAAATTGATACTGAGCTTTTTGATTGCCGTCACTCGTAGTTGCTTTTCCCAACCACGCCTTCAATTCCTGCAGTTTCAGCGTAGCTACAGCCCGTACTTGGTTAGCTGCATCTTTATTAGCTGCCAGTTGAATAAGCTGATCGAGTACGGCACCGTTCACCACGCGTTGTACTTCACCCGCGTAGCCTGCCTGGGGGGCCGACTTCCAGGTGGTTTCTACTACTTTATCTACTACTTCGCTGAAATCGGGCAAGCTGCTATCAATGGCATGATTTCCAATCAAACGGGCGGCCCGTTCGTGTTGCAGGACGAATCGCAGCGTCATTCCTGCCGCAGCTTCAGCGGGAGCCAAGGGATCGAAGGTCAGACCCGTACGGTCTTTGAAAACCTCCCGGTAATTTTCGTTGAAGCCATACGGACGTGGCGGAATCAGTTTGATGATGTTAGCGGGCAGTACGAGTTCTTCCGGTTTCAGGGTCGCCATCAAGGCATCCAGGGCCTGCCGCTGCTCGGCTCCACTCACGTACTCCATCACCTTCTGCTTATCGCCACGAACGGCGTAGGTGTAAAATACGCCGCCTACTACCTTACTGGCCGCTTCCACCTGATAGCGATGAAACAGGTACAGAGGGACGAGGGCTTCTTCCAACGTAGCCATTGGAGCACCAACAGGAATTTTCTTCTCGCTGAAATTCGACAAAGCAATCCGGCGTACCTGCATCACCCGATTCAACTCTTCTACCGAATTTTTACCATTGTCCCATAAGTGCGTAATGGGATGAGCCGATCCTTCGGGCCGTCCATCCTGATCACTCAGGAACAGAAAGCCTTTGTCGATGTAATCATCAATGATCTTCTTGAGTCCCTTCTTTTCTTCCTCTTTGTTTTTGAATTCCCGGTAGGCGTAGTTAATGGCAATCTTATCCCAATCACCAATCTGCTTGGTATATGCATCGGACAGACTTAGCTTATTTTGCCCCATGATACGCACCAGCGGGTGCGGATAATCCATGACGGAAGCCCGGTCGTTTTGGTTGGAAGCGTAGTTGTGGGGTAAGCCGAGGGTATGACCCGTCTCATGGGCCCCGAGTTGCCGCAGACGGGCCAGAGCCATTTCTTCGGCTTCTTTACTGGGTTTGTCGCCTTCGTATTCGCCCACCAGTCCATTGGCAATCAGGTAGTCCTGACGTACCCGTAGGGAACCCAGCGTCACTTTTCCTTTGATGATTTCACCCGTCCGTGGATCGGCGACGCTGAAGCCATACGACCAGCCCCGCGTCGAACGGTGTACCCATTGCACGAGGTTGTAGCGAATATCCATCGGATCGGCGGTATCGGGCAGTACTTTCACCTGAAAGGCATTCTTAAAACCCGCAGCTTCGTAGGCCTGATTCCACCAGGAAATGCCGTCCATCAAAGCCGAGCGAATGGGCTCGGGAGCACCGGGGTCCATGTAGTAAACAATCGGCTTGATGGGTTCAGAGACCGCCGCATTGGGGTTTTTCTTTTGCAAGCGATGCCGACGAATGTAGCGTTTGGCAATGGGCGTACTAAAGGGTGAGGAGTAGTCAAAAAACTCAATGGAATTGATGCCCGCCCGGGGATCAAACTCGCGGGGCTGATACCCGGCATCGGGCAATTTAATGAACGAGTAATGTTCCCGAATCGTGATGGCGTTTGGCGTCGGTACGACTTCCCGCAGAAACGGACCGGCCTGTTCGCCCGTTAGCGTCAGGGTTACTTCTACTTCCGTATTTTCCGGGAAATTCTTCGTGTAGGGCAGGTAGAACGCACAACGGCTGGGGTCCAGACGAAACACACCCTGCTTGGCTCGGGCAATCGCCGAAGCGGCTTCGTACCCATCACGTAGGTAAAAGTTAGTGGCATCAACTAGTACGGACTTCCCTTCTTCGGCCATGACATCAAAACCCCAGAGTACGGATTGAGCGAACGACTGCTCGACGGCCCGCATTTCCATTTTATCGCCCGAGGTCGCACGGTACCCGTAATTCTGTTCGACCATCAGTACTTTCGGGCCCGACCGTTGAAACTTGATGATTTTTCCGGCACTGATTTTTCCACGATCCAGGCCGATGTCGTTGGAACCGATACCGGCGGGCAAGGCCGTATGAAAAAGAATTTCCGTATCCAGTTTGTCGATCTCCAGATACATTTTCCCTTTTTTGGCGTCCCAGTACAGATTCAGATAACCCGGCATTTTTTGCAGGCCCGTCGTAGCTCCGGAGATGCCCTGAGCCCAGAGATTGAACGAAAAGGCCAGGGATACGCCCAGTAAGAAAAGTTTACGCATACGAATAATTTTAAGAGGAAATCAAAATGGAAAGATGGGTACTCTTACAAATAAACTATGGCTGATTACTACATCTACAAAACAAAATTTAGATTAATCAGCTTTTCACCGTCAATAATACAAAGGATCGGGTTTCAAATTTTCAGAATTGCGATTAATCCTGAAATTAATCCGTCCATTCTCTAAAGTTTGTGCTTCTTTCGCGAAGAAATTGAAGAATCTTACGCCTATGAACATTCTGGAGCTCGACCATGTGGCCCTGTACGTGGCTGATGCCGAACAAAGCATACAGTTTTACCGGGACGTGCTGGAGTTAGAACCCCTACCCCGCCCCGCTTTCGACTTCCCAGGAGCCTGGTTTAGTTTAGGTGGCAACAAACAGTTACACCTGTTGGGCAATCGGGCGGAACCGCTGGAAGAAACCGTACTGGGTTCCCGAAAAAATCATTTTGCCGTAAAAGTGGCCGATATAGAAGAAACCGAAGCGTTTCTTCGCAGCAAGGGACTGACCTTCAGAGGCCCCAAGGCCCGACCCGACGGTATTCGCCAGATTTTCCTGCAGGATCCGGATGGATACTGGCTGGAATTAAATGAATAGTTTTTGCGGCTTCCAACGCTTTGGGTCTTTTTAGCGTCTAATGGAAAGCAACAGTTTTGAAGTACCTCTCTTGTACATAGAGAGGTATCGACTTATTAGCAAAAAAGCTCCGTTTCCACGGAGCTTTTTTCTTATTCTTACGTAAGGGAATGTTAGATCAAACCTGCTTTCGCTTCCCGTAAATAGAGCTGAATCGTATTCTCTAATCCATAATACAGCGCATCGCAGATGAGGGCGTGACCGATGGACACTTCCAGCAAGCCCGGAATATTCTGCTGAAAATACCGCAGGTTGTCCAGACTCAAATCATGACCGGCATTGATTCCAAGTCCTAAGGCATTGGCCCGTTCCGCCGCTTTGATAAAGGAATTCAGTGCCAGCGACTGATCAATGGAGTATTGGTGAGCGTAAGGTTCCGTATACAATTCAATGCGGTCCGCACCCGTTTCCGCCGCTCCTTCCACCATGCGTTCGTCGGCATCGACGAAAATAGACGTACGAATACCCGCTTCCTTGAACATACCTACCAGATCAATCAATCGGCTGCGGTGCTCAATCGTATCCCAACCCGCGTTGGAGGTTACTGCTCCCAATGCATCGGGTACCAGCGTTACCTGAGCGGGCTTTACCTGCAGTACCAGGTCCACAAATTTCTTTTCGGTTGGGTTGCCCTCAATGTTGAATTCCGTCGTCAGTACCTGACTCAAATCCAGCACATCCTGGTAGCGAATGTGCCGTTCGTCGGGCCGGGGGTGTACCGTAATCCCCTCCGCTCCAAAGCGTTCGCAATCCAGTGCTACTTTAACAACATTGGGATTATTTCCACCGCGGGAATTACGCAGGGTGGCTACTTTATTAATGTTTACCGAAAGACGCGTAGGCATAGACTGGATGATAAGCAGGGGATCACTGCGAAAAAACCCCTTCTGCGGTTGAGATTTTGTAACTTTGCAGCGTGGAGAACCATTCTTTGCGAAGAACAGTTCTAAATAACGCCCCAAATATTGCGGTAAATCTCTTGTAATTTCTATAGACCACCCCTGAATTTTTAGGTCATGTCACTCAAATCAACCATTGAAGCTCAAATCAAGTCAGCGATGCTGGCTAAAAATCAAGCCCGTTTATTAGCCTTGCGGGCCATTAAATCGGCTATTTTACTGGAAGAAACGGCCGGAACGGCCCACGAATTAACGCCGGAGCAGGAAACAAAAATTCTAATGAAGGCCGTCAAGCAACGGAAAGATTCCGCGGAAACCTACGTAAGCAATGGTCGTCAGGAATTGGCCGATAAAGAGTACAGCGAAATCGCCGTTATCGAGGAGTTCCTACCCAAAATGCTGACGGAAGAGGAGCTGAAAGCCCGTTTACAGGAAATCATCACTCGCCTAGGAGCCAGTGGCCCCAGCGATTTAGGTAAAGTGATGGGCGTAGCCACCAAGGAACTGGCGGGCCTGGCGGAAGGAAAAACGATCTCGGCTACGGTGAAACAGTTGCTGAGCTAGTATTGAAGTTTGATCGTTTCAGATTTGAAGTTTGATTGGTTTAAAGTCGTTTGAAGAAAAATTTGGGACTTGGTTCGTTTGTATGGGTTTGAAAAGTGGTAGGGTATGACGGGCCGTGAACAGGCGAAAACGGGCTGGATTACAGGCAGGAATCGAAGGGATGCTTCTTTCTGATTCTCAGAAGTAGAAAGTCCCAGGGCCTTCCGACCCCCACTCAAACGTTAAACCAATCAAACCTCAAATTCAAAACTCATTCAAACCCTACCCGCACGTACCCACTGTATGAATTTTAATTTTCTTGACCTGCTTCTACTCGTGCCGCTCGCTTATGGAGCGTACACGGGCTTTCGACGGGGCGTACTGGTCGAGATTATTGCGGTTATTGCTTTTGTCGTTTCGCTTATATTGGGTTTTAAACTTTTGAACGAAGCGATTGCCTTTGTATCCCCTTACGTGGGTGAAACCGTAGGCCGTAAATTTCTCCCGTACATCGGATTTTCGAGCATTTTCGTGCTGGTCATTTTTACCATCAATCGCTTTGGATGGCTGCTGCGGAGAAGCCTCCGCTACACGATTTTCGGCAGTTTCGACAGTATGGCTGGAGCCGTAGTGGGTCTGTTCACGTATGCCTTTGGTATCAGCGTTTTTTTGTGGCTGTTACAGGCACTGGGCATGGGCTTTCCCAACCGCGAACAGATGACGGGCAGTTATGTCTATCCGGTAATCCGGCCTTTCGCACCGAAAGTGTTGGATAAAGTATCCGACGCCATTCCCAAGCGGGATCGACTCATTGAAAAAGTCGAAGAGTTGCGAAAAGAATAACCGCACTGGAACCCAATACCTTAGAAAGCAGTTGCACCAACGTATTACCAAAAACGAGCAATGGACACCATCGTTAAACAAGATATTCGTAAGCTCTCGGCAGAGGGGTTGAAGGCCTTTTTGGTCGAACAGGGAGAACAGGGATTCCGGGCGAAGCAGATTCTGGAATGGCTGTGGAAAAAGTCCGCCCGTAGTTTTGAGGAAATGACCAATCTTTCCAAGAAAACGCGGGAATTGCTCGAGACTCACTTTGAAATTCGTCCCCTAAGCGTTGCGAAAGAGCAAATTTCAAGCGATAAAACCATTAAATCGGCTTTCCGGCTCTACGACGGGAAACTGATTGAAGGCGTACTAATCCCCGCCGACGACCGAATGACGGCCTGCGTATCCAGTCAGGTAGGCTGCTCACTGACGTGTAAGTTTTGTGCGACGGGTTACATGGATCGCGAACGCAACCTGGACCCGGCTGAAATCTACGATCAGGTGGTCACGATCAAGAACCAGGCCGAACAAAAATACGGTCAACCCCTAACCAACATCGTGTACATGGGCATGGGCGAACCTCTGCTCAACTACGCGAACGTGCTGAAGTCGGTGGATCATATCACTTCGCCGGAAGGGCTGAACATGTCACCCAAACGCATTACCGTCAGTACGGCGGGTATCGCCAAGATGATTCAGAAGCTGGGTGATGACGGGGTGAAATTCAATCTGGCCCTTTCGCTGCACGCTGCTAACGACAGCAAGCGGAATCAGATTATGCCCATCAACGAAAGCAATACGTTGGTAGCTTTGAAAGATGCCCTGAAGTATTTCTATAATAAAACGGGGAATAAGATTACGCTGGAGTATATTCTCTTTTATAACTTCAACGATTCGGTGGAGGATGCGAAGGAACTTTGGAATTTTGCCAAACACATTCCGAATGCCCACATCAACATCATCGAGTACAATCCCATCGAAAACGCTCAGTATAAGAATACTGACCCGCAGACGCTGGCCAAATTTGCCCGCTTCATCGAGCAGAAGAATATCCCGATTACGGTTCGTCGTAGCCGTGGAAAAGACATCGATGCCGCCTGCGGTCAGCTGGCGACGAAAACAGCGCCGGTAACGGTTGAATAATTTCTAAATTTGTTTCTTTTCGTAAAAATTCTGTATTTCCGGCACCATTCCGAAGGATACGCTGGAGAAACCGCCCAACTCTCAGCGAACGATTGGCGAAAGTCCTATTTCCCCAATCGTTACGCGAGCATACGTTTCGGGTTAGAGGTCCCCTATCCATAGAGTCTTAACAATTCCTTAACATTAGGCCCGATCCCTTTCCGTAGCTTCGCGTCAAAATAGCCCCCTAACTCCTTATGTTCGGCTTAGAGACTGGAATTTTCTTTCTTCTGTGTATCTGCCTTTTTTGTGCGTGTGCCTTTGAATTCGTGAACGGTTTTCACGATACGGCCAATGCCGTAGCCACCGTAATCTACACTAACTCCCTGAAACCCAATATTGCAGTAATTTGGTCAGGATTCTGTAACTTCCTTGGCGTGTTCTTCGGTGGTATTACCGTTGCCATGGGCATTGTAAACTTGCTACCGGTTGAACTGCTCATCGACCAAAATGTTTATCACGCAGTAGCGATGGTCCTATCCCTACTGCTGAGTGCCATCATCTGGAACCTGGGCACCTGGTACTTTGGTCTGCCCTCCTCTTCTTCCCACACACTGATTGGCTCAATCCTGGGCGTAGGTCTGGCCTACTCCCTGTTGCCTGAAAACGTATCGGGCGTGAGTTCTGTCAACTGGGACAAAGCGAAAGAAACGGGTTTTGCTCTACTTCTATCGCCGCTGGTAGGTTTCAGTCTGGTGATTATTCTGATGTTTATTCTGAAGCGTACCGTGAAGAATGACATCATTTTCAAAGAACCCAAGAAAAATCAGACGCCTCCAACCTGGATTCGCGGTATTCTGATTATGACCTGTACGGGTGTTAGTTTCTTTCACGGCTCCAATGATGGACAGAAAGGCGTAGGTTTGATCATGCTGATTTTGATCGGTATCACGCCCGCTTATTTTGCTCTGGATGCCAGCAAGGATACCTCGCACCTTCAAACCAATCTGGTACAGATTCAGCAACTCGTCAACCGGATTGAAGAGCCGCGTCTGGCGACGTTAGATCAGGAACGTCTGCGGGTGGTTAAGGCCAGCATTAATGATCTGGATAGCGTCATGAAGGCCACGAACGGTCATATTCCTCCCCAGCTTCGTCTGGAATCCAGAAAAGATATTCTTCTGATTTCAAGAGATTTGACGAAAATTCAGAAAGACGGTGCCCTCACGCTCAACCGCGACGAAGCCGCTACACTGAGCAGTTCACTGTCGGCAATGAAATCTTACACGGAGTACGCCCCAACCTGGGTTATCTTGATGATTTCCCTTTCCTTAGGTCTGGGTACCATGGTGGGTTGGAAACGTATTGTAGTAACCGTCGGAGAGAAAATTGGTAAACAACACCTGACCTACGCTCAGGGTGCCAGTGCCGAATTAGTCGCCGCTAGTACCATCGGTCTGTCGTCAGGATTGGGTTTACCCGTTTCTACTACGCACGTTCTTTCCTCAGGAATTGCCGGAAGTATGGTGGCCAACAAGGGTATTAAAAACTTGCAGGCCGGTACCATTCGTAACATTGTTCTGGCCTGGGTACTGACCCTGCCCGTATCGATGTTCCTGGCCGGTACGCTGTTTATCTTCTTCCGGGCCGTCTTGTAATTTTAGTTGTTTGTATTGTCAGATAATGAAAAAGGAAATCCCCCGAGAAGTCTCTCGGGGGATTTCCTTTGTATAGGGTATTATTCCGATACGGGCACACCATGGGTTTCACCCATGGCTATTGCAATTGAATCCCTGCGGGGTTTGACTCTTCCAACCTCAGCGTAATGCAGGAGTAGTTAGAAACCAACTTTTTCAAAAAGCTTTTGATCTACCTCCACTCCTCACCCAACGACGATCAACCCAAATCCAGCAACTAATTTTCCAGCTCCTGAATGGCTAGCCAGCTCATCAGCCCCGCTCCAATTTCCAAGGCCTTTTCGTCAATATCGAACGTAGGCGTATGTACACCTGAGATGATGCCGCGATCTTCATTTCGTGTACCCAGGCGATAGAAGCAAGAATCGACTACCTGTGAGTAAAACGCGAAGTCTTCGCCCGCCATCCAGATGTCTAGATCGATAATATTCTCCTCCCCTACATAGGCTCCTGCTTCCGCCCGCAAGCGACGGGTCAGCTCGGGATGGTTTTCCAGGTACGGATAGCCCCGGACAATGTCTACCACACAGGTAGCTCCCATGCTTTCAGCTAACCCTTCGGCCAGCTTCTGGATACGCTGGAGACCCTCTTCCCGCCAGACCTCATCCATACAACGGAAGGTACCTTCAATGTGTACTTCGTTAGGAATAACGTTCGTCGCTCCATCGGCGATTACCCGTCCAAAGGAAAGAACCGAAGGAGATTTAGGCGGACGATTCCGCGAAATAACCTGCTGTAAGGCTACGATGAGATGCGAAGCAATGAGTACCGGATCGATTAAGGAATCGGGAGCCGCTCCGTGCCCACCCTTTCCTTTCACGGTTAGGTAAATTTCGTCGGTAGAAGCCATGTACATCCCTTCCCGAAACCCAATTTTACCCACGGGAATCTGCGGAGCTACGTGCTGACCAATCATGCCCGCCGGAGCCGGATTTTGCAGTACACCTTCCCGGATCATCATGGAAGCTCCCCCGGGGGCCTTCTCTTCACCGGGTTGAAACACCAGTTTTACGGTCCCCTCAAATGCATCCTTTAGCTCCGTTAAGATACGGGCTACGCCCAGCAGCGAAGCCGTATGTACGTCATGGCCACAAGCGTGCATGACACCCGGATTCTGACTTTTGTAGACGACATCATTGGCTTCCAGAATGGGTAGCGCATCCATATCGGCTCGCAGTCCTACGACCTTTTTCCCCGGATTTTTTCCTTCGATAACAGCCACCAATCCCGTATTAGCCAAGGGCGTCGCTTGTATGCCCAGACTTTGGAGCTGAGCAGCCACAAATTTCTGCGTTTCGTATTCTTGAAAAGATAGCTCGGGATGACTATGCAAATGCCGGCGGTTCGCTACAAAATCCATTGCGTAAGCGGCGGCCAGTGCTTTGATTTTCTCTTTCATTCGTGATGTAACCATTGCTGTACCTCTTTTTTCAGGGACGGCAAATGAGTTTTTAGTAAAGTCCAAATACGGTCCCACGAGTCCTCCTGGGAATGGCAAAATTGAAGAATCGATTGCGTCGCCGTAAATGTAATAACCGAATTTATTTCTACTAAGCGACCCAGTGCTCGGCCAATAAGCCTGATTTCCCGCTCCAGGGTCTCTTGCAAAAGTACATTGGTATCCTCTTCCTCGAATACAAAGCCGGTTCCTAATGAAGACTCAATTTCATGAATGGACAACTCAATTTCAAAGAGACATTTTTCTTCATACGTCTTCATACAGGCTCTAACAGAAATTGGCGGAATTAATTAATCAATCCAAAACGTTACTTTCGTACACTTTTACGTATCACCGTGAAGGCTGATCCAATGAAATACTCGTTTTGGATTGCACAAAAATAGAACTCATTGGGGCGTTCTAGCCTTATAGTAAAAATTTTAAGAAAGTTCCAACCTTTTTTTCAACAAGCGTGTCCTCCAACCGGAGGAGCAATACATGGCTTGATCTTTACGAATGGTTTTTGATGAACATGAGCTGGTAATGGGCTGCCGCCGAAAGGATCGCGTCTCGCAGCGTCGTCTATACGACGCCTTTGCGGGCCGTATGCTGGTGGTATGTCTCCGCTACGTCAAAAGCCGCGACGAGGCCGAGGACATTTTGCAGGAATCTTTCATCAAGGTTTTTGACAAAATTGACACCTTCCGCTTCGAGTGCCCCTTAGTGGCCTGGATCAAACGCATTGTAGTCAATACCACGCTGAATTACCTGCGGGACAATCGCCGGTATCGTTTTACTGAAGAACTCGACCATGTAGCGGAGGAAGTGGCTACCACGTTTTCAGAAGAACTTCACTGGAAAGACCTGCTCCAACTTGTTCAAGAACTACCTCCCGGCTGTCGGGCGGTATTCAACCTCTATGCGATCGAAGGGTATCAGCACCAGGAAATTGCAAGTATGCTGGGTATTTCGGAAGGAACTTCCAAATCGCAGTATAGCCGGGCGAAGAGCCTCTTGCAACGCATGTTGACGAACCACCGTATGACTGAAAATGGACATTAAAGAATACTGGGCATGAGCCAGATAGAACCAAACGATTTCGAAGAACAATGGCGTAAAGCTTTTGATGAAGCTTCCGAGCCCCCAAGTGAAGGGCTTTGGAGTCGCATTGAGCAGGAGCTTCCGCCTGAGCAGCCGATTGGCCTGCCCTTTTTCTGGGTAGGTGTGGTGCTCTTGTTTCTGGTAAGTCTGGGTAGTCTGGGATGGTGGTACAGCCATCGGAATGACACCACAAAAGATTCGGTTGCATCCACGCCCGCGGTAACCCTTCAAAACGCTGGTCGCTCTTCGGGAAAAAGTCCGGTGACCCGCCCGGAAACTAACGTTTCGGGACAGATTGCTGCTGCACCGCTTCCGGCAACGGGAAAACCGGATGCCTCAGGAGTCATAGCCTCGTCACAGAACTCCAATCGAAAAAAATTGATTACGCCTGGTTCTGTTTCACGCTCTAATTCAACAGCCCGCTGGACATTGGATCGGAATACGTTCATTAAGAAGCCAACACGCGTCATTACTGATCTAAACGTCAATACAACCACACCCGCAGCAGGGATTATTCAACCCCTTACCCCGTCTTCGTTGTCGCTTGTTCCCACGGATAGCAACGCGGCAACGCGAGTAGCGTTACTGCTCCAGCAGGCCGCTACCAAACCCTGGTCTTTATACGCGATCAAGGCCCAGCCGAAGCAACCCACAGTAGCCATGCCTGTTTTACCGGGTAAAAGCCTACCGCTGGCTAAATTTTGGATGAGTCTGAACGCTGGCATTATACGGTTTAATCCTTCCGTAAGTTCCGTGACTTCTTTTCCTGCGTATGACAGTTTCTCGTATAGCCAGTCTCCACTATCCCAGCGAGTTACCCCTACATCAGAACCCAACTATACGAAAAAAGGCACGCATATTTCGTATCAGCTGGAATGGCTAGCGGGTGCTCGGCTCTCGCGGCACTGGTACCTGGAAAGTGGCGTTCAATTTTTACGCGGCCATTCGACCCTGAACAATAATCTGGTACTGATTCAGGGTTCTGGCATCAGCAATGCGTTTGCCTATCAGCTCAACTATAATAAATCGGATCAGGTGCCGAATAGCCCGGCTCCACCGGGCTCGACTCAGCAGGCGACCAATGGACTATACACCCCGAACTCCTTCCGGTACACGTTTGAATACCTCTCCGTTCCGGTAAGTGTGGGGTATGAATTCCGTCCCGGCAAGCGTTTGAATTACTTCGTCTCGGGCGGGTTATCAGCGGATTTTTTCCTGAGAAACGTGCTCGTGGATGATTCGTACATCGGTATTCCTCCGGCGGAATACGGTCCGAAAGATGGCATTTACCGGAATATATCCCTCAGTACCACGGCGAATGCAGGAGCTAATTATCGGTTGAATCGGAAGACTTCCCTGAATGTAAAAACCTTCGTTCGTAAAAGCGTCATGAATGGCTTACAAGGTGATTACCTCAAAATACATCCCGTCACGTTAGGCGTGGGTATGGGCATTCGCCGGGATTTCTAATCCGAAGAAAATACTTCTTACAAAAAGGTTCGGGACCAGGTGTTTCGAACCTTTTTGTTTGGTGTGAAAAGCAGAAGGAGTACGCTTGTTTTCTTTCCTACCAAATCACCTTTAACCCATCTACCACGTACTTTTTGATTTGATCATCGTTACTGATGAGCGTGTACCGATTTTGAATGGCCTGCCAGATTAACATCCGGTCGAAGGGATCTTTGTGGTACGTGGAGGCTAACTGATGATAGCTGGCGGCGTCCTCCGCCGAAAACTCCGTAATGGAAAACCGCATTTCCCGGCAAGCTTTGGGAAAATCCTGCGGGGTAAATACATCTAAATCTAATTTATCCAGAGCGTACTTAATGGAAATTTCCCAAAAACTAATCGTACTGATGACAATTTCGTTGGTGGGATCTTCCAGCACCCGTCTAACCTTTTCGGATAGTTTTTCGGGTTCGGTTACGGCCCAGATCATGGCATGCGTATCTAACAAATAGGTCATACTTCGAGAAACTCTTCTTCAGTCATTTGATAATTATCCTTGAAAACCACCTTTCCTTTTCCGCGTAAAATCCCCAGCGTTCTGGGTTGCAATTCTTCTTCTTTGGGAATCAGGAAGGCTTTGATTTCTTTCTTCTTGCCAAAGGTGATGGCAATTCGCTCTCCGGCTTCCACCTCTTTCAGGACTTCCGAGAAATGGGTTTTTACTTCACCGACTGTCATTGTTTTCATAATTTCCAAATAGTTATCATCCAAAGTAAAGATTTTCTTGTCAAGTTGTCAAGTAATACTTTAACTGGATTTTAGTCGTAGCCTATTAAATCCCTTTCAGTTACGTCGAATACTGACTGAACTAGCCTTTGAGCCTGTGCTTTTTTGCGGGAATAGTTGCTTCATGGAGTGGCCATCGTTGGCCCCAGTCATTAACGAAAGAAACCGTTTAGCCTGGTAAAACAGTACCAAACTAAACGGTTCAAAAGAGGCTTTCGACTTACCTTATTCCGTATAATCAGCCGAACGACTGATGTCTTCCCAGGCCTTGCTATGCTTGAGTTCGTTTTCCAGTTTTTGCTGGTAACGCTCTACGGCCCAGGCACCCAGTTGTAGGCGTAGCGGAGGCTCCTCACGATCTGCCAGTCCAATCAGAATTTCAGCGGCTTTTACGGGATCGCCCACCTGTTTGCCATTCGTTTTTTCGAAATAATCCCGAATCTTTCCGGCCGTTTCGGCGTACTCCGGCAGGGGTTCGGCCATTTTGATGGATGAACCGGCAAATTCCGTACGGAATGGTCCGGGTTCAATAATCGTCACCTTGATTCCAAAGGGTCTGATTTCCTGAGCTACACTTTCGAAAATTCCTTCCAGAGCGTATTTGGAGCCGTTGTACATCGAAAGTCCCGGCGTAGAGACGAGTCCCGCAATCGACGAAAGCACCTGGATGTATCCTTTTTTCTGCTCCCGCATGAGGGGCAGCACGGCTTTGGTGACATTGATGGTACCAAATACATTCGTGTCAAACTGCGTTCGTAACTCTTCCTGACTTACTTCCTCCAGCCCCCCGCCCAAGCCATAGCCGGCGTTGTTGATCAGTACGTCGATCCGACCGAAGCGTTCATGAGCCGAGGATACGGCTGAATTGATTGCCTCCAGATCGGTAATATCAAGCGGCAGGGTAAGTAGATTTTCGGATTCCCCTAATTCCTGTAACGTTTCAACGCGGCGGGCTGTCGCAACGACCTGCTCGCCTTTTTGCAAGAGTTGACGGGCGATTTGCTGACCAAACCCCGATGAACAACCCGTAATGAACCAAACCATGATCTCTGTATTTAAGAGTGAATGTTGGAGGCGTTTGAGGTGGCTTGACGTTTGAGAAAGGTATCAAGTTTAAGAGGGTTTAAGGTTTGAATGAACTTCTCCAAACTTCAAAACGGCTCGAACCGTCATTGCTATTTTTCCACCCCTAAACCTTTCAAACCTCAAACTTTATTAAACCGTAAACCTCACCAAACCTAAAGTCCTACGACTTACTCAAAATTGATACCAGGGCTGGTTTGAGTTCGGGATACAGGTATTGAAAATCGGTTTCCAGCCGAATTCGCTGGTTTAAGACATAATTGCCTCCTAGTACCACAACGGCCATTTCCCCAAATAGTGGCTTCAGTACCCAGTCCGGAACCTTGGGCGCCCAGTAGGGTTTATGCAGCACTTCAGCCGTGGTACGTACCAGTTCTTCATTGGTGACGGGATGCGGGGCTACGGCGTTGTAGGCTCCCGTCCAGCTCGGGTTTTCCAGAGCTTCGATGTACATTCGGCAGAGGTCGTCGGTATGAATCCAGCTGATGTACTGTTTTCCCGAGCCGAGTGGCGAACCAATCCCCAGTTTCACGGGAATCAGAAAACTTTTCAAGGCTCCCCCCTTGGTGTCCAGCACAATACCCGTACGGAGTTTGGAAGTTCGAATCCCCAGAGCAGCCAATTCATCAGCCGCCGCTTCCCATTGCACCACCACATCGGCCAAATAATCGATACCAGGGGTATATTGTTCGGAGAGCCATTCGGCACCCGTATCGGCTCCGTAATAGCTAATGCCCGAAGCGGAAACGAAGGATTCAAAACGATGGCCAGTTTCGCGGAGTTTGCGGGCGATCAGTCCAATGGTTTTCGTACGGCTGTCGATAATTTCCTGTTTGCGTTCGTCCGTCCAGCGACCTTCTGCGATGCCCGCTCCGGCCAGATGGATCAGGTACTGACTTTCGGCGAGGGCTTTTTCATCGAGTTCATTTTTACTGACGTCCCAGCGATACTGCTTGACTTTCGGATCAATGCTGGCTTCGCTTTTACTGCCCCGGGTGAGGTAGGCTACGGCATAGCCGCGTTCAAGTAGTAATTCGGTGAGTCGTGTACCAATCAGACCGGTACCCCCCGTGAGCAGAACTTGTTTCATTGCCGTCTTGACTTTTTCTAAAAACTAGGCAAAAGCGGTAAAGTTCTAAGCCATTTACCCGAATGACTAAAAACTTAACAGCTACCATAGATTCCAGTGAAAAAGAATACCGATTTTTGCCCGAAATCTCCGCTCATTCCATGCGTTATCTGCTTTCTTTCGTACTTTTTTTGATACTACCTCCCCAAGCCTTTCATAAGGTTTGCCGCCAGAAAAATGAACCCCTTTCGCAGTTTTTTCACTGGGAACCGGGTAAGAAGATCATCATGGCTCACCGAACGACGCCCCTGCCGGGTTATTCGGAAAATACGTTGGCGGCCATGACACACGCCTATCGGATCGCCCCTTGTGCCACGCAGGAAATCGATGTACGCATGAGCAAAGACAGCGTACTAGTACTGCTGCACGATGCGACGCTGGAACGGACGACTACGGGTACGGGCAAGCTCAGCGATTTTACGTATCAGGAACTACGTAAGCTGGAATTACGGGATGAAACGGGAAAGGTACTACTCGGTCAACGCATCCCGCGACTGGAAGAACTGCTGACTTTTGCCCGGGGGAAAGTGGTGCTCTTTCTCGACAAAAAACCGGATACGGATCCGATTCGGATGATGAAAGCAGTCGAGAAAGCTCGTATGCTTGGTGACGTTATCGTCATCTGCTACTCGGTCGCTGAAGCTCAATTCCTTCACCAGCGGTATCCTTCCCTGATGCTGGCCTTGGGTTTCAATGACACTAAAGCCATTGAAACGATTGAGAAATCCGGATTACCCTATAAGAATCTCGTCGCTTTGACACCGGGTCACTTACAACCACAGGCCTTTTACGACCGGATTCATGCGATGGGCATCATGACTTCCGTAGGCACAAATGGGAACGTGGATACGCTGCCTTTCACTCAGGCCAAACCTCTGTACGAACAAGTATTACAGCGGGGTGATATTATCTGTACGGATAGCCTTCAACGCGTACAAACGTTCTTTCAACCTTAATCGACAATCAAAGGCTGGACCGTCACCGGCGTTGGTACGGCTTCTCCAATGGTTTCCCGAACGCTGGCTTCAATAATCTGACACATGGCGTTTAGCGGCAGGTCATTAGGTTCGGTACCAAACGGCTCTTCAATTTCATTGCCAATCGCATCCACCGCAATAAAGGTATACCCGATGAATACCACGATAAAGGGTGTGGTCCAGCCTAAGGTATCCACTAAACCAAAGGGCAGGAATAATCCGTATAAGTACACCGTTCGATGTAAAAGTACATTATACGTATACGGAATGGGCGTATTGGCAATGCGTTCACAACCCGCTAAGACGCCCGAAAGATGATTGATGGTCGTGTCCATCGTGACCAACGTAATCGAGTCGAGCTGACCGCGTTGGCGTTGCTGCTGCAGCCAGTACCCCATTTCCCGCAGAATCAGTACGGGTTTAAATCGAGCCTGCATCAGACGATCGGTAAGCTCCGGGGATAACAGCCGTCGCAAGTCCGCTTCCGGACTCGTTTTCCGCAGCTGATGTTTCAGGGCGTAAGTAAAGGCAATCAGTAAGTGGGAAAAGTGCTGTATTTCAACAGAATCCATCGCCAGGCCGCTTAAGGTCGTGACCTGTCGCATCAGTGAACGACTTTCCAGGACCAGAGACCCCCACAGTTTTCTTCCTTCCCAGTACCGATCATAGCTCGCACTATTGCGAAAGCCCAGAAAGATGGCTACGGCGACGCCAATCAGCGTAAAAGGTGTAGGATTCAGGGCAATTTTTACCTGGAAGATTTCTCCCCGTAAGTAGACGACCGCACAGCAGAAGAGGAACAGAATGATCAGCCGCGGGTAAATTTTTTCAATGATGGAGCCTTTCCAGACGAAGAGCAGACGAAACCAATTGTGATGCGGAGGAACAACCATACGAACAACAAACCAGATGCGACCGCAAAGGTAGGCATTAGCGGCCCCGGACCGAACGGCTTTTCTATTTAATCCTGCGATTGGGTAGGGTACGGCCTAGGAACGGAGTTTTTGCGAATAAAGTCTTTTGCTTTCTTAGGGAGTACCGCGTATGAAAAGTCTAGCTAAACTTAATCCTCTTGATCTGTTTTAACCCTTCATCAACCCACTGATTGCCTGTAGTCTACCTATGGCTCCTGGCCTCAATCCCCGAGCAACCTGATAGGTCAGCGACGCTTCGACGTTTAGGGTATTAGGTTCATGCCCTCCGTTAACCCACCGTATACCTGTGGGGTTTTGTCTACATCCAGCGGATGTGCCAGCGAACGCACCGTTCTGCTGAACCATCCGGAGCATTTTCCTTTTCGATTATTTTTTATTCTGCTCACTACATGATCCACTTAAACCTTTTTTTCAGACGTGGTTTGGTATTAACACTCGGTCTGGGTGTATTATCCGCCCATGCTCAACCGCTCGTCCGTCAGCAGGGTACGATGGCCCTGAACATGGTGCCTACCCGAGCCGTCATTCGTATCACCGGACGGGTAACGGATGAAGCCCAACAGGGCCTGCCCGGCGTCAACGTTTACCTGAAAGAGAACACCAATGTTGGGGCGACTACCGACGCCAATGGAGCATACAGCTTCAACGTCCCCGACGACCAGGCCAACGGCACTTTGGTTTTCAGTTATATTGGTTATAAAAGTCAGGAAATAGCCCTTAACAACCGGACGGAAGTCAACGTACAACTTGAACCCGATAATCAGTCACTCAATGAAGTGGTCGTCATTGGGTATCAGAGTGTTCGGAAGAAAGATCTGACCGGAGCTACGGGTCTGGTAGAAATTGAGAATACGAGTAAAATCGTGACCCGTTCGGCCGTGGAGTCCCTGCAGGGGCAGCTTTCGGGCGTAACAATTCGGAACGGTGGTGCTCCTGGTCAGGAAGCCGTCATTCAGATTCGTGGATTAAGTACCCTGAACGGAAACTCCAATCCGCTTTACATCATCGACGGCATGTACGCCGACGCCAATACAACCGTCAACCCCGACGATATTGCTTCCATGCAGGTCTTGAAAGATGCCTCCGCAGCAGCCATTTACGGGTCTCGGGCAGCGAATGGTGTAGTAATCATTACCACCAAGAAAGGCAAGGAAGGGCCGATGAAAGTAAGCGTATCGGGACGGTATACGCTTTCCTCGATTCCCCGCCGCTGGGACATGATGAACGCCCAGGAATACGTCGATTTCAACCGTCGGGCTTATCAGGCCGCCGGGTACGCTTTGCAACCCTCGGTTGCGAACTTCGACCCCGCCACCAGCCCCAATACTAACTGGCAGGATGAATTAATTCGAACGGGTTCGGTACAGGATTACAACCTGACGCTTTCGGGCGGCGGAGCCAATTCGAGCTACCTGATCTCCGGCAGTTATTTTAAAGACGAAGGAACGCTGATTCGTAACAATTTTGAACGGATGTCCCTGCGGATCAACACGGAAGCCAAACGGGGTCGGTTTACGTTTGGCGAAAACCTGATGATTTCCAACTCCGTACGTAACAGTCCGTTCAGTGGCGGTTTTGCGGAGGGCAACCCCTGGTACGATCTGGCCAATAACCTGCCCATTATCCCCGTTCGGGATCCCAGTCTGATCAGTACAAGCAATCCGGGTGGCTATGGTTTCGGCTCGATCGACACCCGTACCTTCGCCCGAAATCAGGTAGCCGTAGCCGAACTTACCCGGAATCACACTACCTTTTTTAAAGTACTGGGAAATGCCTACGTGGACGTTAAACTCTTTGACTGGCTGCAATACCGTTTCAATGCCGGTCTGGAAACCAGCTTTGATAACGCGGGTGGCGTTCGCCGCGAAGGACTCTGGTACTGGAATCAGTCGCCGGAATTCAGTAGCACGGGTGAAAACCGTTCGCAATTCCTAAGTACCCTTTTTGAACATACGTTGAACTTCAACCGGACCTTCGGTAAGCACAGCATCAACGGCGTCGTTGGTCTGGTAAATCAGACCATTCGCAATAACAACGCGTTTGCCAGTCGCCAGCAACTCACCATTGCCAACGGTCAGTACTTTACCACCATCAGTTCGGCTACGGGCGGTATGACGGCTTCGGGCGGTAACAACCAGACGCTTATCGGCTCGTACCTGGGTCGGTTGAACTATACCTTCGATGATCGTTACCTGGTAACGCTGACCTTCCGGTCGGATAAAGATTCCCGCTTCTCCCCCAATTACCGCCGGGGTAACTTCCCCTCCGTGGCTTTAGGCTGGCGGTTGAGCGAAGAAGAGTTTTTCAAAGTTAGCTGGATCAACGATTTGAAAATTCGCGGTTCGTATGGGGTACTGGGTCAGGCCAATTTGGGCAATTATCAGTATACTGGTTTCATTACGCAGGGTCCACGGGCCGTATTTGGTTCTGATCAAACGGCTTTTCAGGGTGCTACGCAGGCCCGGATTGTCAACCAGAATCTACGCTGGGAACAAAAAACGACGACCAACTTCGGCGTGGATCTGAGTATGTTCAACAATCGCCTCGGCGTTACGCTGGACGCATTCCGTTCCGTCGCCCGCGATGTACTGGTGCAATCACCCATTCCGGCGTATACCGGTAACCTCGGCGGCAATCCGCTTACCAACATCGGCTCTATCCAGAACCAAGGCGTGGAGCTGGACCTGACGTACCGCAACAACGACAAGGATTTCAAATGGTCGATTTCGGGTAACCTTTCCGTCATCCGTAACAAAGTGCTGGAATTGGGTAACCTGGGCATCGATCCCGAAACCGGACAATCCCGTAATTACATTGCCACGACGCTCACCCGCTCGCAGGTGGGTCGTTCGATTGGCGAGTGGTTCCTGCTCAAGACGGATGGTATCTTTCAGAATCAGGGTGAAATCGATGCTCACCGGGCTCAGGCGGCTTACGCCAAACCGGGCGATATTCGTTACGTGAATGCCGTAGACAACGGTACCAACGACGACATCAACTCCCTGGATCGGCTATTCGTGGGTTCGCCCTGGCCGAAACTGCAAGCCGGTCTGCAATTCAATAGCTCTTACAAGAATTTCTCGCTGGCCGTACAATTCTATGGTTCATTCGGTCAGAAAGTCTACAATGATGTACGCCGCGATTTGGATGCGCTGGGTTACTCCAACTACCGCCGCGGCATTCAGCCCTGGACGGCCGAGAATCCCAATACGGATTTCCCCCGGATTGGCGTTTCGTACGGAACGGGGATCGCCGGTGATCCGGCGGTGGATCGGGGTATCGTTTCCAACGCCCGTAACGACAGCGATCGCTGGCTGGAAACTGGTTCGTACTTACGAATCCGGAACGTGGAATTCGGGTATTCCATTCCTAAACCCTTCCTGACCCGCTTTGGCCTGAGCGATGCCCGCGTCTACGTAAGCGGTCAGAACCTGTATACGTTTACCGGCTACACGGGTCTCGATCCGGACATTGTAGGGGGCAACGTGATTCTGGAGCCGGGTCTGGATGCGGGCAACTATCCGTCTTCCCGTATGGTCTCTTTTGGCTTAAATCTCAACTTCTAAACCGCTGATTTCCTGAATAGTTAGGAAATCGTCGTACTGACTTTGCTACGTATGAAAAAGATAAAATTTATTCTCTACGGCTTGCTGCCCCTACTGATAGGGTGCAACCGGGATTTTGATGCTCCCAACCCCAACTCGCTTACCGTTGAGCAATTCTGGCAGTCGCAAAACGATGCCGTTCGGGGCGTCAATGCCATTTACAGCGGACTGCACCGTACGCCGCTGTACGGTCGCTGGATGTTTTACCATACCAGCCTTCGTTCGGACGAAGGGTTCGGCTCGGGGGGTGATATTGGTTTGAATAACCTGATGAGCTTTGTACAAACCGATTACAATCAGAACCTGACGGCAGGTACCTGGGCGGATAGTTACGTGGTCATCTGGCGGGCAAATCAGGTACTCGAAAACGTACCCGGCATCTCCATGGATGAGACCGTGAAGCGTCGCCTGCTGGCGGAAGCCAAGGTACTACGGGCCCTGATGTACTTCAACTTGGTGAGTTTGTTTAATCGGCCGCCGCTGATTCTTCGTTCGGTGCTTACCTCGGACACGCCCAGCAACGCGACTCCCGAACAAGTCTGGGCCCAGATTCAAACCGACCTTACCGAAGCCGCTCCCGACCTACCCCTGCGGTACTCGGGCGACGATCTGGGTCGCGTAACCCGGGGTTCAGCGTATGGTTTGCTGGGCAAAGCTTTGATGCAGCAACGTAAATTCCAGGAAGCCCAAACCGCTCTGGCCTGGTTCATCACGGGCGAAGGACGCGACGTGTACCGGCTCATGCCGAATTACCGCGACAACTTCATCATCACCCAGGAAAACAATACCGAATCGGTATTCGAAGTTCAGTTTGCCCAGAATAACAACGAAACCACCGACGACGATACGCAGGAAGGTGCCGTGATCAACGTCGGAGCGTCGCTGCCGCAGTTTCTGGCTCCCCGGGGCGTGGGCTTCTCGGACGGTGCTGCCCGCCGCTGGATGATCGGGGAAATGCAGAAGGAACGTACGACGACGGGTGCCCGTGATCCCCGCGTGGAGGCTTCGTTTTTGTACGACTCGACGGATGTACGCGGTCCCAGTCAAACGCTCATTTACGGTCAAACCTTTGCCAGTCGCTACGGTACGGGTCCGGATCGGAATTCGGTCTGGTTCCGTAAGCCACTCAACGATCACTGGAAAAATGAAGAAGGCTTCCGCTCGCCCAACAATTACCGTCTGATTCGCTACGCTGACATTCTGCTGCTCTACGCGGAATGCCTGAATGAACTGGGTCGCACGACGGAAGCCTATACGTATGTCGATCAGGTACGCCAGCGGGTAGGACTAGCTCGCTTAACGACGGCCCAGCCGGGTCTGTCCCAAGCCCAGTTCCGGACTCAGATCAAACACGAGCGGGTTACTGAACTTTCGGGCGAAGGCCAACGCTGGTTCGACCTGCAACGCTGGGGCGAATTGACGGAAGCCAATCTCCCCGCCCTGCGGGCACGCGATCCGGAGTTTGGTTCGTTTACACTCAATAAGTCGGCATACTATCCCATTCCGCAATCGGACCTTGACTTGAATCCCAGTCTGTCGCAAAACCAGGGTTATTAAGACTACGGGTGGTTCCGGCAACGGTTCCGGAACCACCCCTTTTATAGATCGTTGTATGAATCTTCGCTATTTAGTATTGGTACTCTGGATTGGGTTTTCCTGCGGGAAAGACAACTCCACGCCCGTTACGCCACCGCCCGCCCCCTCGGAGGCTACCTTCCGAAATCCGATTCAAAACGGAGCCGATCCGTTTGTATACCGCAAAGACGGGCAGTACTACTACATGCAAACCGTAGGGAATCGCGTGGATCTCTGGCGTACAGAAAAAATGAGTGAGCTGAACTCCGCCCGCCGCACGACCATCTTTACACCACCCGCCACAGGAGCCAATTCGCGGAATCTCTGGGCCCCTGAAATCTATTTTCTGAACGGTAAATGGTACGTCTATTACACCGCCGGATCGGATACGGAAGAATATTCCCAGCGTACCTGGGTATTGGAAAACGCCAGTGCCGATCCTACCCAGGGTACCTGGACCCAGAAAGGGCGGCTGTTCAATGCCGAAAACGATAATTACGCCTTGGATGGAAATATTCTTGAACACAACGGCAGTCTATACTTTCTCTGGAGCGGCTGGCCGAAAGGTGTCAATAAAGTCGAACGTCAGGAGATTTACATTTCCAAAATGGAAAATCCCTGGACCTTGACGGGCAAGACGACGCTGCTCACCACACCCGAACTCAACTGGGAGCGTAACGGCTTTGGCGTGAACGAAGGTCCGCAGGTACTAAAAAATCCGCAGGGTCGCGTCTTCATGGTTTACTCGGCCAGTTATTGCGGCACGGATGATTACGCTTTGGGTATGCTTAGTTTGCGGGAAGGCGGCGATCCGCTCAACGCTGCCGACTGGACCAAAACGCAACAGCCCGTGTTCACAAAGTCTCCCTCAGCCAATGCCTTCGGACCGGGCCATAATTGCTTTTTCCAGTCGCCCACTGGCTCGGAAAACTGGCTTTTGTACCATGCCAACACCAATACCGGAGAAGGTTGCGGCGAAAGACGTAACATTCGGATGCAACCCTTTACCTTTACCAGCTCGGGCCTGCCCCAGTTTGGCGAACCCGTCGCTACGGGTCGCTCGATTGCCGTTCCGGCGGGCGAATGATTTTACTTTTACACTATGAAATCAATTTTTCTAACCTCTCTCCTAGCCCTTGCAACGGCTACGTACGCTCAGCAACAAGCCGTTATTCCTGGCGATCACGCCGACCCTTCGGTTACTAAAATTGGGGATACGTACTGGGCTTCGGCTACCTCGTCCAACTGGGCACCGGAGTATCCGTTACTGAAATCCAAAGATTTGATTCATTGGCAAAGCGCCGGTTATATCTTCCCAAAGCTGCCCGACTGGGCCGATTATTACTTCTGGGCACCGGAAATCTCCTACGAAAAAGGAAGAGTATATGCCTATTACACCGCTCACAAGAAAGGCGGAAATCTTTGCGTCGCTGTCGCCAGTGCCGATAAGCCCGAAGGCCCCTGGAAAGATCACGGCCCGCTGATGTGCGAGTCCGACGGCTCCATCGATGCCTTCCCCATGCGGGACGAAAACGGCAAACTGCACCTGATCTGGAAAGAAGACGGCAACAGCATTCGTCAGCCGACGCCCATCTGGATTCAGGAAATGAACGAAGAACGGACCGCTCTACTGGGTGAGAAAAAAGAACTCTTCCGGAACGATCAGCCCTGGGAGGCAAATCTGGTGGAAGGCGTTTCGATGATGCGGCACGGTGGCTATTTCTACGCTTTCTACGCGGCGGCGGGTTGTTGCGGCGAAGGCTGTACGTACGTGTCGGGCGTGGCTCGGGCTAAAAATCTGCTGGGTCCCTGGGAGAAATTTTCGGGCAATCCAATTCTAACGTCGGACGAAACCTGGAAATGCCCCGGTCACGGTACGCCCATCGAAAAAGATGGAAAATACTACTTCCTCTACCACGCATATAGCACGAAGAGTACCGCTTACTCCGGTCGCCAGGGCCTGCTTCGGGAGTTTGAATTTACGCCCGATGGCTGGATTGCCTTCAAAGCTCCCGTAGCGACGGCCAATCAGGTACCAGCGGTCGTGAAAGATGATTTTTCGAAGGCTTCAAACCTGTGGAACTGGTCGGTTTTCCACTGGCCGGAGTATCAGACTAAAGGCGGCAAACTTCACCTAAAAGCCATTCCTGAACAGGCAGGCGTGTACCTGGCCCGTAAAACCTATACCGGCAACTACACCGCTCAGGTACAGGTAGAAGTTCCCAAAACCACGGAATTAAAAAGCGGTTTGAGTTTAATTGGGGATGATGACAATGCTCTCGGTCTTTCGGTTCAGCAGGGTGAACTACTCGTCTGGAAGCGGGAAAAAGGAAAGGATAAAGTTCTGCAAACACTTCCGCTGACGAATGCCAAAACGGTAGTCTTACAGGCTCAGGTGAAAAATGGCAAAGAGGTTACGTTTAAATACCTGATCAACGGTAAAAACACGCAGGTTTTCGATTCCGTGAATGGTGCCTTTTTACCGCCCTGGGATCGGGCCGTTCGGGTTGGAGTGATTGCCAAGGGGGAAGGTACGGGGGTATTTGATAACTTCCTCTTGCGGTCCGAGAAGGAATAGGCTTTCGTTTCATTAACTAATGAAGGCTCGCTGGTATGGCGGGCCTTTGTTGTTTTATAACCCTGTTCATTTTCAATGTGGATCAATGAAAGCGCATGACGTTGGGGAGACTCGAACTCCCATGCCGAAATCGGTATTACCCCTTGCAAGTAGCGTGTCTACCTATTCTACTACAACCGCTCAACCCGAAAAATTAACTCTCCTTTAGTAACTTTATCTGTGCCTCTCTTTCTTTTCTCACCTCTTCCAGATCACCGGGAAACAGTTTATTGATCATCGTCACCGCAAAATCAGTGGCCCATAAGCCATGATATTTCGTATGCGGGCTAGCCGCTATCTGGGCCTGTGTTCTTAAAAATTTTACTTTAGCCGGGTCTTTTTCAAGTTTAGCGATTCGGCTAATTTGCAGACTCAAATTCCTGGCTTCGTGATAATTGGTCTTTCCATCGAGCCATCTTTGCATAGCTTCGAATGCTGCCCTTATTTCGTGGCAGGGTTCGAAGCCCGTTTTCGCGATCAGATGTTGCCCAAATGCCAAACAAAACTGCACCATTTCGTGGTGGCTTTTGGTATCGTATAGAGTTATAATCTCCTTCTTCAACGCAGGAATATCTTCTATTTTGCCGACTAACCGCTGGTATTCGTAAATATTCATACGCTCTTTTACCTTAGAAACGCTTAACTTTTTCTTCAAACTCATCCCAGCCTTGCTACGGGGCTTTAACCATTGGTAAGGGACGAGCATGATTTATCGGTGTCCTAGGAACATTTTCTAATATCTTGAACCTAATCAGCCAAAATGACAAAAATACCCCTCACTTATTAAATAGCTCAAATACTCGTATTTTCGTTCGTATTCAAAATCTTATATTGATCATAAGATGATCTACGAAACACCTGAGCTATCCATTGAGGTGAAAAGTTCCCTTTATTGCGGCAATTACCGGGATCGTCCTATCCTGGAAAACTATCCATCTTTTCAAAGCTGTTTTGTTTGCCTCCATCCTTTCCTAAAGATTAAAGCGGATTGCTTGGATAAAATTAAATTTGAAACTGGAAATTGGCCAAATAAAGCTGCCATTGAAGAATATTGCGACCCTCTCACATGGACAGAACTAATGCGTCTGACTGGAATAAGAGGTATCAAAAGCCTTGACCGAGCCCTAGCATTCTATCATCGCGCCTACCGTTTTGCAGAGCCATCCGAATATACCAAATTGATAAGACTCATTGAGCAGGGACGAGCGGATTTTATCATGCCTCAAGTAGATGAATTGCCAGAGATCTTAGAAAACAAGCTACTTCAAAAGCTTTTGTCGCTGGGATACACTTCGGTCTTTATTTACTCAGATACGGATCCCAAAAGGCACTCGCACACCATCGAAAGTTTACTACTAAAACTTACTGGTTTACCAAGTCATGTAAGAATTGAAACCCCAGATTCCCAAATTTTGATAGCACAGGATTTTGATCAACGGTTTTCCTACATTTTGGGAAACCAGTCCATTTTAACCGATATGGCTGAATCCCTGGATTTAGACGGTTTCTTTTGCAACCAGTACACGCCTGAATCCTGGAGCTATTACGAGATTCCCGAAATTGAAAGAATGGATTGGAATGAAGATATGGGTTACAAAGTCTCCCATGACTAAGATAAACGCCCCGTCTGAAAGAGTGATTAATCTTTTCGCAAGCGTTGTTGATAAAACCCTAACCACAGTGGAGTAACTTGCCTGTCCCATGATCACATATACTCTTCACTAACAATATCAATAAAATACGCTAACCAAATGAACCAAGTAAACGATTTGCCTTCACAAACCTTCTACCACGGCACCAAAGCTGACCTAAAACCAGGTGATCTCATCCGCCCGGGTTTTCAATCCAACTACGGTCAGCGAAATCAAGCAAAATACATCTACTTAACCGCCACCCTGGATGCCGCCATCTGGGGTGCCGAGCTGGCTGTGGGTGAAGGGCCTGAACGAATCTATAAGGTAGAACCTACCGGCCCTATTGAGGACGACCCTAACCTGACCGATAAGAAATTTCCGGGGAACCCCACCCGCTCCTATCGTTCCTCGCAGCCGCTCAAGGTCGTTGGTGAAATTACGGAATGGCAGGGACATACGCCCGAGCAACTAAAAGCCATGAAGGACAACTTGGAGCGATTAAAACAACTGGGAATTCAAGCCATCGAAGATTAAAATGTAACTCGTTGTGCCTATAAGATAGACAGAAGTTGTATTTACTCGTGATCAGGAGTAACCTAAGAGGAATGAGTGGGCCCGGGTTTGACGGACCGTTGAGTTGCTTAACTTAGCTGTACCATGACTAAGAAGCACAACTTGGTAAAACCACGCCGAAACGGGCTACTCAAGCGGTGCGATTGCTGCGTCGGACCGATACAATCGGAAACGGCGGCATTCGTCGCTGGGCAACATCAACCCTGAGCAATTTGCGCGGTCCTCCGCAGCGACAGAACTATTATCTAATGTTAAATCAAAACTTACATACTTGACTGCCCGGCTAAACAGAACCACCCCAATGATCTTTCAATTGCGCTACGAGTTGCATCATTTGCTGGTATTAAGTTTAGTATTTTATCAATCATTGTACATTTAACTACTATTTTTCCGATCCTGCATTCATTAGTAATCTATTATTTCAGTTACTTATTCTCTGAAGTCTTTCAAGAAGGATTTGTTTATACTGATCTTTGAAATCTTCGCTTAAAAAGCTAATCTCAATTTGATGCAGCCATTTAGGAAGTGCTCTTTCCATTTTCCTGAAGACATTCAGTTGCTGTCTTTCCTCAATCTTTAAGGTATGCATTGCTGTAATGAAATCCTGTCTTTTGATTTTCTTCTTTTTGCCGTTCAAAGTTAGAGCCAACTCTTCCTGATCGGCAGGGTTTACTAAAGCAGTATTCAGCAGGTCATAAGCGGGCGAGAGTACCATTCCCAATCCCGATTGTTCCAATAAAGAGAAGTTCTTCAAGTGCATATCCGCATTTCCCGTCAGAAAAGAAAACAGCACTAATTCAAAGAAATTTACTAAATCAAGCCCTGGAGTAGCGGAATATTTCTGGATCGTTTTTGCAATTTGCTCATAACTCCCCTGGTATTTATCTTCAGTCAATCGCTCAGTTAACTGGCACATATCCTCCATGGCTAACTTTGCTTTCAACGCTCGATCGATGCGTTTGGTGACGTAGGCCAAATGACCGGAGCTTAGTCTAATCAAGCTATGTGGAGCCGTTTTAATTTTCGCTAACTCAGCTAAATGCATCGTTAGATCTTCCACTTCAGGTAACTGAGGATAATAGCGGGTAGGAGGCTTCAAAATGTATCCGCCCCATAAGCCAACTATGGTAAATCGTTGAGAACCCGTGCTATTTTCACTGATGTGAATCGATAGTTTAGCCTGAACACCCGTCACGGCCGTTTGACTTAGGATCACCTCTTTTGCTAAAGGCTCTAAATCAGCTTCTGAGTACAATAGCTGCGGAGCCGTAGATCGACCGAATATCTTTTTAGAGCAGGCTCCATGAAAATCTCCCGGCTCATTTTCTAAGGGTTGGTAACAAAATAAACATCTTCTCATCCTTCTTCCTCCTTTACTTCTTCTACACTGACTGCCCCAATGCAATCTTTACAGCAGGTTAACAACAAACCCATTCGATCTCTGGGATTAAGCTTCCAGTTTTTTTCTACAATCTCCAGGAGCCAGCCTTCCGGAATCAAACCGTCAAAAAACGGAAACAAAACGTTCGAAGTAAAAGCTGCTTCCTGCAAGGGTAAGGTTAGACTGATGGGTCTTGCTTGCTGACTGGTTAGATAGGATGCATCATAGCGGAAATGATACCCATACTCATCCTGAGTAAGCCAACCGGCCAGTTGTGTATTTAATTTTATAAGGGCTTTTCTCATGACTCCTGCTCTCGATTCATAAGCACTGGCCCTGCTTCATATCCAAATAATTGAAGTACCTGATTAACCTTGTCCAATCGCAACGTCTGTTTGCCCTGTTCTAGCTCCCGAATGAAGCGTAATCCTACACCCGCTTTTTCAGCCAATTCAGGTTGGGTTAAATGTACAGATTTACGTTTGCGTTTTATAAATGATGCTAAGTCCATAGTATACCCTTTCAGGTACAAAATAAAGAAGTTTTATTGAACATATAACCGATCGGGTATAACAATGCGACATATATACTATAGTATACCCGATCGGTTATAATATATTGATCCTAGGAGCTCATAGGGTGATTCATGAAAACCTAGGCGCTTAGTTAAAGCATTTACCTATAGGTGGAATTACCCGTTGTGCGGATTAAAGCCCTAAACCTTGTTTCAAAAGATTTAGAGGGCTATTGTTGTTTTTTCAGTAGCGTGTACAATTTTTTTCCCTAGTTGACTCTTTCCTTTTTTACTTCCAATCCACACAACGGGTTAAAATGTAAGTCCCGGAATGACGCCGGAGAGTACCTTTTACTATGCCACTGTTACAATTGATCGGTACCAAGGGCCATTCATCCGAAAAAACACGCATGATCGGTATCCTTGGTTTTTCTTTACGAGTGGAACAGCTCACACGCTTTGCGAAGGCTTCTATTTACTATAACCAAGACCCAGTAATCATTCGATGGAAGAAATCAAACCCTACACCAGCCTTGAGGAAGCGATGCGGGAGCTAGACAATGGTGGTCGATTTTACAACCTTTTCACCGAGGCTCAAGATGAGGTCATTACCCCGGCCGAATTGTCTAAAGTATCGGGTGTATTTCTTACGAAACAGAAAATGATTCTCTTTCTAGAAATGGCCCTTTCCCGATTGGACGAAAAAGCAAAAGCAGAGGTATTATCAAAACTGGACGATCGACTGCAACGACATTATCAGAACTATAAACCGCTGCAGCTAACCGTTTCGGAAGCAATTAAAGAGCATTCTTCTTCCAGTATTATTGTTACGGGAACACCTAAACCCAATACCTTGAAATCAGCTCTGGAAGGCTTTGTATTGATTCCCATTGGAAAAACTTTTATGCTGGTTCCCATCCTTGATGTATACGACATTTACGAAATTACCGACGAGCATACGACCGATAAAATCCGGATTGCTCACAGTAAACGTTCAGTAAAACTGCCCCAACAAAAGCTGATGGTGGGCGGCATCTGGAAACAATTTCCTACTTCGTCGGATAAAGATCAGGTATTAACTACGGATGTCCTGGAACGATCAACGCCGAAACAAAGCGGTAAACGCTATTTGGAAATTCATTACTTCGTTAAATAAATGGCTTTGACTCAGTCCCTAGCACTGGTATGGTCAGATCCATTACACATGCATTAAATAGGGTTTAACCCCTCTTACCCTATGCGTATAGAACCCTTCGGAACATTCCATTACCATCCGCGTGAACAGTTATGGATGGCTGTCGTCGACCATATTTCACCCACCCATCAAGTCGAGCTAAGCATCGGTACGGATCACGCTCAAGCGGACTTATCTGCCCAGATTAAGCTCCTAGAAGCTTTCGTTCTTGACTACGCTTCTATTATGGATAGACTTTATCAGCTCATCCATCAGTCTTATATGAATACTTCAGAGGAAAAGACTTTGGAGGAAATAAAGACCATGTATTTTCTAGCAGCTGTAACTTTACAAAAGGACAACCGAACTTGGTGGTTAGTTTTAGAACCTAATTTTGATGTTCCAACCATCTATAATCATTTCCAAAGATTTACTATGATTGAGCGTCAGATTGTTCCTTTATTTTAGTTAATTCCGTGTCAAATACGTTTGAAATGAATAAAAAGCAGGCGTTAATGATTAGAAAACTATAAAATGAGAATAGAAAATTTAAAACCATTTTACGGGCAACATTGTGAAACAACGGCAACGGGGACTTTATTGTATCAACTTGATATTGAGCTTTCTGAACCCATGCTATTTGGGATAGGGCAAGGACTTGGTTTCATTTTTTGGAATATGAAAACCATGGACTTCCCTTTCATGGGAGGACGAATTAAAACTGATTTACTGACCCAAAATATTGCCAAAAACTTAAATCTTGAATTAATAAGTAAAGAAACGTCTTCCACTCAAAAGGCTTGGACTAACGTAAAACAACTGATCGACAGCGGAAAAGTGGTTGGGCTAAAACTGGATTGTTATCATTTAGAATATTTCTCGAATCCATTTCATTTCGCAGGGCACTATGTTGCAATATATGATTACGATCCTGAAACAGCATTTTTGATAGATACCCAACAACAAGGTATACAAGTAAAAACAAGTTTGGAAAGTTTAGCTCTAGCAAGAAACGAAAAAGGACCCATGTCTTCGAAAAACTTGTATTACACGCTAAACAAGACCAGCGAAAGCTATGATCTAAAAAATACCATTCTTACCGCTATTCGTGCTAATGCGACTGATTATGTAAATCCACCCATCAATAATATCGCTTACAAAGGAATTTTAAAAGCAAGCAAAGGAATACAAGAATGGTATGATACAAGTGATGCTATTGAAAAAGAATTTAAGGCCTGTGCTATACTTATGGAGAAAGCAGGAACAGGGGGAGCTTTATTCAGAAATTTGTACAGAGACTTTTTACGAGAAAGTTACGACCTCTTGAAACTTGACATCCTCAAACAGGCACACGAAGAATTCATTGACATTGCTACCACTTGGACGGAAATTTCAAATTTGTTTTTACAAGTCAGTAAAACCCAAGATCGAACGTATGTTGAACAAGCAACTAGCCTTTTAGTACAACTCTCAACGAAAGAAAGGACTGTGATGCAAAAATTGTCAGAAATTTAGTCTAACATCCTGTTCGCTTGTGACTGTGTCATGGGCCTTAGCGGAGGTGTTTATAGCATTGCTTTTACGTGATACGTAATTAGATTATTTACGTTTAAGCCAAACGACCTAAATCGATCCTACTAAGTCATAATTGATTTAGGTCGCTTGGCTTATTAATCCTTTCTGTAATCGTTTTTTAAAACTCATTTAGACGTATTCGTAACGCCTTCGCTAGTCATCACGACTCGTTTCAAGGTCCCGTTTTTGTTATACTGTAGTTTATCAATGCATATCGAGCGGCTAAAGCTACTGCCATCGGTTTGAATACCGCCGTTGTGATAGATGAAGTACCATTGCCCTTTATGCTGAACAATCGCCTGGTGGTTGGTATTACTATTGCCGGCAATTTCATTGAGAATGCCTTTGTATTCGTAAGGACCTTCGATTGCATCGGCCACGGCATACGCAATTTTCTCCGGGAAACCCGTCGCGTAACTCAGGTAGTATTTGCCTTTATGTGTGTGAATCCAGGGAGCTTCTGTAAAATCGAAACCGGGGAACTGAACTCGTTTAATTTCTCCTTCGATTTCAATCATATTTTTCTTGAGCCGGGCATAATAGCATTCGCGATTGCCCCAGAAAAGCCAGGCCTGATCCTTGGCATCGATATACACCGTAGGGTCAATACAGGCCCAGGAATGGGAAGAGGCGAAACAATCCTTGTTGGTAAGCAAGGGTTTGCCCAAGGCATCTTTGTAAGGGCCCTCCGGTCGATCGGCTACTGCTACGCCAATACCCGACCAATTCGTGCTGATGTACCAATAATATTTCCCGTTTCTTTCAATGACCTGACCCGCGTACGCATCTCCACTCTTCGCCCAGGGGAAATCCGTTATTTGTAAGGACACGGGATACTGGGTCCACGTTTGTAGATCCGTAGTTGAATACACCAGCCAGTCTTTCATTTTATACCCACTTTGTCCACCCGCGAAATCATGGCCCGCAAATAACCACAGGGTATCCCCTTTCACCAGAGCCGCCGGATCAGCCGTATACGCATGCGTGATGATGGGGTTTCCTTTGGAGGTGAAGGTGTAGCGGTCGGAAGCCTCGACGGGTTGTAGTAAGTCGTTGGGAACCCCGCCCCATTTCGCCTGCAGGCGGCGGGCTTCTTCGCGGGTAATGCCGATGACACTGCCGTGCCGGGGATTAAAGTTTTTGGTAAAGGACTCGGGTTTATCCGTAAACTGGTACAAATCGGTGCTCCGCTGAAACTCATACCGCAGGTTGGTGTACAGGTCATACATCAGGATATACTCATCCGAATCATTGCGTTTGAAGACACTGGACCCTTCTACTACAATCTTTTTATCCGAATACGCATCCAAGTACTTAAAATCCTCCACCCAGGGTCCGCTCAGCGACTTCGACGTGGCCTGTTGAATGCCATTTTTAATTTCTTTCCCGTTCTCATCTTTGGTATTCCCCTTGAAGAAGAGATGGTAGGTACCGTCTTTGTATACAATATCGCCGTCAATAGCCCCGTACTTGGCCCGGAACATCAGTTTGGGCTCTGCTTCAAAGCCCGTGAAATCCGTATTAGCGTAGGCGGAATAAAAATCAAGCTTGGCATCGTCTTTGAAACGTACGGTGAAGTAAATCAGATACTTTTTGGCCTGTGGATCATAAATGGTTTGCGGAGCCCATACCCATTGTACCTTCCCAAACGTCTGCGGATAGGTTTTGGCTAAATCGATACTTTGGTGCGTCCAATCCACCAGATTAGTGGATCGCAACAGGACAATCCCCGGATTGCTGCCCCAACCATTTTTTCCGACGAACATATCGGTCGCCGTCAGGTAAAAGGTATGTCCATCCTCCCCCCGTAACAAATGCGGATCCCGAATTCCACCCGTTTGCGAGATGTCACTGGAGGCAAGTATAGGCTGATTATTGTTTAAAGCATACCAGTGAATAGCATCCCTGCTGATGCCCAGGCGTAATTGCTCCTGCTTAAGCGGGTCACCCGACCCCTCGAAGTAAGCAAATAGGTACCCTTCAAAAGGCGATGAATGCTTCTTGGTTTGAGTAAAAGCGGATACACTGCCTAGCAGGACGAAGAGGACAGTCAGTACTCGGTTACGTAAAATCATTTGAGAAGCTAAGTATGATACGAAAGAAAGAGGTTTACCGGGTTTTTATTCAGGCAAAGATGTAAGCTTCTGTGAAAGATTTCCTTGTCCGAGAAGTTGTCATCATTCATCTGGGCTCATGGAGTGCGGGCCTCACTTTTGCTGGAGCTTGGGGCGGTGATGCTAGGTATCCGTTGCTTTACGACGAATCTGCATTTCTGGAGAATCCTCTACTCGTATGTTGAAACGAGTGATTCATACTCATTGCGGAGCTATCAATCGTAAGAATTTCGCTGTTAGTATTTAGTATAACGTCACCCCTGCCGTTGTTGGTGACGCTACGCTAAACACCAACAACGGCGACAGAGCCCAGCATCTTGAACAGTTGTGATACAAGCCTTGAACCTTACAACCATTTAGCCACACCTCCGTGGTGTGAACAAGTACCCCTTCTACTTCGGCTAAAACTGTAGGTTCCATCCCTACATAAAGCAGTTGCTCCTATGGGCAATGAATGATAATATGTCGGAGATTGAACTCTTTCTCCTGAAGAATTAGTGTAGTATTTCTTATTTGAACTTACTTTTCCTCTGACTTTTGAAGTAGTTGGGGCTTGCTTATTGACTAATGGCTGATTCGTAAGGTATTTAAGGCTAACAAATCCTATATTACCTTGATAGTGAACTTTGATCCAACTGCAATCACAATTCTCAGCCATTTCTACACTAGTACCTGCTGGGATTATGGCAAGTACTGGATAAAAACTATCAGGTCCACTTCTAAGATTTAAGTTAGCCGAAGCGTATTTATAACTTTGCCCAAAAGTTGTTAGTGAACAAACGAAAAGTATAAGGTGCAATAGATATTTTTTCATAATTTATTTGCATAAAAATCTTCGTAATCTTGAATTACGTTCACCGTTTTCACCGTTTAGTGACGCTACGCTAAACACCAACAACGGTGAAAACGGTGAAACGGCAGAAATTAATTAATATACAACGTTACTTCTGTATAGCCAACCGATATACAGGTTGAAATTAGAATCTCTATATTCTACCTTAACCCAATCGCTTAAAAATTTCGTTATAACTATACTAGCATTTTTGGGAAGTATCCCTAGTACCTCAGAATCTGTTGAAGGAGCTGAGCGTAGATTGCTTCTTCTTACAACGGTTGATTGTTCATATGTAAAATCTGAGGAATTATAACTAGAGCTACCCGAACTGTAAGGGTAATCATAATTTGTAGAAGGATAATAATCTGACTTTCTTTTTTCCTCTTCAATATAATCAGATAAAGATTTTGGATATGTGGTATTATTAGATCGGTTTGGTATGTCTGTACTACGGGATTCATTTTCATAGCCCCATTTGACACCACAATGCGGGCATCTTTGGCCTACTCTTGAATTTGCAGATACTGGCTTATGACAACTGCCACATCTTTTTGAGACATGTGTCTGTGCATTAGTAGTCAAAAAAAAGAACGATAAATAAAAAACAAGAGAAAATGCTTTCATAAAAATGTTAAGGTAAAAGTGAGGGTTTTGTACAAAAGTCCTTATAAGATTATATTCTTAAGAATTCAGTTCATTTATAGAGTATAGATATCAACAACATAAGGTTATCAAAAACCAAAATTTATTTTTTTCCTCTTTTTGAGGATCCCTTGCTTTATAGGCGTTTAGGTTAAGCAACACAATGAACAGCAATCAAAAAGTAGCTTAAACAAAAAGACCCACCAACCAAAGCCAGTGGGTCTTTCCTTTATACTAAAAACACTTAATTCAACCGAAAACTGTTCTTTCCCACCAACTGCTCCAACCCCTTAATCAAATCATTCGAAACGTTGATTTTATTAAAGCGACTTTGCAGCGTTACTTCTACCGGACTTTCCGAGTCTTTGAGTTTCACGAATAAGTTACAGGTGCCCGGATTCTGCTTGAACAACTCGCTCAGACTGGCTACCAATTCGCCGCTGACTTCCTGTAAGTTAATCTCCAGACTCAACTGCTTACACATCTTCTCCCGTACTTCGGGCAGAAGCTGAATCTGGGTCGCCTTGAACTCGTACTGGCCCTGGTTCCGCCAGCTGGGTTGTAGTTTTCCCCGAATGTACAGGAAACGATCCTGGGCTACATACTGACCCATTTTGACGTAATCGTCGCCAAACAGGGCCAGTTCCATGCTTCCGGCGTAATCTTCAATCGTAAACAGACAGAAGGGATTACCATTCTTGGCGTATCGTTCCTGATACTTGGTCACGATTCCGGCAATGCGGACGTCGCGGTTGTACCAGTTTTTTTCCTCTTCCGAATCGCGGAAACGGTCGAGCGTAATATCGCAGAAGTTATCCAGCTCAATCCGGAACTCATCCAGCGGGTGACCGGAAATGTATACGCCAATCACATCGCGTTCCTGGTTGAGTTCGATCATCCGGGCCCAGGGCTCCGTCGACGGTACGCGGGGAGCCATCATGTTGGCTCCGCCGCCCCCACTCATCGCTCCGAAAAGGGACACCTGAGCGGCGGCTTTTTCTTCGTGGTGTTTGTTGGCGTATCGAATCAGTGTTTCAATAAACGTACCCGTTCCCGTATCGGCAAAAAACGCCGCCCGGTTAATGCCAAAGCTGTCGAAGGCACCGGCGTAGGCCAGCGATTCCAGCGTTTTCTTGTTCACCGTACGCAGGTTGATCCGCGTAACGAAATCAAAAATATCCTGGTACGGACCATTGGCATTTCGTTCCTGAATGATGCTATCCACGGCCGCATCGCCCGTACCCTTGATTCCACCCAGGCCAAACCGAATCTGCTTCTTCTTATTAACGTTGAATTCCTTGATGGATTCGTTCACGTCAGGGCCTAATACGTCGAGACCCATCCGGCGGGTTTCCTCCATGAAGAGCGTAATCTTTTTGATGTCGCCCAGCTCGTTGGTTAAGTTGGCCGCCATGTACTCTTCCGGATAGTGGGCCTTCAGGTAGGCTGTTTGGTAGGCTACGAACGCGTAACAGGTCGAATGCGACTTGTTGAAGGCGTACTGAGCGAAGGCTTCCCAGTCGGTCCAGACCTTTTCGAGTTTTTTGGCATCCAGGCCTTTGGCTACGGCTCCTTCCATGAATTTGCCCTTCATCTTATCCAGCGTCGCCCGGTCTTTCTTACCCATGGCCTTCCGCAGTACGTCGGCGTCCCCTTTGGAGAAGCCCGCCAGTTTCTGCGACAGCAACATTACCTGCTCCTGGTACACCGTGATTCCGTAGGTATCGGCCAGGTATTCTTCCATTTCGGGAAGGTCATACACAACGGGTTTACGTCCGTGTTTCCGATCAATAAATTCAGGAATGTACTGAATTGGGCCGGGTCGGTACAGGGCGTTCATGGCAATAAGGTCCTCAAACCGCGTGGGTTTTAGTTCCTTCATGTACTTCTGCATCCCCGGACTTTCGTACTGGAAGATCGCGTAGGTTTCACCGCGTTGGAATAGCTCGTAGGTCTTGGCGTCATCCAGCGGTAAGGTATCCAGATCAATCTCAACGCCGTGGTTTTGCTTAATCAGAGCCAGAGCGTTTTTCAGGATCGTCAGCGTGGACAATCCCAAAAAGTCCATCTTGATTACCCCGGCATCCTCAATTACTTTCCCTTCAAACTGGGTAATAAACCAGTCCGAATCTTTCGAGGTACACACGGGAATAATCTCCGTCAAATCCATCGGAGCAATGATGATCCCCGCCGCGTGGATACCCGTACCCCGAACGGAACCTTCCAGTTTCAGGGCTTCGGTTAGCACCTTTCCGGCGACGGTATTGGATTTCATCGTATCCCGCAACTTCTGGATATTCTGAATCTCCTCGCCGCCCCAGCCTTCTTTATCCTTCACGCCGCCGGGTCCGTCGATGGGAGCCAGCAGGACGCGTTGCAGGTTCAGATCCAGGGGTTTTTCCGGAATCAGTTTAGTCAGGATATTCGTCTCATCCAGCGGTAAATCCAGTACCCTGCCTACGTCTTTAATGGCCGATTTGGCTTTCATCCCCGTGTAACTCACAATCTGGGCTACCTGATTACGACCGTATTTTTCGACGACGTAATCAATGACTTTCTGACGACCGGCATCGTCAAAGTCCGTATCAATATCGGGCATGGATTTCCGGTCAGGGTTCAGGAAACGCTCGAACAGCAGATTGTACTTAATCGGATCAATGTTCGTAATCCCGATGCAGTACGCCACCGCTGAACCCGCCGCCGAGCCCCGGCCCGGTCCGACGAATACGCCAATGTCGCGCCCCGCCTTGATGAAGTCCATTACAATCAGGAAGTACCCGGCGAAGCCCATCGTTTTGATGGTATGCAGCTCGAAGTTGAGGCGTTCCTCGGCTTCGGGCGAGATGGTTTCGTAGCGTTGGCGGGCTCCTTCAAACGTCAGGTGACGCAGGTATTCCCACTGGTTCAGGGTATCATCGGCGTGTACCTTGAATTCGTTGGGAATGGGGAAGTTGGGCAGCAGAATGTCTTTCTTCAGTTTCGGATCGAAACACTTATCGACAATCTCCTGGGTATTGTCCAGGCCTTCGGGAATGTGTCCCCAGACCTGCAACATTTCGTTCTTTGTCTTGAAATAAAACTGATCGTTGTAAAAGGCAAACCGCGAGCCGCGGGGCATGGCCTCGTCATCCGAGAAGTCCTTGGCCGAGGGCGTACTCTGCTTTTCACCGGTGTTGACGCACAGCAAAATGTCGTGGGCGTTGGCATCCTGCTGATCTACGTAGTGACTATCGTTGGAAACAATCACCTTTACGTTATGCTTGCGGGCAAACTTGAGTAGCACCTCATTGACCCGCTTCTGATCGGGGATTTCGTGATCCTGCAGTTCGACGTAGAAGTCTTCGCCGAAGATATTCAACCACCACAGAAACTCCTTTTCACCTTCCTCTTCGCCCTTCCGCAGAATGGCTTTCGGTACGCTGGCTCCAATACAGCAGGTCGTGGCAATGAGGCCTTCGTGGTATTGCTCGATCAGGGTTTTATCGATACGAGGGTACTTGCCGTACATGCCTTCAATAAAGCCCAGCGAGCAGAGTTTGACCAGATTTCGGTAGCCCGTTTCATTCTTAGCCAGCATCAGCTGGTGATACCGAACGTCTTTCTTTTCCTTGGTAAACTTCCGCTCATGCCGATCCTGTACCACGTAAAATTCACAGCCTACAATAGGTTTTACCCCGTGTTTTCCGGCTTCGGCCACGAATTTGAACACGCCGAACATATTACCGTGGTCGGTAATGGCTACTGCCGAATGTCCGTCCGCCTTGGCTTTCTTGAACATACCGCCAATGTCAGCGGCACCATCGAGCAGGGAAAATTTGGTATGGCAGTGAAGATGGGAAAAATGCATAGTAACGGGGCTCTCTATCCTACAACAAAATCAAACTTGAAGATACGATGAAAAACGTAGGAGGGCAAGTTAGGTTCCAGCGGGAGACGTTTTTCCGTGAAAGTTTAATCATGCGTGATAACCAATATCAATACCGGTGGATAACTAAATAGATATCACTTATTAGAACCTATATTGATATAAATTCATGGCTTTATCATCCAAGTATGCTTCATTGTCGCTTAAACATCCCATACATTTAAGCAAGCACCTCTTTTCCTTTTGTAAGGATATTTATTACACTGGCAAAATGGTGGAGTTGATGTCTTTTATTGTTTGGGAAGTGGCTCATGTACTAAAACTTAACCGTCGTAAAAAGTACCTTGCCTTTAGCTCTCGTACACCTCATACAGTCATCGAAGAAGGAATCATTCAACGGACTTCCGACCCGGAATCACTTCTACACGAACTAGAAGAAACTTCTGCCGACTGGCTTTTTTGCCTTATTACGCCCTCCCTTGAGTACTGGTGCGTTTCGCAACGTGAAAAGCATCAGCTTTATCATAAAACCGCCGGTGCTACGCAGGCTAAGGTGGTTAGTACCTTCGATGAAGAAATCAAAAGTCTCTACATTACGCAGGCTAATGTTATTTTGATCGCCTCGGGCGGCTGCATTTTCAGGAGTAATAACCAGGGCATTTCGTTTCAGCGGGTACTCCAGTTGAGCAGTCCTATTAGCTGGTTTCTGTTCAACAACGGGATCGCCGAATTGCCTTCGGGTGAATTGTTCATTGGCGAATACGGTTCCATCTGGCAACAAACGCGGTGGCAAAGTCTGGCGTATTTTTATCATTCAAAAGATCAAGGACTAACCTGGCAGCAGATACGCTCACTGCATGAACGGGGGGTTAACAAACACGTACACGTACTCAAGTACAGCACGCTGCTACAATCGCTGATCATGACCGACGGGGATAACCACAAGAAACTGTGGATTAACTCTTCGTTGTCTTGCTACGATCAACTGAATCGGTTCAAGCGTAATCAGGGCTGGAAGATGGTAACTCATCTACACCTGTTCAAAGGAGGCTATACATCCATGCTTGATGGCAGTAAAAGGATGTTTTTAGGTTCGGACTATATGGGAGGTACTAACTTCCTGGTTTCCACCACTGACGGGAAACGCTACCAGAGTCTGATCATTCCAGACCCTTACCGTCGGTGTCCGATTATGAATATGACGTACCTAAAAACGGCAACCCATACGGAAATCTGGGCTTCGTTATTTTGCGGAATCGGGAGATCTACGAAATGTTTGATCATGTATACGGATGATGACGGACTTAACTGGCACAAGTTCCTGGAGTACGATGGCTCCCGCTATGCCATCCACCTCATAAGCCATACAGAAGCCCAAACTGGCTATTTATACTTATCTGTCACTAGTACCGAATGGTCAACCTACCGCGTTTATAAGATCAGACGCTCCTAACCTTTCCTAGTACTGTTTTACTTCCCTGAAATAGACTCATGCTTATTTTCAGGGATTTTTTATTTATTTTTAATGACGTTTCATCCTTCTTTTGACCAATCCATCGAAATTTTTACCACTTAACTCATTCTTAACAAACTATAAGATTTTTTTTTATACTTTTAGCCTATACCTCGTACCGTTAGGTAATGGTAGACTTGGCTTGTTCCGTCTTTCCATGGTTAACGGTCGGAAAGTCCAGGAGGGTATCAAAAATTTTATTCACTATAAGCCAATTACTTACCTGTTAGATATCACCACATTTGTAGAAGCGTTTGTTGCATTTACCTCATTCTAGCGAATATAGAGTTTAAAGTACATCGATAGTATTGTTAATACAGCCTGGCTCAATTGATAGTTGACAGTCATTTTACTCATTTTCATGAAAACAGCTCTTTTTACTCATTCAAATTCCCCACTCCAAACCCATAAAAACCACTCTCTGATCTAGTAGCGTATCCCTTTATCTTTCATCTATATGAAAAAACTTTACTATTTACTCTTTCTTCTTTTGTTATGCGTAACGAAACCATCCTTCGCCCAACAGAGTGGTAATGAATGGATTAATTACCAACAAACGTATTTCAAAATTCCGGTCACTCAGAAAGGAATATACCGGATCACCTACGCCGAGTTACAAAACGCTGGTTTTGATCTGTCTGCCAACCCTCAACAGATTCAGGTGTTCAGACGAGGCGTTGAACAAGCGATTACCGTTGCAGGTGAAGGTGATGGCAGATTGGATGGCAGCGATTACATTGAGTTCTTTGGGGTAGGTAACGACGGCTCTCGGGATGCTGAGCTGTACGTACCCAAGGAATCGCAAACCAACCCCTACGTGAGTTTATTCACGGATAACTCTTATTACTTCCTGACCGTCAGTCAAGGAGCCAAAGGGAAACGGGTAGCTAGCTCTACGCTTGCCAAAGGTGGCCTAGTGGCAGAAAAGTATCACCTGGAACAGAGTGTGACTGCTTATAAGAGTACGTTTGAAGTCGGTGCCTCCTTTGATGCCTCAAACGGTTTTCAGGATTACCAACAAGGAATTTCTGTGAGTGAATTCAGTGCCGGGAAAGGGTATTTGGATACTTATATTAAAGTAACAAACGGGAGAGATTATTCGCTAGCGGTTAGCAATCCCTACCTAGAAGGCCCTGCTCCCAGCCTAGAAGCTTCTTTTTATGGAGTAAATAAAGGTAGTCACCAGATTGATCTTAGCGTTGGCAACTCTTCCGTTACTACGGTTTCGTTTGCCAATGTACAGTTGAGCAATACCGCCAAGCCTTTGGAGTGGGCAAACCTAAGTACTACGAATGCGGCAGTACGAGTAACTTCAAAAGCTGGTTCTAATGCGGTAGTCTACTTTAAATTGAATTATTCGCAAACGTTAGATTTAAATCAGGTTACTATCGGTAAGTCCATTCATTCACGACCCAATGCTTCAGGCACTTCCCTGTTCCAGTTTAGTAATGCTACCGGCCAGGATCAAGTCTATGACGTTACGGACTTAAACAATATTCAGCGAATCACGAGTACTCTTTCAGGCAGCACACTCGAAGCTGTTGTAGGCAATACGCAGCAGACGCGGAATCTCTGGGTCAATCGATCAGTAAGTAACGTATCCAGAATTGAACGAGTTACGTTTCGTTCCATTACTCCGGCTGACTATAACTATCTTATCCTCACCCATAAGTCATTGCAACAAGCAGCCAATGACTATGCCACTTACCGGGCATCTAGTCAGGGTGGTAGCTATCGGCCCCTAGTAGTAGATATGGAGTTAATTTCCAACCTGTTTAACTATGGTGAAAATAGTCCTTTGGCTATTCGCCGTTTTGCTGACTATATGGCTAAGTCAGGACCTGCGAAGCATTTATTTCTGATTGGAAAGGCTATTGCTCCGCAATACTTCCGACTCATTTTGGGCACCAGTGAGGCGATGAATGATGTAAACTTAGTACCTACGGGCGGCTGGCCAGGTTCGGATTGGCTGCTCGTCATGGGAATCAACGGCAAGCCAGCTAACGTACCCGCACTTTCAGTGGGTCGATTGAATACGACCACTTCGGATGAAGTATACGCGTATTTAAACAAGGTAAAAGAGTACGAAAGTCAACCCGTAGCCCTGTGGCGGAAGAATTTTCTGAACCTGAGTGGGGGGCGTGAGTTTTCCTACGAAATTCCTACGTTTAGAAATTTTGCTGCTAATTATTCCAATACCGTTAAAAACGCACCTTTGGGCGGCAATCCGAAGATTCTTTCCAAGCAAACCACCGCGAATGTAGAGTTCTTTGACGTTTCAAAAGAAGTGAATGCGGGACTAAGTATGATTACCTTTTTCGGTCACTCGGGTCCCGGCTATACGGACATTGACATTGGATTGGCGACGAACAGCAACTTCAACAACAAGGGTAAATACCCGATTATGTTTGTGAATGGCTGCGAAGCGGGGAACATCTTCTCGAATGACAATATTCAGACCGTTGGTACCAACTGGGTCAATACACCCGATCGGGGAGCTATCGTATTCCTAGGTTCTTCGTTTTTGGGATGGCCGAGTTATCTGGATCGCTATTCCAGCCTTCTGTTCCAAAATCTTTCAAGCTCCACGTACCTCAATAAATCATTTGGCGATGTGCTGGTAGCTACGACCACTCGCTACGTATCGGACAACCCGAACAATAAAATGACCGTAGGACACGCCCAGGAGTTTAACCTGCAGGGTGACCCGGCCATTGTTCCCTTCCCCTTAACTAAGCCTGATCTGGCTTTTGACGCGGGTAGTCTGTTTGTAGAATCAGGAAGTACCTCAACGGGAAATTTCAAGCTGGGTGTAGCCGTTAGTAACCTAGGAACCGTCTCTGGTTCTCCTGTTAAAGTTTCATTGAAACGAACGGCCAGTACCGGTTCTGCGAGTACTACCACCGACCTGGGCACGCTTACATTCAATCCAGTCCGGTATCGTGATACGCTTTATTTCGATGTAAAGAATACATCCAATGCGGTTACTAATAATCAAATCAACGCCGTGATTGACGCAGAAAATACCATTGATGAAGTGACGAAGAGTAACAACCAATTAGGCTTTGACTACGTGATTGATGCTCCGCTGCCCGTTAGTTTAATCTATTTCAGAGGACAGGTTGAATCCAGTACTGGTAAAAACTTTACCGGTATGGATGTGACTACTATCCCCGAGAACGTAGGCGTACTATCCTGGAAAGTAACCGACGAGAAAAACATCGTAGGTTATGGCGTAGAAAAAAGTGTAGACGGGAAAAACTGGTTTAGTATCGGCTTCACGCCCTCGCAAAATACTTCTTCAGCGTTGTATACGTTCTACGATACGAAACTCCAGGTTGGCAATAGCTATTATCGCCTGAAAATCGATGAAGCCTCAGAGCCGGATCATTACAGCAAAATCATTGCTCTCAGCTTGGCTCCAACCTATGGATTGGTTGCCTACCCAAGTCCAGCGGATGCGGATGTTACCATCCGTATTAAAGAAAATGCCGGCAGAACGGCTACTGCTGTCAAAGCCGTTCTGTATAGCCCCATGGGACAAGCGGTGTGGAAGGGCGAACTTCAAAATGGTACGGTTACTATTCCTACCCAGAGTTTAACCAATGGCCTCTACCACTTACAAGTCAACGACGGTACGGCCATTCAAAAGCAGAAGATTGTCGTAGCTCACTAAGGGCTTTATTTCACACAGAACAAGAGCCCCGCTGTTCGGCGGGGCTCTTGTTTTATACGCGAAGACTTGTCCTGGCGACTGCCGTGCGGGCCTGGAAGCGTGCTCAGTACAGCCTTTCAAAATCCATTTGATTTAGAAACGACCGATGCAATCTAACCCGTGTTTCGGAACCAGTCTACCAACGCTTACCCAGCGGTAAAGCGTTGGTGTTTTACTTCTGAACGACGTTCACCCGGTAATAAAACGGAGAACTATAAAAAGCACCTCCCGTAATGTTAACGCCAGAATTCGTACTAGAGAAGCTCTGCCCCGTCGTTAGTTTCATGGTGCCCCGTAGCTCGAAGTAATCCCCCGCATTGACACTATCCGTCGGCAGCTTCAAGGCCGTGATCGCTTCGGTAGCACTGACCGAAATGATACTGCGGGGATAGCCCGTCGTATCGTTTTTCGTGAACGCCGAGGCTGGAATGGATTTCAAAGCAGTGGCATTGACCGAGGCATTTCCGCCATTGGTTTTGGTGTTGTCAACAAAGGCCACCGTCAGATCGTACGAAGCAAACAAGGCTCCTTTGTCAGGCGTAATGGCTTCGGCCGTGAAACGCATCGCGGTTGTGGCGAAGGCCGCTTTATTGAACGAAAATGTCCCCGACAATACCGGATAAGGTCTCACCGTCCGCACATACCCTCCGTTCTCCATATCAGCAGCATCCAGTCGATCGATCATTTCCGTTTTACAGGCTAGCAGAGCCAGCATCAACAGGGAAAATCCAAGTATATATTTTAAAGAGATCATCGGTTTTAGCAGTTAATTATTTCAACAAATTAGCTGGATTCGTATCCCAGAAGACGGGTTGGCCAATACTGGACTTTTGCTTGGCATTGGCGTTTCGCGTGATGTAGGAAGTGGGATAGTACAGCGAACGGGGGAACGTTCCCGGATTAGCATCCAGTGCGGGTTGCAGGTTGGCGGGTTTACCCGTACGGCGATACATGTTGTAGGCCTCGATGCCGTTGCCGTATAAAGCCAGCCAATATTCAGTAGCAATGATGTTGAGGCGAGCATCATCCGTTGTGGCCGCGTCGTAACTGGCCATGACTTTGGCAACGTACTTGCTCACTTCATCAGCCCAGACAATCTTGTTATCTGTTTCAAAGGCTGTAATCTTCCCCCCTTCCGTAGTACTCAAAGCAAAGCTTCGCACATCGGTCATGGACTTTTCAATAGCCGACTGTAACAGCGATTTTGCCGATCCCGTCGTGCCCAGCGTCAGGGCTGATTCAGCCAGCATGAAATCCACGAATGAACGCATCAGGATGGGTTGAATGCCGGCACCACCCGCACCAGCACCCAGAAATACACCCGTCCCGGCGTTGTTGTCGTACAAACCACCCGCCGGATACAGTCCAAAAGCCGTCCGCAATAACCCATCCGGTGGGATACCTTCGTTATTCAGGTGATCCCGCCCCCAATAGCCCACATCCGTGGGTAAGCAGAAGTAATCCGTAGCCGCATAATGCGTAGGCTTGGCATTAGTAATACACCGCAATGCATTGACATCCGTGGGATTCTTCGTCGTTTGGCGATAGAAGTAATAACGCATCCGGGGATCGACAAAGCCTTTGGAATAATACATTGTCCCCATATAGGCGTTAGACTGGTAATCACCCGCCCCCGTATTGCTGTATCCATATCGCGGGTGTCGCGTATCCGGATTGGTTAGGTTGGAGCCGTATTTAAAGGTGAAGTTCTGAGCCGTTGTTGAAATAAGCTTTCCTTCCGCAATCAAGGCATTGATACCAGCCGTTGAGCCAGATTTGTCTATCAGACGACGATTCAGGTATATTTTCAGCTTGAGGGCATTAGCGGTCCGCGTCCAGCTATCCTTGTTACCCGAAAAATACAGATCACTGGTGGGGCTACTTTTCGAAGTGGCCGCCAGATTGGCAATGGCGTCGTCGAGGTCTTTCAGAGCCGCCGTATATACAGAAGCACCGGCATCGACCTTCGGATTAAAGTTGACCGGGTCAATGGCTTCCGAATACGGTACATCACCGAAGAGATCCACCAGATTCACCAGCACCGAAGCCCGCATGATCCGGGCCACCCCGGCGTGGAAATAAAGCTCCGATTTTTCCGCCAGCGGAATCAGGGTTTTAATGTCCGTGAGCAGGGTCGCGTACGAAACGTTCCAGAGGCCGTCGTAATAGGCTGGAGAAACGGCATTTTCATAAATGGCGGAACCCTGATTCAGCATACGGGTCAGTCGCATGCCGGGATCGCTACTTTGGTTGAAATGACTGGCGTAACTTAGCTGAATCTGATTCAGCAAATAATTAATATCCGTATTAGACGTAGTTACCGCGTTGGGATTGTCTAGTAAGTCCAGCTTACAGGAACCTACACTGAGGCTCAGGGCCGCTATTAAGGCCACACTAAATTTCTTGATCATGGTTCTGAAAGGGGTAGTTCCGATGAATGTTATCGACTAGAAGGTCAGTTTTACGGTTCCTCCCAGGCGGCGGGCACTCGGCCCCGTCAGGAATTCGAAACCCAGGCCGTTTCCGACACCCAACCCCAGGTTGTCCGTATCGAAATTGAGGCCCTTGGGGAAGTGGATCGCCCGGTACCAGAGGTTATTCCCCGTAAAGGCCAGCGAAGCTCCTTTAAGGAAAAACTTCTCAAACCAGCGTTTGGGCAGTCGGTACGACAGGGAAGCCTCCTGCAAACGGATCGTTGATCCATCGAAAATCCGTCCTTCATCGCCAAAGAAATAGTAGTTGTTGAAGTAGAAGTCCGAAGCCGTCAGCTGGATGTCGTTCGGGGTTCCATCGCCCTTCACGCCGGGAACGACCACCGTTTGTGCCCGGTTAAAGCCACCCTTTTGACCCATCGCCAGGTTCACCAGCCCCCGTCCTAGCAGCGATCCTGCCGTGGTAGAATACATGGCCCCCCCGTGGCGATAGGAGATCATGAAATCCAGCGTCAGTCCCTTGTAAGTGAAGCTATTGATCAGACTGGTCGTGAAGGCCGGGTTCGGATCACCCAATACGATGGGGCTTGCCGTAGACAGCATGTAGCCATCTCCCCCAACAATGTACTGCCCCTGCTCATTGCGGCGGAAGCCCGTTCCCTTGATAATGTTGAAGGGCTTACCAACGACGGCATAGTTCCCCAATCCACCCGTAAAACCCGTAACCTGAACCTCCTGAAGGGTACCGCCCAGATCCAGCACTTTGGGTTTGTTGCGATTGTAGACAATCGTGGCATTCCACACGAAATCCCCTTTGCTGATGGGCGTCAGGTTGATACTGGCTTCGATTCCTTCGTTGCGAATCTTCCCAATGTTGATGGTTGTTTGCGTATAACCCGTTGAAGCATCCAGGGGTGACTGCGTAATCAGATTTCGGGTATTTCGCTGGTACGCCGTTATATCGAAACCTATTTTGTTATTCAGCATTTTTCCTTCGAGCCCTACCTCGTACTCGGTATGCAACTCGGGTTTCAGGTTGGGGTTACCCAGGCGATCGTTTACGGACTGCGATTGCAGGGCCGCTCCACTCGCCGATAGCCAGGCCCGGGCATTCTGATCCAAGATGTTCCGCGTGCTGTAGGGATCGGGGAATCCGGCCGAAGTTCCGACCCCCGCCCGTAGTTTCAGGAAATTAACTTTATCCGATTGAATCCCGAAAGCCGTGGTAGGCACGAACGAAATACTGGCCGAGGGATAGAAAATCCGGCGGTTGGGGATTTCTACCGTTGAGGTCCAGTCGTTACGTCCCGCCAGGTTCAGGAACAGATAGTTATTGAAATCAGCCGTTACTTCGCCAAAGACGCCAATCCGCGTTTGTTCAATCGTCCCATCGTAACCTACGTTATTAATAAAGTTGGTGTGACGGAAGAGGCTCCGGGCTAACTGGTTTTCGCTCACGACACCCGATCGGTTGGTCACGTCGTTCCGCATGTTTCCGCCCAGACGGGCCGACAGACTGAATTTCTCGCTAAGTGACTTCGCATACGAAAGAATCATGCTATTATCCCAGATCGTGTTCTGAATGTCGTTGGTAGCGTAAAAGCCATTGACATACGCCACTCCCCCTTTATTGAGCATGTATTGCTGTTTCTCAATGTAGGTATCCAGACCGACTTTATACAGCAGCGTCAGCTCCTTGGTCAGATCAAACGTTAAGGAAGTAGCCGAAAAAATCCGGTTGACTACCCCCGTCGTTTTGTAGTTTTTGAGAACCCAGCGTGGATTGGGAATATCGTTGCCACTTCTGAAATAAACCGAACTTCCGTCAATGGGGCTTTCGTAAGGCCAGTCCATCAAATTCACTTGGCGGGGCGTATATAATACGTTCGCCAGTACCGATGGAAAGCCCACGGCGTTATTACCCGTTCCGGCACTCAGCGGCGGAGAGAACTGGTCGGTATTGGTAAAGTTAAAGGAGGTATTGACGTGTAACTTGGGCGTCAGCTGTGCATTGAGACCCAGGCCCAACGTGAGTTTCTTGATGCCGTTTTCTGGAATATAGCCCTGCTCTGCATTGTAGCCGGCCGAGATATTATAACTCACGCGGTCGGTTCCGCCGGAGATATTGAGTGACGTATTGGAAATCTGTCCCGTACGGAAAAAGTCCCGTACGTTGTTGGGATATATCTGCAATCGATACGGACTGACCGAGGCCACGTAATCAGCAAAGGCCGCCCGCAACGCTGCATTGGTGAAGTTGGCGTAGGGATGCGTCGTCAACGCGGCGTTCGAATTCTGCGAAGGATACGCATAAGCGTCCGCCAGGGTTGGTCCAAAGTTACTGAAGAAATAACCCAGGTTCTGCTGGAATCCACCGATGTAGTTGTTGTCGTAATGGGGTAAGTGTGCCCGGTTGGTAAAATACGACTGGGTTACTGAGAACTCCGTTGGCCGGGCTTTCTTCGTGCCATTTTTAGTGGTGACCAGAATCACGCCATTCCGTCCCTGATCGCCGTAGGTTACCGTTGCGGCCAGCCCTTTCAGTACCGTTACGTTTTCAATATTGTTGGGATCCAGATCCATGAAACGGCTGGAAGCCGACTGGCCCCCATCCGCAAAAGAACCTCGTCCGTTCGTACTGGAGTTGAAGGGTACGCCGTCGACCACAAAAAGCGGCTGGGTTGAGCCCGTAATGGAAGAAAACCCACGAATGTTGATGCTGGTACCCGTACCCGAAACGCCGGAGGTCGAGGTAATGTTAACGCCAGGAATTTTTCCCTGTAGCACCCGGGCAATGTCCGGTTGGGGCCGATCCTGAATTTGTTTCTGATCCAGGGAAGTTACGGAGTAGCCCAACGCTTTTTTCTCGCGAACAATCCCCTGAGCCGTCACGACTACTTCCTGTAAGCCCTTGGAGTCATTCGCCATTGCTACGTCGATGATGGACTGCGTCCCTACGGGTAGTTCCTGGGTGAGAAGCCCGACTGAACTGAAGACGAGAACGGGATCTGTGCCTTGTAGCGTAATGGCAAATTTCCCCTGGCTATCGGTATTCGTACCTAGACCTGTGCCTTTGAGACGCACGGTCACTCCAGGAAGCGGGGTGCCGTCATCGGCGAAGGTTACCTTACCGGTTACTTTACGTTCCTGGGCCCAGACGGACGTCCACGCCCAGCACATCATCCCTAGGATGAATAGTAGACTTCTGTTCATAAATATAGTTTAAGTTAAGGGTCAAAACTTTAGCAAACATATTATCTGTATTTCAAAATTTTATGAAAGTTTATTGTAAAAATTTAAAATATTAATTAATCAATAAAGAATATTAGAAAAATATATTACTGTTTGAATATACGTTTCGACAACGATCAAATAGGTGTATTTCGTGATAAAACCTGGAATTAAGTCGACTTCTTAATTCAGTAAAAATTGTTTTAAACTGCAAATGCCCTGCACGGTTCGTTCCGAACTGTGCAGGGCATTTGACAGGGTTTCAACCTACGATCTATTAGGGCAACGTCTCTTCCAGCCACTTATAAAACTCACGCTGCCAGACGATCGCATTTTGAGGGCTGAGCACCCAATGGTTTTCGTCGGGCAGGTATAGCAATTTACTTTTAATTCCCCGTAGCTGGGCTGCCTGAAAAGCCTGTAAGCCCTGTTCGATGGGTACCCGGTAGTCTTTTCCACCCTGGATAATGAAAATGGGCGTATCCCATTTTTCTACAAAGTTGCTCGGCGACTGGCTAAACGAACGTTGAGCTACCGCGTTTTTCTTATCCCAGTACGGACCGCCTTTTTCCCAGTTTTCGAAGAATAATTCATCGGTGGTGCCGTACATGCTACGGAAATCAAACACGCCATCGTGGGCAATGAACGTTTTGAATCGTTTGGCGTGCACGCTCGCCAAAGCGAACACCGAGAATCCACCGAAACTGGCTCCAACGCAGCCCCGGCGATCTTTATCTACGTACGGCTCCTTCGATACCGCATCAATAGCACTCAGATAATCCTGAATGACCTGCCCACCCCAGTCTTTGCTCACCTGTTCGTTCCATTTGGTTCCATGACCAGGCATACCCCGACGGTTAGGGGCTACCACAATGTACCCCTGCGAGGCCATCAATTGAAAATTCCAGCGGTACGAATACGTCTGCGTCAACGGAGCCTGCGGTCCTCCCTGGCAGTACAACAGCGTTGGGTACTTTTGAGCAGGATCAAAATTGGGTGGATAGATTACCCACACGAGCATATTTTTTCGATCGGTAGTGGTTACCCATCGCCGCTCGGTTTTGCACATGCCTAAGGAAGACACCGTAGCGTCGTTTACGTGCGTCAGTGCCTGAATAGAACCATTGGTCACATCAATCGTTACCAATTCCGCCGGGTGATTCATATCCGTTTTGGACGCGATCAGCTTCTGACCTACCTGCCCGATAATGTCACTCACGTCAAAATCACCCTTGGTAAGCTGCGTAATGACGGGCTTTGCCGGCGTAGTGGCAGGATAGCTTACTTTAAATATCTGTAAGGTTCCGTTGATGGGAGCCCAGAAAAATAACGCCGTTCCGTCTTCGCTCCACTTGAATCCCTCCACGTGAATATCATCGCGTTGCTGCGTCAGGTTCAGTGTAGACTTTCCATTGGATACGACCAGATCCTGCTTATCGGCCTCGTACCCATCGCGTTTCATCTGCAACCAGGCCAGTTCTCCTTTCGCATTAAACGATGGATTAACATCGTATCCCTTGTTACTTTCAGTCAGGTTTCGGGTCGCTCCGGTGGTTACATCATACTCATAGAGATCCGTATTCGTACTAACTGCGTAATCGGTACCGAATTTTTTCTTCGTTACATATACGACATGTTTTCCGTCGGGATGCCAGATAAAGTCCTCATCCCCACCAAACGGTTTCTGGGGGCAATCATTGGTTTCGCCGGGCATGAGGTCTTTCGGCGTACCGGCTTGACCATTCACGAGCGGGGTCAAGAACACGTGATCAAACTTTCCATCTTCCCAGGTATCCCAGTGCCGATAATTCAGTGAAGTGAATACATACGCATTGGATTGTGGTAAATCCTTATACTTATCGGCTCCCGTAATATTCAGTACGGGTACAGGCTCACTACTGATGCGATACTTACCATCGGCGGATACTTTTGAATCGCTTAGTAAGCCTTCGGTAGTACTAATTTCCTGAGCTTCTCCGCCCGCCACTGGAATTTTATAAAGTTTCCGCTGACTCTTGTTGTCCGGCATTTGTGGCGTACTGACCGCGTATACTACGTATTGTTTATCATTGGAAATACCCAGTCCCGATACCCTTCCCATCTTCCAAAGTTGTTCGGGTGTTAAGCGTTGTTGAGCGTTTATTGCCAGCGAGCTTAAGAACATCCCGCCCAGCAGCCAAGCTTTTTTCATACACATAAATCAATAGTTACTAAAAAGGCACCGCTTATTCGGTGCCCTGCAAAGGTACATTAGAATCGTCCGAGATAATATTACTGATCGACTGAGCAATTCGTAAGGAAGCTTCACTTTCAGTGAAATATTTACATTTTTTATATAAATTTTTAAATTTTACAAAAAAGCATTTTATACTGTTTTTAATTCTCACTGCAGAAAAATATTATTTTTTCATAAAATAATACCAGTATAAAATAATCCTCTAGCCCTTCTTATTCACTTCCCCTTCTGTAAAAATCAAGTACTTTTTAGCAATCAGAAGATTGTAACACGTCGCTAAAATTTGACAATTCGTAGAATAATTTTTAATAATTGCAGACAAATTACCCCCTAATAAAATAAACCCTCTATAGCTACACAATTACTTCTCTATGAAAAAATCCTTACTTTGGGTATGTGCTATTCTACTTGGGATGGTGCAAATCGTCTGTGCTCAGGAAAGACGAATTACGGGTAAAGTTTCTGCAGCGGATGGGCAGGCCGTTCCGGGCGTAAGTGTGCAGGTAAAAGGAACCACACGGGGCGTGGTGACGGATGCATCGGGCTTGTATACCCTCAACAGCGTTAGTACTTCTGATGTACTCGTGTTCTCAGCGGTTGGTTATCGCATTCAAGAATTACCCGTCGGTAATCAAACCACCCTTAACATTAGCTTACAGGAAGAAACGAAAGCACTAGACGAAGTAGTCGTTACGGGTTATGGTACCCAGCGTAAAAAGGACATTACTGGGGCCGTAACCGTTGTCAAAGGAGCCGATCTGACGGCCCTGCCTACGGCCAACCTAACGCAGGCCCTGCAAGGTCGGGCCGCCGGGGTAACGGTAGGCAACGACAACTCGCCTGGCGGTGGTACCATGGTACGGATTCGGGGATTTGGTACGATTAACAACAACTCGCCCCTCTATATCGTCGATGGCGTTCCCACGCAGGGTACCCTGAATAATATCAACCCGAATGATATTGAAAGTCTGCAGGTACTGAAGGATGCGTCAGCAGCGTCGATTTACGGAGCCCGGGCCGCCAACGGGGTTGTAATTATCACGACTAAAAAAGGAAAACCCGGCGAGCCTAAGTTGACCTTCGATATGTACGTAGGGGTACAGCGGCCGGGCAGATTCCTCAACCTGCTTAACTCCCAGGAGCTAGGTCAGCAGATTTGGGCTTCGGCACGCAACGTCGGTCAAACGCCTTCACACGGCCAGTATGGCAGCGGCGAACAACCCGTCATTCCGGATTACATCTATCCCTCCGGTGTATTCGAAGGCGATGCCCGCGTGGCTCGTGATGCGAATGGCAACTACGTTAATTACACCTACGATCTGCGAAATCCGGATCTGGGCAAAACGAAGTTCATGATTACGAAGGCGAACAAGCAAGGCACGAACTGGCAGAAAGAACTCTTCAATCCCGCCCTGATTCAGAATTATCAATTGGGTACCAGCGGCGGCACGGATAAGGGCTCGTACGCGATTTCTTTCAACTATTTCGATCAGAAGGGAATCATGAAGTATACCAACTACAAACGGTATTCTTTACGGGCCAATACGGAGTTTAAGCTGAAAGATCGCATTCGCATTGGTGAAAACTTTACCGTATCGTATGATGAGCGGGTGGGTATTACCAACAACGATGAATCAAATCCCATTGCTTTTGCCGTACGGATGAACCCGCTGATTCCCGTATACGACGTTGCCGGAAACTTTGCCGGAGCGAAAGGAGCCAACTTAGGGAACGCCCGTAACCCGGTCGCCGAGCTGTACCGCAACAAAGACAACGTAACGAAGGGTATTCACCTGTTCGGTAATGCCTTCGCGGAATTGGACATCGTGAAAAACCTGGTATTCCGTACCAGCTTAGGTATTGAATACAATACCTACAATTTCAGTCCCTTTACGCCGCTCGATCCCGAATCGCCGGAAGCTCGTAATACTAACAACCTCCGGGTAGAAAACCGGTACGACAACTCCTGGACCTGGTACAACACGCTAACGTATAACAAAACGTTTGGTAATCACAGTATCAATGTACTGGCGGGTACCGAGGCCATTGCTACCTACGATTTCATCTTCGACGCGACCCGTAGTAACTACGCCTTTGAGGATCCCGATTATTTGTATTTGAATGCGGGTAGTCCACTGGGCCTGCAGAACAGCGGCCGGGGTGTTAACCGTACGCGTTTGTTTTCGTTGTTCGGTAAGGTCAACTATGCCTACAAGGATTTCTTCCTGGCTGACTTTACGTTGCGTCGGGATGGTTCCTCACGCTTTAGTGCTGCCAATCGGTATGCGGTGTTCCCAGCGGCCAGTGTGGGTCTGCGTTTGTCCGAACTGGCCGCTCTCAAGAATGTCAATTTCCTTTCCGACCTGAAAATTCGTGGAGGCTGGGGAAGCACGGGTAACCAGAACATTCCCAACATTTACAACGCTTATACCCTGTACGAATCGCGTCCTACGGAAAACCATTACGACATCAATGGATCGCGTTCTTCCATTGTTCCGGGCTTCGATCTGGTTCAGTTCGGAAACGATCAGGGTAAATGGGAAACCACTACTTCTCTGAACCTGGGTTTCGATGCCAGTTTGTTCAACAACAAGTTACAGGTAGTGTTTGACTGGTATACCAAGAAAACCAAGGACATGCTTAGCCAGATCGATGTACCCTGGGCTCTGGGACAGGCCACGATCCCGTATACAAACATCGGCGATATGCAGAACAAAGGGGTAGATCTGTCGATCAACTATAGCGGACGGGCGATGGATGGCCAGATGCGATTCACGGTGGGTGCCAACTTCTCTACCTACCGCAACAAAGTACTGAAGATCAACAACGATCCCAATTCCATCAAATTTGGCTTTAGCACGCGTCTGCCAGCCATGAGTGCTACGAAAGTAGGTGAACCGATTGCCTCGTTCTACGGCTACGTCATTGATGGTATCTTCCAAACCGATGAAGCAGCGAAAGCCGCTCCCCAGGCTTTCGGTACGTATAACCGGGCAGGTTCATTCATCTTCCGCGATGTCAATGGAGATGGTGTGGTAACGTCGGCTGACCGTACCTTCATTGGAAATCCGCACCCGGACTTTACCTACGGCTTAAACGTCAGCGTTGGCTACAAAAACTTCGATCTGACTTTATTCGGACAGGGCGTACAGGGCAACGACCTCTTCAATTACATGCGGTACTGGACTGATTTCAATACCTTCCAGGGTAACCGTAGTACGCGGATGCTTTACGACTCATGGGTACCCGGCAAAACCGACGCTAAACTGCCCCAGCTTCGGGCTACGGACGCAACCAGTGCTCAAATTTCTACCTACTTCGTTGAAAAAGGTTCTTACCTGCGTCTGAAGAATATCCAGTTGTCGTACTCCTTACCCGCAAGTGTGCAGAAAAGCTTAGGATTGGGAGCGTCTCAGATTTATGTACAGGGACAAAACCTGTTCACGCTCACCAAGTATACGGGGCTGGATCCGGATGTTAACTTACGTCGTTCGGGTGATAATGGTCAGGACACGCACTTAGGCGTGGACGAAGGAGCCTATCCCGTCTCGAAAAACCTCATTGTAGGCTTACGACTCAGTTTCTAATCCCCATTTACCTCATTTCAGATTTTACAGCTACTTATATGAAAAGAAATAGTATTCTTTTATCGATTTTGCTGACGGGCCTCATTTCCTCCTGCGGTGACTCTTTTCTGGACGTAAAACCGCAAGGGGTGGCCTTGGGCAGCCAGCTTACTAATAAAAGTGGCGTTTCTGCTTCGTTGATTGGTGCCTACTCGCTGCTCGATGGCATTGGTTCCGGGGGTACCAACTGGCACGGAGCCGTATCGAACTGGGTATACGGGGGCGTGGCTTCCGACGATGCGTACAAAGGCACAGATGCCAGTGACCAGCCCGAAATCACCGGTATCGAACGCTATGAAGTCCAGCCCGCTTTCGTACACATGCGGGGGAAATGGCGGGTCGTCTACGACGGTATTTCCCGCTGTAATGAAGTGCTTCAGCTACTGGCGAAGACAACCGATATGACCGACGCGGAAAAAACGCAGGTCATTGCTGAAGCTCGGTTCCTACGGGCTCACTATCACTTCGAAGCCAAAAAGATGTGGAATAAGGTTCCGTATATTGACGAAACGATCTACAATCCAGCGGATCCTAATTCAGTAAAAGTACCTAACGACAAGGATATTTGGCCAAACATCGAAGCTGACTTCAAGTTTGCGATGGACAATCTGCCGGAAACGCAAACTCAGAAAGGACGGGCAACCAAGTACGCCGCCATGGCGTATCTGGCGAAAGCGTATCTCTTCGAAAACAAGTATAGCACGGCTAAACCCCTGCTGGAAGCTATTGTAGCGAGCGGTAAATACCGTCTGGTCGATTATCACGACAACTACAAAGCCCTTACAAACAACAACGCCGAATCGATTTTCGAGGTACAATTCTCGGTAAATGACGGTACGAATGGTTCGAACGGAAACGCGGGTGATGAACTCAACTGGCCCTATTTTTCGGGAGCTCCGGGTGGTGGCTGCTGTGGCTTTTACTTGCCTTCGTTAAACTTGGTGAATGCATTTAAAACGGATGCAAATGGCTTGCCTATGCTGGACACGTTTAACAATTCGGATCTGAAAAGTGATCAGGGTTTGAAGATTACCGATGCCTTTACGCCTGATACCGCTCCGGTAGATCCACGGCTGGACTGGACGGTGGGCCGTCGGGGTATTCCATTTCTAGATTGGGGTCCAATGCCGGGCGTTACCTGGATTCGGGATCAGAACTATTCGGGACCCTACACGGGTAAAAAGTGGATGTACTACAAAAGCGAGGAAGGAACCAATACGCATTCCACCAACAAACGTCGGGTGGCCAATAACTACCGCATGATTAAGTATTCGCACATCCTGCTTTGGTTGGCCGAATGCGAAGCGGAAGCAGGGAATCTGGATAAAGCTCGTTTACTGGTGAATCAAATCCGGAATCGGGCGAAAAACAGTCCTTACGTCACCAATACGGATGGTAAACCAGCCGCTAATTACGTGATCAACGAATATCCCAGCGGCTCGGCGGCCTTTGCTGATCAGGCTTCAGCCCGCAAAGCCATCCGCTTTGAACAACGTCTGGAATTCGCAATGGAAGGACACCGCTTCTTTGATCTGGTCCGCTGGGGCATTGCCGACCAAACGCTGAATACGTATCTGCAAACCGAATCCAAAAAGCGGACCTATCTGAACGGCGCTAGCTTTACGAAGGGTAAACACGAATATTTCCCTCTCCCCGTGGATGAGATCAACAACAGCTATATTAACGGTCAACCAACCCTGAAACAAAATCCGGGTTACTAATCAAACTTGTTTTCTTTTAAAAGCCCCATCCCCCGAGATGGGGCTTTTTTCGTTTGGCTATTGAAAAACCATTAAATTGAGCCTTTCTTTTCCTCTTTTATTCCTGAATCCCCATGAACGTCTCGATTAAAGAAATTGCCCGTCGATTGAAAATCTCTCCTTCAACGGTATCGAGAGCGTTACAGAATCATCCCCGGATCGGGCTTCGCACGCGGGAACGCGTTCAGGAGCTAGCTCAGCAGTTGAACTACGTTCCCAGTGCAACGGCCCGTAATCTGCGAAGCGGAAAAACCTTTATGCTGGGCGTAGTACTACCCGAAATACAGGAGAACTTCTTTTCGAAAGCCATCAATGGTATTGAAGAAGTAGCCTTTGCCCGCGGGTATACCGTGGCTTTGTACCAGTCACACGACCAGTACGAGCGGGAAAAACAGGTGCTCGACGTCCTCTCACGTCAGGTTGTAGACGGTGTCATTTTATCGGTAGCAAAAGAAAGTCATCAATTCGATCACATTCAGAAACTCTTGCAACACCAGATTCCACTCGTCCTATTTGACCGCATTCCACCCAGTATTGACACCCATCAGGTGAGTTGTAACATGGAAATGGGAGCCTACGAAGCGACGAGTTTACTAGTGAAGAAAGGATTCAAACGGATTGCTCTACTCAATGGACCGGCTTCTTTGGTGGCGAGTCAGGAACGGTATGAAGGCTACGTACGGGCCTTAACCGAAGCAGGTCTTTCTCCAGAACCGGCATTAGTTGAATCCGTGGACTTAAGCACGGAAGCCACGCGGCGAATTATGGAACAATGGCTAGCCCTGCCCCAACCGCCGGATTCGGTACTGACTTTCAACGATTACGTCGCTTTGGATGCCATGGGCGTCTGCCGGGCCAAGGGGCTCCGTCTGAATACGGATATTTCGTTCGTGAGTTTTGCTAACCTGCCCATGAATGCTTACCTCGAACATCCACCCCTGGCCTCCGTCGAGCAGCATCCGTACCGCATGGGCTATACCGCCGCTGAGCTGATCCTGAACGCCATCGCTCAACCCCAGGCTTCTTTTGAGAAAGTCATTCTGCAACCCGAGCTGATGGTCCTCTCCTAATCCAATAAATTTTCTTTTTCCTGGAAAATTGTGCATTCGTTTGTCCGCGTCTGTGCAAACGAATGTACATCCGTTTTCGCTGGTTTTACCGCCTAATGACGCGTCTGGCGGTAGCTTTTTTCTGCTTTTCTGCCCTACATTAGTACAACGTTTCTGATGTCCTCACGCCTATGTCGCTACCTTTTATCGTTTCCGCTCCGGGTCGTATCTGTTTGTTTGGTGAACATCAGGATTACCTCGGATTACCCGTTATTGCCGCTGCCATATCCTTGCGTTTACAAATTGAAGGGCAACTCCGGTCGGATCGTCAGGTACAGCTGACCATGCCGGATATTCATCATACGGAATCGTTCAACCTTCAATCCGAAATTCCGTATGGTCGTCAACGCGATTACTATAAAAGCGTCCTGAACTTATTGCAACGCCAGGGAGCCGTGTTTCCGCAGGGTTTCGACGCTCGTATTAGTAGTACGATTCCCATTAATGCGGGTACTTCCAGTTCATCGGCTCTGGTTGTAGCCTGGGCGTATTATCTGACGCAATTGATCGACTTTCCTCTATCCATTCATCAACTGGCGGATCTGGCGTATCGGGCCGAAGTTGAAGAATTTGGAGAACCCGGTGGCCGTATGGATCAAACGTCCAGTGCCGTAGGGCAGGTTATTTACCTGGAATCTCAACCAGTGCCTAAAGTAGAAACCTTAAAGCCGATTGCGGGTACGTTTGTGCTCGGTGATTCACAACAGGCGAAAGATACGCTGGGTGTACTTAAGCACGTCAAATACGGCATGCTGGAAGCCATTCGTAAAATTAAAGCGGCAGACCCCTCCTTTTCTTTACCCACCTATCCCGCTCGCGAGGCCGACCGTTACCAGTCTTTGCTTACGCCGGATGAGTTTATTCTGCTAAAAGGAAATCTTTCGGATCGGGATATTTTACGGGAAGCCAAAGACCTGCTTGCCCGACCCGAGCCCGATCCTAAACAATTCGGAGACTTACTCAATCGTCATCAATACAATCTGCGGGAAGCCAAACGCATTTCAACGGCTAAAATTGATCGGATGATTGATGTGGCTTTAGAGGCTGGAGCTTTAGGAGCCAAGATTAATGGCTCGGGTGGCGGTGGCTGTATGTTCGCCTACGCTCCTACTCACGCCGAAGCGGTTGCAGAAGCGATTGAACGGGCTGGCGGAAAAAGTTACATCATTACCATTGATGAAGGAGTACGGACTGAAACGCAGTTGGCTCAAGTTTAACCAATACATCTACCAATGAACAAACGCATTCTGATTCTAGCCGGCGGGATGTCTTCCCGCATGAAAAAAGCGGTAGAAAATCTAGCGTTAGACCCCAAGCTAGTGGATCAGGCCAATACGCTTACCAAGGGCATGATTAGTGTTGGTACGGCGGGTCAGTCGCTGATCGATTATCAATTAATGAATGCTGTAGAAGCCGGATTCACGGAAGCCCTTCTTTTACTGCACCCCGAGGATTCGTTGACCCAGGCTTATTACGAATCCAATGCGTTTCCGGGTTTGTCCATACGCTTCGCCCGTCAGTACATCGCTGCTGACCGGCAAAAACCAGCAGGTACGGCAGACGCCGTCTTGCAAGCCCTACAGCAGACACCCGAATGGCAACAGGGACGTTTGGTCATTTGTAACAGTGACAATCTATACTCAACACGGGCCCTGGAGTTACTCTGGAATAACCCTTATCCCAACGCACTGGTCAGTTATGACCGGAACGCCTTACTTTTTCCGGCTGAACGAATTCAAGCCTTTGCTTTGATCCGTACTAATGCGGAAGGGTTTCTGCTGGATATTCACGAAAAACCCAGTGAAGCGGAAGTCGAAGCCGCTCGCCAACAAACCGGACGAGTTGGGGTAAGTATGAACCTCTTTGCTTTAGAGGCTCAACGATTGATGCCCTGTCTGGAAGCTACGCCTTTTCACCCCATACGTAATGAAAAAGAATTGCCTACGGCCGTGAACCTATTGGCTCAGCTAACCAGCGTTTATACGCTACCGCTATCCGAGAACGTACCGGACTTAACCAATAAAGAAGACATTGCTACCGTGCAGCAATACCTGCGTGAAAAGTATTCATCTCTCGATCCTACACAGCTATGAACAATCGTCGTAACTTCTTAAAAAACGCCGCTCTGGCTACGGCAGGCATGGCGTTCGTGCCTTCTATTCTTACGGCCCGACCCAACGACCAGAAAGTACGTTTGGGTTTCATTGGGGTGGGTCTACGCGGCCGTGAACACGTACGCAACAGCATCCTCTTTCCACAGGTAGAAATCAATGCGATCTGCGATATTGATCCGGCGGCCGTGGCAAAAGCTCAAAAGATGTTACGGGAGGCGGGTCGGAAAGAAGCCGTCGTCTATAGTAAGAACGAGCGGGATTTTGAGAACATGGTCAAACGAGAGGATTTGGATGGTATTATCATTGCCACCCCCTGGGAATGGCACGTACCCATGGCCGTATCGACGATGAAAGCGGGTAAATACGCGGGCGTAGAAGTATCAGCCACGGTAACCTTACAGGAGTCCTGGGATCTGGTTAATGCGTACGAAAAGACGGGCTCGCATTGCATGATTCTCGAGAACGTTTGTTACCGTCGCGACGTCATGGCAGCGTTGAATATGGTTCGGCAGGGTTTGTTTGGTGAACTCACGCATTTGGAATGCGGCTATGAGCATGACCTTCGGGAAGTAAAATTCAATGATGGAAAGAGTGCGTATGGCGGCGGCGTAGAGTTTGGACAAAAAGGATTTTCGGAAGCCAAATGGCGGACGCAGCATTCCATTGACCGCAACGGTGATATTTATCCCACACATGGTCTGGGACCCGTAGCTCAGATGATCAATATTAATCGGGGAAATCAATTTCAGTACCTGGTTTCGATGGCGACCAAACCTTTAGGTCTGCACAAGTATATCGTAGACAATGGTGGGGCCAATCACCCGAATGCAAAGGTCAAATTCAAATTGGGTGACGTGGTACAAACCATGGTAAAATGTGCCAATGGTGAAACGATTCTGATTACGCATGATACGAACAGTCCCCGCCCTTATTCATTGGGTTTTAAAGTACAGGGAACAAATGGGCTCTGGATGGACGAGGGCGATCAGATTTACATTGAAAAGAAAAGTCCGAAGGCCCACCAGTGGGAGAAAGATGGAGATTACATGAAGAAATACGATCACCCTCTCTGGACGAAGTTTGAGAAAAACGCTCAGGGAGCAGGCCATGGTGGTATGGACTATTTCGTCATGCAGGAATTTGTGATGGCAATCCAGGAAAAACGATCCCCTGCCATCGATGTGTATGATGCAGCGGCATGGTCAGCCATTAGCCCTTTATCGGAAGAATCGATCAAAAAAGGCTCGGCTCCCATTCAAATTCCTGATTTTACACGCGGCAAGTGGAAGACGAATAAGCCCATCTTTGGGCTAGAGGTATAAAAAAAGAAAAGCCTTCTGAGTGATCAGAAGGCTTTTTTGTGGCTATTCTATTTTTTAGTTACAGCTGTAGCGGCTGTATCGTCTAGGGTAGCCAGCAAAAAAAAGAAGCTCCTATGGAGGGGAGCTTCTTTGATAAAGGGGAGGCGATTACCTACTTTCCCGGGGGTGAACCCAGTATCATCGGCGGAGCGGGGCTTAACGGCCCTGTTCGGGATGGGAAGGGGTGAACACCCGCCCTATGA